>JAUNHQ010000003.1:24819-111668 GCA_030535425.1 Pseudomonadota bacterium | reverse complement strand
CGCTGGTACGCCCGCCACGGGCGCGGCAGCTCCATCGCTTCCGCCGCTGTCCGCCACTGCCTCAGCGGCACCATCGCCTCCACACGCCGCCAGCAATGCCGTGACCAGAAACAGCGGTGCCAAATGAGCCGTCTTATTCTTCATTGAAACTCCCTTTTCTTTATGTCCATGTGCTGTGACGTAAAAAATCCTCACCTTCTAAAGGCTCAGGAACAAAGTCGCAGCTCATCGCAGTGCATGAGCGTTACTTCCAATATATATGGTCGCCAGTGCCGGCTCGCACGTCATGGTCGCTGCAATAGACTGAAACAATATTATAACCAAGTAAATTACAACAGGCAAACTCAGGCTATCTGCCGTGCCGCTTGGGCCGATCGTGACGTGAGCGATGCATGTGGGGCGAGCCTGGTGTGCTTGAGAGCAATGATTTTGTATTATTTCCTTGCGGAAGCGAATAGAAGAATTTTATCTTGCCCTGATAATTGCTGTCGGCGAGAACTTGAGCGAATTGCTGTCTAAGAATTTTCTCCTACATGTGTTAAATGTTATTGAGCACTTAAACCAAAAACAAAAAAATCATCCGGAAATTGATTCTTTTCCGGTGTTATATTTTCGATTAATAACTTTGCAAGTTCTGCCTGCTCTTGGCGCGTCAGACCGACAAGCGTTATACGGCAAGTATACCCGCCAACTATAAATTCATTTTCAATGGAAACATAGATATCATCATTCCCCCTCCACCATTGCACTCCAAAAGGTAAGTGCTCTAAAAAATTATGAAGCTCTGAAGCGTCAATTTGATTTTCATTTGGCAACCAACAATGAATCTTTTCTGAAGCGGGGTTTCTCAGTGAGTAATTTATTTTTTCAAAAACTTTTTGAAGTTTTTGCATTATATGTGTTGGTGGTGAATTTGACCAAACTGTATATGTAAATGATGCCATGATAGCTTTTAAGGAATAGGCTTGACAAATTTTGGCCCGAGCACCCTGATTGCGGCATCAATGACTGTCTGAGGTGTATTGGGTGCGTAGTAAAAATAGGCATTAACCCCTCTGGCTGCCGCAGTTTCAGAGTAAATCATTAGTCCACGAATAAAATTTCCCATGTTGTTTGCTTTTGCCGGCCCTCCGACTGCATAAAGATTTCCTGCTGGATCAATAACATCCACGTCAGTTCGTCCCCTCGTAGTTCTAATGATCTCTCCAGATCGCACTCCGCCAACAGCATTTGCGACAGCCTCTTCTCTTGACGCACCCAAAACTCGCGCCGCAGAGCCAGGCATATCGCTGTCCCCTCTGGCAGCATTCCCTACTCCCAAATCCCCAACGGCCCCTCTTTGCGCCCACCGGCTGCCAGCAGGCGGCCCCGTAAACGCATTTTCCCCAATGGCCCGCCCCAAAGCCATTCCGGACCTGAACACTGACGGTGAGCTGTATCCCAGCCCCAATGCCGCCTGCCCCACATCATTGAATAGCCGCCCCAGCGCCTGGCTTTGCGCATACGGGTCTTCTATCCTCATGGCCGCTTCGTAGCGGTTGACCACGCTTTCTATGGCGCGGCTGGTGGTCTCGCGCGGGCTGAGCATGGCGGTGACGATGCTTTGGCCCAGCTGCTGCTGCTCGCTCCAGGCCTGCTGCATGACAGGGTGGTCATGGTTGTAGCCAAAGGTGAGGATGTCGCCGACCTGCAAAGCACTGTTGCGCACGACGCGCCAGCTGCCCTCGGCCATGTCGGCAAAACTGCCCGCAGTGCCTGTGATGGCGCCTGCTGTGCGGGCGGCAATGTCGCTGAGCGTTTGTGTGAGGGCACTGCTGCCAGGCCGTGAGGCAGCGGGCGTGTGCCAAGTCGTCCGGTAGTTCTCCCCCAGCGCCCTTTGGTAGCTGTCGCTTCTGCTGCCGCCAGCCATGTAGCGGGCGTGGGCTTCGTCCGGGCTCATGCCCTGGGGTTGCTGCCTGGCTGCTGCCTGTGCGGCGGCCCGCGCCTGCTGCGCAGCCAGCCATTGCGCGCGTGCGTTCAGGCCTTGGCTGTTGCGGCCAATGATTTGCCCGCCTGTGTGGCCCAAGCGGGCCAGTTGCTCGGCGCTCAGGCCTTGCAGTGAGGGCGCATTCAGTGTCTGCCCCGGTGTGATGAGGGGGCTGCCCCAGCGGTTGGTGCGCAACCCGGGGTTAGCGGCGACCAGCGCTGTCAGGCCTGCGCGCCAGTTCTCGCCGTAGTGCGTGCGGGCCAGTTGTTCGAGTGTGTCACCTCTTCCTACGGTGACGGTGCTGTTGGCCGCAGGCGTTTGGCCGGGTTGCGCTTGGGCAGCGGCTTCCTGCTGGGCCTGGCCTTGGGCGCGCGCGCCAGTGGCTTGGTTTTGCATGGCATCGCCCAGGATGCCGGTTAGGAAATCATTGGCAAAGCCGGCGGCAGGGTCGCCGCTGCCGGCCACGCGCAGGGCGCTGCCAGCGGCACGTGCCAGCAGGCGCAAGGTGCTGCTTTCATGCGCGCTCAAGCCCTGCATCTGGTCAATCTGCACATTCAGATGTTGTGTCACTTCGCCTGCCACGCTGGAGAGGGCGCTGTTGACAAAGCCATCGCGAAAGCTGCCGCCGTTTACTTGCTGAATGACGCCTTGCACACCGGCTCTGCCCAGATGGCCCATCAGGCGCTCGCTCAGGTTTTGGCTGGCGCCCAGGTTTTGCAGACCGGGTATGCGCATCAGGCTGTTGCTCAGCCCGGCCGAGAGGGTGGCTTGCAGCAGGCTGCCAAAGTTCAGCCGCCCGCCAGAGCTGACCACCTGCATGGTGGCGTTGCCAACGGCGCCCAACACCATGCTTTGACCCACCGTGGCGGTTGAGCCAGCGGTAATGCCCATGGCAGCGCTGGCCGCGCCCATGCTCATGACAGACATGACGCCGCCGACGATGGCTGGAAACGCCCGGTCAATCCAGCTTTCGCGCAGGTTGGCCTCATCGGTGACAAAGCCCAGCTGGGGGTCGAACCAGACGAACTCCTTATTGTGCAGTTTGGTGATGCGGTCTGGGTCAAGCTGGGTGTCGGGGCGTTGCACGCGCGAGGGCGCCCAGTCGGGTGTACCGTTTTGCGAAGCGGCAACGGAATCACTTGTCAGACCTTCCTCACGGCGGTCGATCTTTCTTCCCAGCACCAGCGTGCGGCCATTGAGCGACCAGCTGTTTGTGTCGCCTTCTTCGGTATTGCGGGCGGGGGGACGGCGCACGGGATCATTGCCGTGCAAGTGGGCAAAGGCGCGCTGCGCGGGGCTGTCGCCCTGGGCATAGGTGCGTGCGAAGGCGGCGGGGTCGAATGCCCAGCTGGGGCCGCTGCCATCCCAATGCCCATCGCCTGGCTTGTACACCCAGCCGGGCACACCGCTTTCAGGCGCGGGTTCGTTACGCCGCATGGACATGGGATGCTGCGGCAGGCGCGGCAGCTCAGCCTGCCTGGCCGCATCCATGGCGTTGAAGAACTCGGTTTCGACTGCGCGCTGGGCGTTTTGCAGCTGGTACAGGCGGCTGCCCAGGTCCTGGCCGTAGCGCGCCTCGATGCCTTGGCCGACAGTGGTCCAGGTGGGCAGGGGTTTGCGCTCGCCGCCAAAGTGGCGAATCATTTCCTGGTTTTCAGGCTCGGCCAGCATCAGCTCCAGCGCCGCAATCTCCATCGGATCGGCCTTGGGGGCGGCAGGCGCTGCCGGGGCGGTGGCAGCGGCCTGGGCAGCAGCTTGGGCAATGGGGGTGGGCCGGTGGCCGGCGTGTTCTGCCGAAGGGGGCGGGGCGCTGGCAGGGGCATGCTGCAAGTGCATGTGCCACTGGCGCGGTGGGCTTTGGGGCGCCTGTGGCGCCTGCAGGGGGTCGTGGGCGGGGGCAGGTGCGCTTGCCTCGGGCGCCAGGCCCATGGGCGCAGGTGGTTGCCCGGGCACCCAGTCGGGTATTTGGCGTGTGGGCTGGGCAGCGGCGGGGGCAGCATCGTCTGCGCGCAATGGGCCTTTGCCGCCGGCGGGATGGCTCTGGGCGGGCGCTGGTGCCGCTTCGGGAGCGGGCGCTGCTGCTGGGGCTTCGGGAGCGGGCGGGGGTGAAACGGCGTCAAAGCCGGAGAAGTGCGGAGCAGATCGGGCGCCAGTAACTTGCATGGGTATGCCTTGCGTCTTCCTGAAAGCAAACGGATGGATGTGTGACAGAAATTCGCATCCAGTATCAGGAATCGATCGGCGTGCCGCTAGCTGCCAGCAATACTGACTGGGAACACTACCAGCTGGGAGCGCTACCTATGTGCCAGCCCGAGGGTGTGGCGCTGGGCGTGTGGGGTGCACCAAGTTTCAAGGTAAGGGGAAAAGGCTATTCGCGCTTGATAGACAAGGGGATTAAGCTATTAAATATGTAGCTCAAATGCGCTCCTGGAGCAGTGCTTCGTCCAGCGCCTCGATCCAGTGGCGCACGGGCACGGGGGTGCCGGCTTGCAGGTGGGTGATGCAGCCGATGTTGGCTGACAAGATCATGCGGGGCTGGTCGGCGGTGGTGTCGCCCAGCAGGTGGCCGAGCTTGCGTTCGCGCAGGCGGTTGGCCAGGGCGGGTTGCAGCACGGAGTAGGTGCCGGCGGAGCCGCAGCACAGGTGGGCTTCTTGTGTGGCGGGGCGCAGGTCAAAGCCCAGTTCGCGCAGGTGCTGCTCCACCAGGCCGCGCAGGCGCTGGCCGTGCTGCAGGGTGCAGGGCGGGTGCCAGGCCAGCGGGCCGGGGGGCGGGCGCAGGCGGCTGGCCAGGGCCGGGGCGATGCTGGGCAGCAGCTCGCTGAGGTCGCGCGTGAGTTCGCTCACGCGCGCGGCTTTGGTGGCGTAGGCGGGGTCGTGGGCGAGCAGGTGGCCGTAGTCCTTGAGCATGAGGCCGCAGCCGCTGGCATTGCTGACGATGGCCTGGGCCTGGCCGCTGTCGATGTGGGGCCACCAGGCGTCGATGTTGGCGCGGGCGTGGCGCAGGGCGCCTTCGGGGTCGGACAGGTGCTGGGCGATGGCGCCGCAGCAGCCTTGCCCGGACGGACGCAGGCACTGGATGCCGGCGGCATCAAGCACGCGGGCGGTGGCGGTGTTGATGCCGGGGGCCATGCTGGGCTGCACGCAGCCTAGCGGCAGCAGCACTTTGGTGGGGTGCTGGCGCGTGGGCCAGGGGCCGGGGGGGCGGCGTTCGGGCACTTTGGCGCGCAGGGTGGCGGGCAGGAGGCCGCGCACGGCCTGGCCCAGCCGCATGGCGGGGCCGAACAGGGGGGATGTGAGGCCTGCGCGCAGGTGGCGCCGCGCACGGGCTTCGGCGGCGGGCCGGGGCACTTGGGCGTCTACGGCCTGGCGGCCAATGTCCAGCAGCTGGCCGTAGCGCACGCCGCTGGGGCAGGTGGTTTCGCAGTTGCGGCAGCTCAGGCAGCGGTCCAGGTGCTGCTGGGTGTCGCGTGTGGGCTGGTGGCCTTCGAGGACCTGCTTGATGAGGTAGATGCGCCCGCGTGGGCCGTCCAGCTCGTCGCCCAGCAGTTGGTAGGTGGGGCAGGTGGCGGTGCAAAAGCCGCAGTGCACGCATTGGCGCAGGATGGCTTCGGCCTGCTGGCCGGCGGGGGTGTGGGCGTATTCGGGCGCCAGTGTGGTTTGCATGGCGTGGGTTTTGAGGGGCTGCTCGTGGGTGGCCTTGGGAAAGGCTTATGCATTGTCGGTCATGCCCGTGTGCTGGGCCAGCCAGCCGCCTACGGCGCGGGGCAGCCAGCCGATGTGGCCGGGCGGCAGGCCCTGGGCAAAGCCGACGTGGCCGCCGCTGGCGGGCTGCCACAGGGTGACGCTGCGGCTGGCCTGGGCGGGCGTGGGCAGGCTGGCGGCGGGCACGAAGGGGTCGTTGCGCGCGTTGAGCACGAGTGCGGGTGCGCCGATGGCGGGCAGCAGCGGCTTGGCGCTGGCGCGGCGGTAGTAATCGTGCACGCTGGCAAAGCCGTGCAGGGGGGCGGTGAACACGTCGTCAAAGGCTTGCAGTCCGCGTGCGGCGGCCAGGCGCGCAGGGTTGAACAGGCCGGGGTGTTGCGCGAGCTTGGCGCGGGCCTTGGCTTTCATGGTGCGCAGGAACATGCGGGCATAGACCTGCCGGTTGAAGCCGTGGTCGATGGCGCGGGCGCCGGCGGCCAAATCGAGCGGGGCGCACACGGCGGCCAGGGCGGCCACGCGCTGTGTGGCGCTGTGCCCGGTTTCGCCTGCCCAGCGCAGCAGGGCGTTGCCGCCCAGCGATACGCCCACAGCCAGCAGCGGTGCGCCGGCGCTGTGGCGGGCAAAGCGCGCCAGCATCCAGCCGATTTCTTCATGGTCGCCCGAGTGGTAGGCGCGCGGGGCGTGGTTGATGGCGCCGGAGCAGCCGCGAAAGTGCGGCACGGCAAAGCGCCAGCCGCGCGCACGCGCCCAGCTGGCAAAGGCCAGTGCGTAGTGGCTGTGCGAGGAGCCTTCCAGGCCGTGAAACAGCACGAGCAGGGGGGCGGCGGGCGGGGCGGGGCTGTCGAGCCAGTCCACGTCGATGAAGTCGCCATCGGGCGTGTGCCAGCGCTGGCGCTGGTAGCGCACGGGCGGGCCATGCACGCGGCGCGCGTGCAGCGCGGGCCAGATGGTCTGGGCGTGGCCGCCGGGCAGCCACAGGGGCGGTCGGTAGGGGGCGGGCTGCGCCGGGTTCAGCATGCGATCAAAAATGGCATTCGCGCGCGTTTTATAAGGGTTTTAAGCTATTTAAATTATAGCTTCATGTGTGTGTTTGCTGGCGTTTCAGGCGCTGGTGATCCAGCGCGCGGCTTTCTCGGCCATCATGAGCGTGGGGCTGTTGGTGTTGCCGCTGGTGATGGTGGGCATGGCGCCGGCATCGACCACGTGCAGGCCCTGCACCACGCCGCCGGTGCCGTCGCGCAGTTGCAGGCGCGGGGTGAGCACGGCTTGCGCGTTGCCGTCGGCGCCCATGGCGGTGGTGCCCACGGGGTGGAAGATGGTGCTGGCAATGTCGCCGGCCAGGCGGGCCAGTTCCTCGTCGCTTTGGTATTGCGCGCCGGGCTTGTATTCCTCGGGCGCGTAGCGGGCCATGGCGGGCTGGGCCATGATGCGGCGGGTCACGCGCAGGCTGTCGGCAGCGACCTGGCGGTCTTCGTCGGTGGACAGGTAGTTGGGGGCGATGGCGGGGGCGTCGTCAAAGCGCGGGCTGCGGATGTGTACGGTGCCCCGGCTGGTGGGGTTGAGGTTGCACACGCTGGCGGTGATGGCGGCAAAGCGGTGCAGCGGCTCGCCAAAGGCGTCCAGGCTCAGGGGCTGCACGTGGTACTGGATGTTGGGCCACGTGTGGGCGGGTGATGAGCGGGTGAAGGCGCCCAGCTGGCTGGGGGCCATGCTCATGGGGCCGCGGCGGCGCAGCAGGTATTGCAGGCCGATGTGGGCCTTGCCCCAGGCGGTGGCGGCCAGCTGGTTGAGGGTGGGCGCGCCGCTGACTTTGTAGACGCTGCGGATTTGCAGGTGGTCTTGCAAGTTGGCGCCCACGCCGGGCAGGTGGGCCAGCACGTCGATGCCGTGCTGTTGCAGCAGCGGGGCTGGGCCGATGCCCGACAGTTGCAGCAGCTGCGGCGAACCAATGGCACCGCTGCTGAGCACGACACTGCCGCCTTCGGCAATGCGGGCACTGACCATGCCACTGGAGGTGCGCACCTGCACGCCGGTGCAGCGCAGCGCGCCGCCCGCGTGTGCGCTGCGCTCGATCAGCAGCCGCGCGGCTTGCGCCTGTGTCCACAGCGTGAGGTTGGGGCGCGTGAGCGCCGGGCGCAAAAAGGCCTTGGCCGCGTTCCAACGCCAGCCGGCTTTCTGGTTGACCTCGAAATAGCCCACGCCTTCGTTGTTGCCGGTGTTGAAGTCGTCGGTGGCGGCAATGCCCGCTTCTTGCGCGGCGGCGGCGAAGGCGTCCAGCACGTCCCAGTGCAGGCGCTGCTTGTCCACGCGCCATTCGCCGCCGTGGCCGTGCAGGCGCTGAAATTCAGGTGAAATAGCCAGTTTGCGCTTGTCTGGTGCGCGCGAGGCGCTATCCAATCTGTAGTGATCTTCATGCGCCATGAAGTCGGGCAGGCAGTTGTCCCAGCGCCAGGCGTCTTCGCCGGTGAGCTGGGCCCACTGGTCGTAATCGCGCGACTGCCCGCGCATGTAGATCATGCCGTTGATGCTGCTGCACCCGCCCAGCACCTTGCCGCGTGGGTAGCGCAGGCTGCGGCCGTTCAGGCCCGCGGCTGGCTCGGTGTGAAACAGCCAGTCGGTGCGCGGGTTGCCAATGCAGTAGAGGTAGCCCACGGGGATGTGAATCCAGTGGTAGTTGTCCGGCCCGCCGGCTTCCAGCAGCAGCACGCGCTTGGCGGGGTTGCGTGAAAGGCGGTTGGCCAGCAGGCAGCCTGCCGTGCCGGCGCCGATGATGATGTGGTCGAACGTGGGGGTGCTGTCCATGGCCTGCGCTGTCTCCTCTGTGCCTGCTCTGTTCACGGCAGGGGGCAGGCCAGCATGCCACAAAGAGGCTGGAATGGGTGCGGGTATCTGCGGGGCTGCGCACGCGCGCGCAGCCTTTGGCCTGCTGGGCCTTTTCTTTTATTTGACCGGCAGGAAGGCCAGCACCGGCCCGGCCAGCAGCCCCTGGGCATAGCCGATGACGGAGCGGCGGTGGCGCTCGGTCATGTGGCTGGCCAGCAGGTCGAGCCGGCCAATGATCTTGCCGAATTCGCGCTCGAAGCTGAGGTTGCGCGCATCCGGCCCGATCTCGTTGGCCAGCAGCAGCGGCTTGCCTTGCAGGTTCTTGCGCGTGTTCAGCACCCACAGCGCCGTTTCCATGTTGCGTGCGGCGTTGTACAGGTGCTGCGGGTCAATGCCGTCGAGGTAATAGAACTCGCGCTTGCCGCCATGTGCGGTGACGATGGTGTCGGCGCAGGCGATGATGAAGGCGGCCACGCGGTCGCCGCCAAAGGCGGGGGACAGGGCCAGCGATAGCGCCGCCACGTCGCGCTGCCCGGCCAGCGGCGCCCAGGGCTGGCCGCCGGCCAGTGCGGTCTGGATGGCCGCCAGCGCCGCTTCGCGCGTGGAGGCGCTTTTGCGCCACTCGGCCGGGTTGCGGCGGTAGAGCTTGTCGGCCAGGTGCATCAGGCTGTCCATGTTGGCGCGCATGGCGGCCAGGGTGATGCGGTTGCCTTCGCTTTGCAGCAGCTCTGCGGCATGAAAATCCGCGCCCTGCACCTGGCCGCGCGTGGTGGGCGCGTCGCTGGCGCAGGCGCCCAAGCCCGCGCAGGCCGCGGCCCAAAACAAAAAGGCCGCCCAGGCGGCCTGACGCGGCCTGCCAGGCCGCGGAATGCGGGCGGGATCAGGAAGCCGCTGCGGCGCTGCTGCTCTTGGCGCTGGCCGCGCCTTTGCTGTCTGACGTACCGAACGTGATCTCACCCGAAAGCTGGCCTCCTTCTTCGATCACGATCTTGCCATAGCGGATCTTGCCCGTGACCTTGCCGGTAGAGAAGATCACCAGCTTGTCGCGCACAGTGAGGGTGCCGTCGAACGTGCCGCGCACTTCGGCGATGTCGATGTCGGCAGAGCCTTTGAAGGCGCCGGTTTCGGCAATCTGGATCACGCGCGAGTCCATGGTGGCTTCCACGGTGCCTTCCACGACCAGAGTGTCGCAGTCGGTGATTTCCACGCCCTTGAGCTTGATGTTGGGGCCAACGGTGAGCTTGGCACCGCTTTCGGCTGCGGCGGCAGCGGGGCTGGCCGTGCTCACGGGGCTGGCAAAGGGCTGTGCAGCAGGCACGGCAGCCGGTGCAGCCGCACCCAGGGTGCCGCCGCCGAGCACGCCCGGCGCGCGGGCGGGGGAAGAAGAGTCGTTTTCTCGTTTGCCGAAGTGAAGTGCCATGTCTTTGTATCTCCTGGAAAAACAGTCGGCAATCCTAACGGCGGCACCCTGAAGGAAATCGAAAAAATCGTAACGAAAGCAGCCAGCCAGGGGCGCTGGCCGCAAGGGCAAGCGCCCTTTCAGGGCGTGGCCGCCGCCGCGCGAAGCACTTCCTGGCCGTAGCGTTCCAGTTTGGTGGCGCCGACGCCGCTGATGTCCTGCAAGTCTTCCAGCGTTTGCGGGGCGCGCTCGGCAATGGCGGCCAAGGTCGTGTCGTGAAAGATGACGTAGGCCGGCAGGTTGTGCGCGCGCGCCACTTCGGCCCGCCAGGCCTTGAGCGCGGCAAAGCGCTGCTGGGCGGCGGCATCCAGCTCGGCGGCGGCGGGGCTGGCTTGGCCGGCGCGGGTGCCGCGCGTAGCGCGGTCTGCCCGCTGGCGGCCTTTGGCGGCGGCGGTGGCAGCGCGGGTGTCGGCGCGCAAGCGCACGGCTTGCTCGCCCTTGAGGATGGGGCGGGCCGCGTCCAGCAGCACCAGGGTGTTGTAGGCCTGCGCGTCCACGTGCAGCGCGCCCAGGGCGATGAGCTGGCGCAGCACGCTGCGCAGCTGCGGCTCGGTGTAGCTGGCGCCCACGCCAAAGGTGGGCAGGCGGTCGTGGCCAAACTGCGCCATCTTGTCCGTGGCCTTGCCGCGCACGATGTCCATGACGTGCCCCGCGCCAAAGCCAATGCCGCTGGCCTGCCGCGCGCGGTAGATGGCCGACAGCAGCTTGCGCGCGGCGTCGGTGGCGTCCCAGGTGGCGGGTGGGTGCAGGCAGTTGTCGCAATTGCCGCAGTAGGGGCCGCTGGCCGCCTCGCCAGCGTGGGCCTGGGGGCGGGGGCGCGAGGCCATGGCCTCGCCAAAGTAGGCCAGCAGGCGCGCGCGGCGGCAGTCGGTGGCCTCGGCCAGGGCCAGCAGGGCGTCGAGCTTGCCCACCATGACTTGCTTGAAGCCGTCTTCCGCCGGGCTTTCGTCGATCATGCGGCGCTGGTTCACCACGTCTTGCAGGCCGTAGGCCATCCAGGCTTGCGAGGGCAGGCCGTCGCGCCCGGCGCGGCCGGTTTCCTGGTAATAGCCTTCGATGTTCTTGGGCATGTCCACGTGGGCCACAAAGCGCACGTCGGGCTTGTCGATGCCCATGCCAAAGGCAATGGTGGCGCACATCACCAGGCCGTCTTCGCGCAAGAAGCGGTCTTGGTTGTGCTGGCGCGTGGCCGCGTCCAGCCCGGCGTGGTAGGGCAGGGCGTCGATGCCGTGCGCGCACAAGGTCTGCGCCAGCTCTTCCACGCGGCGGCGCGACTGGCAATAGACGATGCCTGCTTCGCCAGCGTGCTCGTTTTCAATGAACTGCAGCAGCTGGCGCGTGGCGTCTTTCTTCTCCACGATGGTGTAGCTGATGTTGGGGCGGTCAAAGCTGCTGACGAATTGCTGCGCGTCTTGCAGCTGCAGCCGCTCCACGATGTCGGCGCGCGTGATCGCATCGGCCGTGGCCGTCAGGGCGATGCGCGGCACGCTGGGCCAGCGCTCGTGCAGCACCGTCAGCTGCCGGTATTCGGGGCGAAAGTCGTGCCCCCACTGGCTCACGCAGTGCGCCTCGTCAATGGCAAACAGGCTCAGCAGCCCCCGCGCGTGCAGCGTATCCAGCAGGCCCAGAAAGCGCGGCGTGGCCACGCGCTCGGGCGCGGCGTACAGCAAGGTCAGCTCGCCACTGAGCAGCTGGCGCTCCACACCTTGCGTTTGCGCCCAGTCCTGGGTGGAATTGAGAAAGGCCGCCGCCACCCCTGCCTCGTGCAGCGCGCCCACTTGGTCGTGCATCAGCGCGATCAGGGGCGAAATCACCAGCGTCACCCCGCGCCCGGCGCGCTGGCGCGCAATGGCCGGCACCTGATAGCACAGCGACTTGCCCCCGCCCGTGGGCATGAGCACCAGGGCATCGCCGCCGCCTGTGACATGCGCCACGATCTGCGCCTGCTGGCCGCGAAAACTGTCGTAGCCAAACACCTCGCGCAAGATGGCGGCGGGCTGGTCGGCAAAAGAGGGGTTGGTCACGGTTGGCAAGCAGGCAGCAAGGGCAAACCCGCCGATTGTGGGCGAAACCTCTGGCCTAGAATCAGCGGCTTTGCGCGGGCCAGGCCCGCGCGCCACCTCGTTTTCCCCTGACCGAAACCTGGATCTCTCTGCGATGGAGTGCCTGCCGATGAAGCGCTTGCTCAAACCCCTGACTTTTCTTGCTGCCGGCCTGCTGGCTGCCGCTGGCGCTGCGCATGCGCAAACCAAGCTGACCATCGGCATGTCAGGCTGGACAGGCTATGGCCCGCTGACGCTGGCAGAGAAAACGGGCCTGTTCAAAAAGCATGGCCTGGACGTGGAAATCAAGATGATTCCGCAGAAGGACCGCCATCTGGCCCTGGCCTCCGGCGCCATTCAGTGCGCGGCCACGGCGGTGCAGTCGCATGTGTCCTGGACCGTCAACGGTGTGCCCATCACGCAAATCTTTCTCATCGACAAGTCCCACGGTGCCGACGGCATTGCGGTGCGCGGCGACATCAAGGACTTTGCGGGGCTGAAAGGCAAGACCATCGCCGTCAGCGCGCCCGGCACCACGCCGCACTTCTTCCTGGCCTGGATGCTGAACAAGAACGGCATCAGCCTCAAGGATGTCAACACCGTGGCGCTGGAGCCGCAGCCCGCCGCACAAGCCTTCGTATCGGGCCGCAACGATGCCGCCGTCAGCTACGAGCCTTATCTGTCCACCATCCGCGCCAACCCCTCGTCGGGCAAGGTGCTGGCGACCACGGTGGAATACCCCTCCGTGATCGACACCTTCGGCTGCTCGCCCAAGTGGCTGCAAGCCAATCCGAAAGCCGCGCAAGGGCTGACCAACGCTTTCTTTGAGGCGCTCGACATGATCAAGGCCGAGCCTGCCAAGTCTTACGAGATCATGGGGGCGGCCGTCAAGCAAACGGGCGCGCAGTTTGCCGAGTCGGCCGCGCTGCTGCGCTGGTCGGACCGCGAGGAAAACCGCAAGTTCTTCGCAGGTGAAATCCAGGGCTTCATGAAGCAGGCCGCAGCCATCTTGCTGGAGTCGGGTGTGATCCGCAAGATGCCCGAAGACTTCGGCCCCATGGTGGACACGCGCTTCATCCAGTAAGCGCCTGCCGCTTTCGCCGGGCCGCCAAGGGGTGGCCCGCGCGCGCCAGCCACGCTGCCCCACAAGCGCCAGATGAACCCTTCTGCCTCCCGACGCGGGCTTCGCCCGCTGGCGCCCGTGTCCGCCCGTGCCCGCGTGACGCTCGGGCTGGCCTTTTTCGTGCTGTTCTTTGCCGTCTGGGCTTTTTTCACCCTGGGCGGCCATGTCTCGCCTACGTTCCTGGCCAGCCCGGTGACGATGCTCAAGGAAGGCGTGGCCCTGTTCACGGAGTTCGGCTTTCTCAAGGACATCGGCATGACCGTCTGGCGCGTGCTGGGCGGCTTTGCCCTGGCGGCGACCATTGGCGTGCCCCTGGGCATTGCCATGGGTGCGTACAAGCCGGTGGAAGCGTTCCTGGAGCCGTTCATCAGCTTTTGCCGCTACCTGCCAGCCTCGGCCTTTATTCCGCTGCTCATTCTGTGGGCGGGCATTGGCGAGCTGCAAAAACTGCTGGTCATCTTTATCGGCTCGTTCTTTCAGATCGTGCTCATGGTGGCTGTCACCGTGGGCAGCGCACGCAAAGATTTGGTGGAGGCGGCCTACACCCTGGGTGCCAGCGGCACCAGCGTGGTGCGCCGCGTGCTCATTCCCGGCGCGGCGCCGCAAATGGCCGAAACCCTGCGTCTGGTGCTGGGCTGGGCGTGGACTTACGTCATCGTGGCCGAGCTGATCGGCTCATCCAGCGGTATTGGCCACATGATCGTGGACAGCCAGGCGCTGCTCAACACCGGGCAGATCATCTTCGGCATCATCACCATCGGCGTCATTGGCCTGGTGTCCGACTTCAGCTTCAAAGCGGCCAACCGCCGCCTGTTTGGCTGGGCTGCCCTGTAGACGCACAACCTCTGCCGTCGCGCCGCCAGCCAAAAAAAGGCGCCTATGTGGGGCGCCTTTTTGTTGGTGCAAACCCCTTCAGGGAAGCTTGACCAGCGGCTCTTGCCGCACGCTGGTGGGGCGCCCGGCCAAAATGGTGTGAACGCGCCCCAGCGCCTCGTCCACCTTGGCCTTGCTGTCCAGCAAGGTGTAGGTGATTTCAAAGTCGCGCGTTTCCTTCGGGCCGATGGTGGGCACCAGCTTCAGGTCGCGCTGGTAGCGGCGGTTGTAGGAAAAGCTGGTGCCCGGCTCCAGCCCGGTGACGTAGCCCTGGCCGTTGGTGTCGGTGTTCTTCCACAGCGAGAAGGCGGGCAGCTGATTGACGTTGTAGGCCATGCTGATGCCTTTGCCGCCGTTGGCCGTGTGCAGCACCGCCAGGGTGTTGCCCTGCGCGTCGCCGTAGGGAAAGACGTTGTAGACCATCTCGTCATAGTCGCGCGTGGGGCCGCGGTAGGTCTGCCAGGTGGCCAGGTCTTTCTTGGCGTAGTCGTTAAAGGGCGAGACCTCGCGCACGGGTGCGGCAAAGCGCGCGCCTTCTTCCAGCAGCGGCGGGCCAAAGTTGGTGTGGTACAGCGCCTGGTATTCCTTGGCGTAGTCGCCCTGGTTGGTCAGGCGGTCGTGCACGGTAAAGGCGGTAGCGCCGGGGGTGGTGCGCAGCTCGGTGTCCACCAGAAAGTCCACTTTCTTGAACGCCTGCTCGCGCAGCACGCCTTTCAAGCGAATGGTGTGCGGCGGCTTGTCGTCAATGCTCAGCACCACCTTGGAGGCGGGAATGTTGGACGCCAGCCCGTGCAGGGTAAGCATGTCGCCGTTGGTGTCGGTGCCGGGGTGGCCCACCCATTCAAAGCCGCAGCGCGTGACCAGCTCGTTAAAGCCTTCCAGCCAGCCCAGGCCGTTGCGGCCATTGAGCTCAATGAAAGCGGGGTTGACCACTTCCTTCACGGGCGAATCCCAGCCCAGCCGCACATCGCCGGCCACGGCTTTGAGCACGTTCATGCCGCGCGTGGGCACCACGGTGATGACCATGGCGCCGGTGTCGATTTCCACCAGGCTCACACCTTCTTGCCGCCCGCCGTGCAGCAAGCGCGTGGTCACCGTGAACGGCTTGACGGTCTGGATGCCCAGCTCTGCGCTGGTGATGCGCCGCTCGGTCATGGGCTGGGTGGTGTCCAGCAGGGTCACTTCCCAGGCCAGGGCGGGGGTGGCGGCCAGGGCGGCGGCCAAGCTCAAGACGGACAGTTTCATGGCGGATGCTCCTTGTGCCCAGCCGCCTGGCGCTGGCCCATGCCGGTGCCTCTGAGGCGGGCGCATTGCGTGGGGCGGCTGAATGCGCGAAAAGCAGTGTAGGCAGCGCCAGCGCGTTTGCCTTGACGCAGCGCAAGGGCATCGGGCCACTGCGGCCCGGCGCTGGCGCGCGCCAGATAATGACCCGCATGCGGATGTGGCAAGTCATGACGGGAATGCTGGCTGGCGGCGTGCTGGCGCTGCTGGCGCTGCTGGCCGCTGGCTGTGCGCCTGCGCTCAACTGGCGCGAAGTGGCGCTGCCGCCCACCGGCGCGGCGGCCTTGCTGCCCTGCCAGCCTGACCGCGCCACGCGCACCGTGCCCCTGGGCGGCGAGCCGACCGATTTGCACATGGCCGGCTGCGATGCCGATGGCGCCACCTTTGCCCTGATGGCGGTGCGGCTGCCCGCCCGCCGTGCGCCGGATGCGCTGCTGGCCGGCTGGCAGCAGGCCACGCTGGCCAACATGCGGGCCGCAGGCCCGGTGCAGCGCCAGCCTTTCGTGCCGGCGGGCGCGCTGGCGCTGGCGCACGCGCAGCGCGTGGCGGCCCAAGGCGCAGACGCCCAGGGCCGGGCCGTGGCCGCGCAGGCCGTGTGGACGGCGCGCGCCGTGCCCGGCACCGAGGCGGTGGACGTGCTGCATGCCGTGGTGTACGCGCCCGCGCCGCGCCCGGACGTGGCCGAGGCGTTTTTCCAGGGCTTGCGCTGGCCCTGAAAGCTTGAAGCAAAGGAGCCAAGGCATGACCCAGGGCCCGCCCGCTGCGGCAGACCACGCCAGCGCCGAGGTGCTGCCGCGCCGCCTGGCAGTGGCCGTGTTCCTGGCCTTTGCCGGGGCGTATTTCCTGTCGGCGCTGCTGCGCGCGGTCACGGCCACGCTCTCGCCCGTGCTGACCGACACCTTTGCCCTGCAAGCGCGCGATCTGGGCCTGCTGGCGGGGGGCTACTTTCTAGGCTTTTCGGCCGTGCAATTGCCGCTGGGCGCGTGGCTGGACCGGCATGGCCCCAAGCGCGTCATTCTGGCGCTGCTGACGGTGGCCGTGGCCGGCTGCGTGGTGTTTGCGCAGGCCAGCGGCTTTGCCTGGCTGATGGCCGCGCGCGTGCTCATGGGCGTGGGCGTGGCCGCCTGCTTGATGGCGCCGCTGACGGGCTACCGCCGCTGGTTCAGCCCCGCCATGCAGCTGCGCGCCAACGCCTGGATGCTGATGACCGGCTCGCTGGGCATGCTGGCCTCCACCCTGCCCGTGCAGTGGCTGCTGCCCGTGCTGGGCTGGCGCGCGCTGTTCTGGGGGCTGGCCACCCTGGTGCTGCTGGCCATGGCGGTGATAGCCGTGGTGGTGCCGCGCTGGCAGATGAATGCTACTGATTTAATAGCTAAAAGTGCCCACCCATCCAGCGCAAATGGCCTGAAAAAGCCAGAAGAAAAATCGGATCAGGCAGGCTATGCCCACATCTGGCGCCACGCCGTTTTCCGCCGTGCCGCGCCGCTGGGCGCCATCAGCTTTGGCGGCATGGTGGCCATTCAGTCGCTGTGGGCCGGGCCGTGGCTGACGCGCGTGGCGGGCCACACACCGGCGCAGGCGGCGGCGGGGCTGTTTGTCATCAACCTGGGCATGCTGCTGGCTTTTTGGGGCTGGGGCCTGCTGCTGCCGCGCCTGGCCGCGCGCGGCGTGCGCATCGAGCAGCTGGTGGCGCGCATACAGCCGCTGAGCTACGTGGCGCTGGCTGCGCTGGTGGCCGGCGGCAGCGCCTGGGGGGCGGGCAGCGCCGTGCTGCTGATGCTGTATTGCGTGCTCAGCACCCCGTCGGCGCAGGTGCAGCCCGTGGTGGGCATGGCCTTTGCGCCGGCGCTGGCGGGGCGGGCGCTGTCGGCGTTCAACCTGGTCATCTTTGCGGGCATCTTCGCGGTGCAGTGGGGCATTGGCCTGGGGGCAGATGCCGTTGAAGCCCTGGGCCTGGCGCCAGCGGATGCGCTGCGCGCGGCGCTGGGGGTGTTTGGCCTCATCAGCCTGGCCTGTTGGGCGCATTACGTGCGCCCATGCCGCGCGCACGGGCGGGGCCGATAATCGGCACCCGTCATGAACGCCGTCCTCATCATTGCCCACGCCCCCTTGGCCCAGGCTTTGCGCCAGGGGGCGCTGCACGTGTTTCCCGACCTGGCCGACAGCGTGGCGGCCGTGGACGTGCAGGCGCACGCCTCGCCCGAGCAAAGCCTGGCCCACGCCCAGGCGGCGCTGGCGCAGCTGCCCGCCGATGCCGGGGTGCTGCTGCTGGCCGACATGCTGGGCGCCACCCCGTGCAACGTGGCGCAGCGCCTGGCCGACGGCCAGCGCACCCGTTTGCTGGCCGGCGCCAACCTGCCCATGGTGCTGCGCGCGCTGAGCTACCGGCACGAGCCGCTGGCGCAAATGGCCGAGCGCGCCTTGGCCGGCGGCAGCCAGGCCGTCGTGCCCGTGCCGATCGACCCTTCTGCCACCGAGAACCCTGCATGATCCAAACCGACATCACCATCTGCAACAAGCTGGGCCTGCACGCGCGCGCCTCGGCCAAGCTCACCAAGCTGGCGGGCAGCTACCCGTGCGAGGTGTGGATGAGCAAGGGCGGGCGGCGCGTGAATGCCAAGAGCATCATGGGCGTGATGATGCTGGCCGCAGGCATTGGCAGCACCGTCACGCTGGAAACCGATGGCCCGCAGGAGCAAGAGGCCATGGACGCGCTGGTGGCGCTGATCAACGACAAGTTTGGCGAAGGCGAGTAGCGGCATGACCTTTACCGTGCAGGGCCTGGCGGTGGCGCGCGGCATCGCCATTGGGCGCGCGGTGCTGGTGGCGTCCAGCCAGCTGGATGTGCCGCATTACTTCATCCAGCCGCACGAGGCGGCGGGCGAGGCGCGGCGCCTGCGCGTGGCGCGCGACGCGGTGGTGCAGGAGCTGCAACGCCTGCAAGCGACCATGCCCAAGGATGCCCCGGCCGAGCTGGGCGCCATGCTCGACGTGCACCTGATGCTGCTGCAAGACGACAGCCTGGGCCAGGATATCCGGCGCTGGATTGACGAGCGCCTGTACAACGCCGAGTGGGCGCTGGCCAGCCAGCTGGAAGTGCTGGTGCGCCAGTTTGATGAAATGCAAGACCCCTACCTGCGCGAGCGCAAGGCCGATTTGCAGCAGGTGGTGGAGCGGGTGATGCGCCATCTGCGCGGCGCAGCATTGCCCGTGGGCGCGCCGCCGCCGGGACCGGCTGCGCCTGCGGATGCGGCAGAGCCGGGCAGCGCCGCCGACACGCCGCTGGTGCTGGTGGCGCACGACCTCTCGCCCGCCGACATGCTGCAATTCAAGCGCAGCGTGTTCGCGGGCTTTGTCACCGACGTGGGCGGGCGCACCAGCCATACCGCCATCGTGGCGCGCAGCATGGACATCCCGGCCGTGGTGGGCGCGCGCTCGGCCAGCCAGCTGGTGCGCCAGGACGACTGGGTCATCATCGACGGCGACGCGGGCGTGATGCTGGTCGATCCCTCGCCCATCCTGCTGGCCGAATACCGCTTCAAGCAGCGCCAGGGCGAGCTGGAGCGCGACCGCCTGGCGCGGCTGAAAAACACGCCCACCGTCACGCTGGATGGCCAGCGCGTGGAGCTGCTGGCCAACATCGAGCAGCCCGGCGACACCGCCAGCGCACTGGCGGTCGGTGCGGTAGGCGTGGGGCTGTTCCGTTCGGAATTCCTGTTCATGGGCCGCCAGGGCAAGCTGCCAGACGAGCAGGAACAATACCTGGCCTACCGCGCCGCCGTGGAAGGCATGCAGGGTCTGCCCGTGACCATCCGCACCGTGGACGTGGGCGCCGACAAGCCGCTGGACGACGCGCGCCACGATGCCGCGCACCTGAACCCCGCCCTGGGCCTGCGCGCCATCCGCTGGAGCCTGGCCGAGCCGGCCATGTTCCTCACCCAGTTGCGCGCCATCCTGCGCGCAGCCGCGCACGGGCAGGTGAACGTGCTCATTCCCATGCTGGCGCACGCCAGCGAAATCCGCCAGACCCTGGGGCTGCTGCACAAGGCGCGCGCGCAGCTGGACGCCAGCGGCGCCGTGCATGGCCCGGTGCGGGTGGGCGCCATGATCGAAGTGCCCGCCGCCGCGTTGCAGGCCAGGTTCTTTCTGCGCCACTTCGACTTTCTCTCGGTAGGCACCAACGACTTGATCCAGTACACCCTGGCCATTGACCGTGCCGACGAATCCGTGGCCCATCTGTACGACCAGCTTCACCCGGCCGTGCTGCGCCTGCTGGCCGACACCATTGCCGAAGGCCGGCGCCAGGGCAAACCCGTGTGCGTGTGCGGCGAAATGGCGGGCGATGCAGCCATGACGCGCCTGCTGCTGGGCATGGGCCTGCGCAGCTTTTCCATGCACCCCTCGCAGGTGCTGCACGTCAAGCAGGAAATCCTGCGTGCCGACACGGCCCGCCTGGCGGACTGGGCACGCACCGTGCTGGCCAGCGATGAGCCGGCCGCGTTGGTCAATAAGCAGGCGTAGCCTGGGGATAGGCATACGAGACACCTAATCAAAAAGGCCATTTGCGCTTTATTGGCGTGAGTTTATAGCTATTTAAATAATAGCATCAAATGCTGAGCGGCCCACGTGGCCGGGCCGTGGCTACTGGCCCAGGGGTTTGAGCAGCTCGGCCAGATCGCTTTCGGTCAGCAGCGGCTGCTGCCGTGCGCTGGCGGCGCTGTACACGCCTTCGGCCAGGGCGGCCTTGCGTGCTTGCAGCGCCAGGATGCGTTCTTCGATCGTGCCTTCGGCCACCAGCTTGTAGACCATGACCGACTGCGTCTGGCCGATGCGGTGGGCGCGGTCGGTGGCCTGCTGCTCGGCTGCGGGGTTCCACCACGGGTCGTAGTGGATGACGGTGTCGGCCTGCGTCAGGTTCAGCCCGGTGCCGCCTGCTTTGAGGCTGATGAGAAACAGCGGCACTTCGCCACGGGTGAAGCGGGCCATGGCCGCGTCGCGCTGCTGCGTCTGGCCGGTGAGCTTGGTCCAAGGCAGGCCCAGGCTGGGCAGTTCCTGCTCGATCAGCGCCAGCATGCTGGTGAACTGCGAAAACAGCAGCACGCGCCGGCCTTCGGCAATCAGTGCGGGCAAGGTGGCGCGCAGCCATTGCAGCTTGGCCGATGACTTGACCCGGCGCGCCGCCGCCGTGGGCACCAGGCGCGGATCGCAGCACACCTGGCGCAGCTTCAGCAGCGCATCCAACACCTGGATGCGCGAGCGCGCCAGCCCTTTGTCGGCCAGGGCGTCGCGCACGGTTTTTTCGGTGGCCAGACGGATGGTTTCGTACAGGTTGGCCTGGGGCTCGTCCAGGGTGATGGTGGCGGTGCTTTCCTGCTTGGGCGGCAAGTCGGTGGCCACCTCGCGCTTGGCGCGGCGCAGCATGAAAGGCGCCACGCGCTGGCGCAGTGCGGCCAGCGGCTCGGTCTGGCCGTGCTTTTCAATGGGGGTGCGGAACCACTGGTTGAACTGCCGTGCGCTGCCCAGAAAGCCGGGCATGAGAAAGTGAAACAGGCTCCACAGCTCGCCCAGGTGGTTTTCCATGGGCGTGCCCGACAAGGCCAGGCGCTGGTGCGCGCGCAGCTGCCCGGCCACCTGGGCGGCGTGGGTGGCGGCGTTTTTGATGTGCTGGGCCTCGTCCAGCACCACCACGTGCCAGCTGTGTTGCAGCCACAGCTGGCGGTCGCGGTGCAGCAGGGAATAGGGGGTGATAACCACGTCCGCCTGCGCCAGCCGCGCGGCCTGGGCCTGGCGCTGCGTGCCATGCCACACCAGGGTGCGCAGGCTGGGGGCAAAGCGCGCGGCTTCGCGCTGCCAGTTGCCCATCAGGCTGACGGGCGCGACCACCAGGGCGGGGTGCTTCAGGCGCCCGGCCTCTTGCTCGGCCAGCAGGTGGGCCAGGGTTTGCAGGGTTTTGCCCAGGCCCATGTCGTCGGCCAGCACGCCGCCCAGCTGGTGTTCGCACAAGAACTGCAACCACGTCAGCCCGTGCTGCTGGTAGGGGCGCAGCTCGGCGCGCAAGCCCTTCGGCACAGGCACGGGCGACAGGCTGGCTTGCCCGCGCAGGCGCGCCATCATGGCGCCCAGCTGGGCCGCGCCCTGCCACACGGCGCCTTCGCCCAGGCTGGCGCTCAGGCGCAGCATGTGCGCGCGCGACAGGCGCAGCGGCTGGCCCCGGCGCGCGGCGCTGGCGCTGTCAAGCAGCTCGATCAGCGCGGCCAGCCAGGGCACGAGCGGGGCGGTGGGCAGGCGCAGCCAGCCGCCCGTGGGCCGGGGCAGATAGACGTGGGCGGGCAGGGCTTCGGGGGCCAGGGTGTGGGCGCCTTCGGGCAGGTGGGCCAGCAGCTCGGGCAGCAACGGCAGGATGTCGTGCCGCTGCCCGCCAATGGACATGCCCAGCGACAAGTGGAACCAGGGGGCGGTGGCGGTGGCGGCGTTGGCGCTGGCCACAGAGGTGGCGGTTTCGGCAGCCGCAGCGGCTTCGGCCGTGCTGGCGGTGGCCGTGCCCGCTTCGGGCGGGGCGGCACGCACGTCCACTTGCAGGGTGTCGGCGCGGGCAATCCAGTCGGCGGGCAGGGCGCTGGTGTCCACCGCCAGGCCGGCCTGGCGCAGGGCGGCAAAGCCGTCGTCTGCCCAGTGCAGCCAGGCTTGCTGCGAAGCGGCTGGCTGGGTGGGCGAGACGGGCAGGTGAAAGGCGCCATGCACGTCGCCCGATAGGCCCAGCGCGTGCAGCGCGCGGTGCGCGGCCTGCTCGGCAGGCAGATCGCGCTGCAGGCGCACGCGGCGCGCGGGCTGCTCGCCGTGGGCGGCCAGGTCGATGAGCACCGGGTTGGTGGGCAGGCGGCTGTAGTGGCACACGCCGTGGCCATAGTCGAACACCAAGGTGGCGGCCAGCAGGCCGCGGTGGGGCACCTGGGCGGCGGGCACGGGCGCCACGGTCAGGCGGGCCACGGGGGCACTGCCGGTCATGTCTTCGGGCGCGGTGATGCGCGGCGGCAGCGGCAGTCTGGCCAGCTGGCGCAGCTGGGTGGCTTCGTCTGCGTCCAGGGCCGACTGGGGCAGGGGCGGGGCTTTGAGCAGCGTGGCCAGGTGCTCGGCGCTCAGGCCGTCGGCGTGCAGCGGCCCGCATAGGCCGCGCGCGGCGTCCAGGTACAGCGGTGGGCTGTTGGCAAAGCATTGCCCGCCTTCGGGCAGGTGGGCGGCAATGCGCCACAGAGGCTCGCCCAGGCGGTCATCGTGCTGTGCCTGCCACTGCCAGACGATGGCGCGTGGCGGCCCCCAGGCCAGCGGCAGGCCCAGCACGTCGTCTTGTTCGCACAGGAACAGGTGCCCGTCACGCGCGGCATGTTGCACGGCCTGCAGGCCCGCTTCGCCCGCCAGCAGGCCACGCTGCTGGGGCGTGCTGCTGTAGCCGTGGTAGAAGGCCGAGTGCCGTGCCTGGCCCAGGCGCAGGGTGTGGATCAGGCCGATGGCCTGGCGTGCCGGGTCGCTGGCGCCTTCTTCGCTGCCGTGCGGCGGGGGGCGCACTTTCAGCCATTTGCCCGTGCGCCCGCGCCGCGACAGCCCCCAGCCCAGCGCGAGCTGGCGCGCACCGTGCGTGCCACCCAGGGCCAGGCGCTGCGGGTGCAGCATGAAGACGGGGCGCAGCGCCTCGCTTGCCTGGCGGGCGGCGGGGGTGTCTGCATCGTCTTCAAGGGGGGGGCTCGCGTTGTCACTGCGGCCCAGCAGGTCGGCCCACAGCGCCAGCCCATGCCTGGCGCGCGCTGGCGCGCTGGCCGGGGGGCTGGGGGTGAGGGCCGTGTTCATGGCCTGCTGCGGTGCGCCACTTGAGCGGTAGGCCGCGCGCAGCGTCAGCGCCACCGCGTGCGGGCAGTGCGTGCCTGCGCAGCCGTCGCAGTCGCCTTCAAAGTGCTGGATGCGGCCTTGTGGATCGACGTGCAGATCGACCTGCACGCCGTACACCTGGCCGTGGCTGCCCTGCACCTGGCCGCTCAGGTGCCATTCGTGGCGGCTGGCGCCCTGCCAGTCGGCGCTGAGCACTTTTTGCGCCAGATACACGCCGCGCCCGCGTTCGTAGGCGCCGCGGTCGACGGCGGTCAGCAGCGAGGCGGGGTCGATGCAAAAGCGCGGCTCGTGCGGCGCCGCGCTCATGCGCCCCCGCCGGGGGGCAGCACACCGGCGGCCTGCTGGTCGGCGTGGTAGCTGCTGCGCACCATGGCGCCCACGGCGGCGTGGGTAAAGCCCATGGCGTAGGCTTCGCGCTCGAACATCTTGAAGGTGTCCGGGTGCACGTAGCGCAGCACGGGCAGGTGCGCGCTGGAGGGGGCCAGGTATTGCCCGATGGTGAGCATGTCCACGCTGTGCGCGCGCATGTCGCGCATGACGTGCAGGATTTCCTCATCCGTCTCGCCCAGGCCCACCATCAGCCCGCTTTTGGTGGGCACGTGGGCAAAGCGCTGTTTGAACTTTTTCAGCAGGTTGAGGCTGAAGGCGTAGTCGGCGCCGGGGCGGGCCTGCTTGTACAGGCGCGGCACGGTTTCCAGGTTGTGGTTCATCACGTCCGGCAGGGCGCCGGCCAGGATGTCTAGGGCTTTTTCGTCGCGGCCGCGAAAGTCGGGCACCAGCACTTCGATTTGTGTGCCGGGCGAAGCCTCGCGCGTGGCGCGGATGCAGTCCACGTAGTGCTGCGCGCCGCCGTCGCGCAAATCGTCGCGGTCCACGCTGGTGATGACCACGTATTTGAGCTTGAGCTGGGCAATGGTGCGGGCCAGGTTGGCTGGCTCGCGCGCGTCCAGCGGGTCGGGGCGGCCGTGGCCCACGTCGCAAAACGGGCAGCGGCGCGTGCACTTGTCGCCCATGATCATGAAGGTGGCGGTGCCGTGGCCAAAGCATTCGCCAATGTTGGGGCAGCTGGCTTCTTCGCACACCGTCACCAGGTTGTTGCGGCGCAGGATGTCCTTGATTTCGTAAAAGCGTGTGCTGCTGCTGGCGGCCTTGACGCGGATCCACTCGGGCTTTTTCAGCGCCGGGCCGGTGTGCTGCACTTTGACGGGAATGCGCGAGAGCTTGGCCCCGGCTTTTTGCTTGGCGCTGGGGTCGTAGTGCTCGCGCGGCTGGGCGTCGCGCACGGCAGGGGCGTGGGGGCCGGCGATGGGGGCGGGTGTGGTCATGAGGCGGGCTTGTGGCGCTTTGTTCAGATGGACAGCAGGCGCTGCAACTGTGCGGCCAGAACGTGCGCGGCCTCATCCCATGAGGCCGAAACGCCGATTGTAGAAAGGTCAACCGTGGGCAGCCCTGCGTAGCCGCAGGGGTTGATACGCTGGTAGGGCGATAAGTCCATGGCCACGTTCAGCGCCAGGCCGTGGTAGGCCCAGTGGTTGCTGACCTTGATGCCCAGCGCGGCGATCTTGCCCAGGCCGGTGAAGTCAGGCAGCGGGGGCGGTGAGCCGGGCTCACGCTGTTGCGGCTTTTGAGGCAAGGCCGCGTGGCTGAACGGGTCGGCCAGCCGCACGTAGATGCCCGGTGCGCCCGCCACGCGGTGGCCGGTGACGCCAAAGTGCGCCAGGGCTCGGATCACGGCTTCTTCGAGCCGGTACACGTATTCCTTGACGAAGATGTGGCGCCGCCGCAGGTCAATCAGTGGATAGGCCACGACTTGCCCTGGCCCGTGGTAGGTGACTTGCCCGCCGCGGTCTGTAGGCACCACGGGAATGTCGCCGGGTGCCAGCACGTGCGCCGGCTTGCCGGCAAGTCCCAGTGTGAAAACGGGTTCATGCTCACAAATCCATAGCTGCTCGCGCGCATCTGGTGCGCGCTGAAGGGCAAATGCCTTCATGGCGGCGAACGTGGGGGCATAGGCCACGCGGCCGAGGAAATGAATGTCCATTTGGCAAGTGTGACAGCATGGCGGCGTCTTAACGTGGGGCAGGGCGGACAAGGGATACCCGCCCGCGCGTCATCACGCGATGATGGAGTGGCGATTGAAGATGAAGCTGTCAACGTTGGCTGAGCGGGTGCGAAAAGATGTGTGGGTTGCCGTGCTGGCCACATGTGGCGCGGGGGTGATGCAAGGCTGTGGGTCTGCGCCTGCGGGACAGGCCGTGTCTGCCGGCCCGGCGGCGGGTGCCGCGCCCGCCGCACCCGCCGCATCTGTGGCGTCCGCAGCCTTGCCGGCGGCATCAGCGGCAGCGCATGCGCAACGGCCAGTGGTCAAAGCGCCGCCACCTGCGCACACCGAAAGCGGCGGTTTTGCCGTGCATTGGCAAAGCCCACCTCGTCGGGCCGAGGGCGACGGGGTGCAAGTGCAGCGTGAAGGCTGGGGTGGCGTGCGGGTGGTGGTCACTTCCAGCAGCGGCAGCGGCCGGGTGGAGTTGCGGCCACGGCACGGGGGGTGGACGCACCGGATCAAGGTGCAGTTTCAATATGCACCAGACAAACCGTTCGAGGTGCTGGAGGGGCTGCGCTTGCAGGTCATCAACCCTGCGCACCAGGCGGGCGATGAAGTGCCGCCGCTGGTGCCGGATGGTTTTCGGGTGTGGCAGCGCGATGGCCGGCTGTGGCTGGACTTGCCCGAGGGCTGGCTACACGGCCAGCAGGGCTTGCGCATCGTGTGGGTGGATCGCTACCACCATTGATTTTGCTATTGTTTAAGTAGCTATTTGCGCTTGATACAAAAGCGCAAATAGCCTAAAAGCCTTGTGGTCAAAGCACCCACTTGACTTGTGGAAGGGCGGTGAGGGCGCGGTACAGGTCGTCAAGCTGCTGGCGGCTGGTGGCCAGCACGGTGATGGTCACGCCCAGGTATTTGCCGCCGCCGCTTTCGCGCAGCTCGATGGTGGCGGCGTCAAAACCGGGGTCGAACCGCTTGGCCACATGCGTGACGGCGGTGACGTAGCCGTCTTCGTTGACGCCAACGACTTTGATGGGGAAGCGGCTGGGGTATTCGACAAGCGATTCGCGGTGTTCGGCATCCAGTGTGAGGGGAGTGCCTTCGGGCATGGGGGGGGGCGTGCTCATGCGGAGAAAAGGGCGTCCTTGGCGCGTTGATAGCCTGCATACAACTGGGTGTACACGGGGCCGGGCTGGCCGCTGCCTACGGGCTGGCCGTCCAGGCGGGTGATGGGCAGTACTTCCTTGGTGGCGGAGGAGAGCATCAGCTCATCGGCGGCCAGCACCTCCTCGCGCGGGATGCGGCGCAGCTCAAACGGAATACCCTGCTGCGCGCACAGCTCTTCAATGGCGCCGTAGCGGATGCCTTCGAGCACCAGGTTGTCCTTGGGCGGGCCGTACACGGTGCCGTTTTTCACCACCCACACGTTGCTGGCAGCGGCTTCGCTCAAGAAGCCGTCGCGGAACATCACGGTTTCCAGCGCGCCCACGTCGTGGCTGATCTGGCGCGCGAACACCGCGCCCAGCAGGCTGATGGATTTGATATGCGCCTTTTGCCAGCGGAAATCATCCGCCGTGACACAGGCCACGCCTTGCGCGCGCTGCTCGGCGGTGGGTGCTTTCATGGGCAGGCAGGTGCCAAACACGGTGGGTGCAAGCCCTTCCAGCATGGGGTGGTCGCGCAAGGCCACACCGCGTGTGACCTGAAAATAGAAGAACCAGTCTTTGGCTGCCTCGGCACCACCCGGATAGGCGGCAATCAGATCCAGGGCAATCTGGCGCCATTGGTCGCGCGTGTAGGGGTTGGGAATGCGCGTTTCCTTCAGGCTGCGCTCCAGCCGGGCCATGTGCTGCTCAAAGCGAAAGCCGCGCGGGGCGTGCCCCGGTTTGCCATAAAACGAAATGCCCTCGTACACACCATCGCCAAAAATGAAGCCTCGGTCCAGGGGGCTGATGCGCGCTTCGGGCAAGGTGGTGATGTCACCGTTCAGAAAGCACGGCAGCGATGGCAGATGGGCGGCAATGTTGGAGCTCATGGTGGATATGCGGGTGGACGTGCGCGAGAGGAAAAAGCAAGCGCGCATTGTCGCGCAAGCCTTCGCATCAGACGGGTGTGGCATATGCGCCAAGCCAAGGTGTGATCCACGTCACGGCATGGCCCTATAATCAAAAGCTTTGCAGTCGTAGCCGGACGTAAGCGGCACGCCCATTGACATGGCCAGAACCGAACCTGCCAGCGCAGGCACACTGGCGCCAGGCGGCAAGGCAGAAGAGGCAGGTGATGCCTTTGATGCCGATTTCAAGCCCCTGAGTGCCGAGCAGGCGCAGCAATGGCGTGCGAAGCATCCGCCTATGTCGCCTTGGCCGGCAGTCAAGGTGCAGGCGGTGGCAGGTCTGGCCGTGGTGGCTGTGGCGTGGCTGGTGTCGGCGGGTAATGTGTCCGTCGCCGGGTCAACCGCCTGCGGCGCCTTGGCGGCGTGGTTGCCGGCGGTGATGTTTGCCCGCATGGTGGCCCGTCGGATGCGACGGCAAGCCAACGCCGCCAGCGCTTTGCTTGTGCTGATGGTGGGGGAGGGAGTCAAGATTGCCTTGACCGTGGCGCTGCTGATGGCGGCGCCCAGGGTGATGGCGCAAGTGCACTGGCTGGCGTTGCTGGCTGGTTTTGTGGTGACGATCAAGGCCGCCTGGGTGGCCTTGTGGCTGATGTCGGCGCGCCGACAGGCCGCGCGAGCAAAGTAAACGTAGAACTGGTGACGTATGGCCGCTGAAACCGCCGCGAATGGACCGACCGCTGGGGAATACATCCAGCACCACCTGCACCACCTGCAGAAGAATTTTTCTTTTGAGAGCGTGACGCAGAGCAAGATCGTTGACTTCAGCGTCTTCAATCTGGACTCGCTGTTTTGGTCCGTGCTGCTGGGGGTTATTGGCTGCTGGCTGCTGTGGCTGGGCGCGCGCAAAGCCACCTCGGGGGTGCCGGGCCGTTTTCAGGCGGCGGTCGAAATCCTCTCGGAGATGGTGGAAAACCAGGCCAAGGGTGTCATTCACAACGAAAAAAGCCGCAAGCTGGTTTCTCCTCTGGCCTTGACGGTGTTTGTCTGGATCTTCCTGATGAACGCCATGGACTTGCTGCCCGTGGATCTGTTGCCTCATCTGTGGCACAGCGCAGGTCCGGCCATGGGTTTTAAGGACTACCAGCGCGTGGTGCCTACGGCCGATCTGTCCACCACGCTGGGTCTTTCGGTGAGCGTGCTCATCGTCTGCCTGGTCTACAGCGTCAAGATCAAGGGCCTGGGCGGCTGGGGTCATGAGCTGGTGAGCGCGCCTTTTGGCGGTCATCCGCTGCTGTGGCCCATCAACTTCCTGATGCAGATTATCGAATTCGTCGCCAAGACCGTCTCGCACGGCATGCGACTGTTCGGCAACATGTTTGCCGGTGAGCTTGTCTTCATGCTGATCGCCCTGATGGGCGGTGTGTGGGCCTGGCAGTTCAATCCCCTTTCGGGTGGATTCTGGCTGGGTGTTGGGCACGTGATTGCGGGGTCTGTGTGGGCGATCTTCCACATCCTGATCATTACGCTGCAGGCGTTCATCTTCATGATGCTGACGCTGATCTACGTGGGTCAGGCGCACGACGCGCACTAACTTTCGTCAACCACTTTCCTTTTCCTTCAACTTTTCTTTTCTCTAGGAGCAATCATGGAAAACATTCTCGGCCTCGTCGCTCTGGCTTGCGGTCTGATCGTTGGTCTGGGCGCCATCGGTGCCTCGATCGGTATTGCCCTGATGGGTGGCAAATTTCTGGAATCTTCTGCTCGCCAGCCTGAGCTGATGAACGAGTTGCAAACCAAGATGTTTGTGTTGGCGGGTCTGATCGATGCTGCCTTCCTGATCGGTGTGGCCATTGCCCTGCTGTTTGCCTTCGCCAACCCCTTCACCC
The DNA here is from genome assembly GCA_030535425.1 of Pseudomonadota bacterium. GTDB lineage: Bacteria > Pseudomonadota > Gammaproteobacteria > Burkholderiales > Burkholderiaceae_C > Ottowia. The sequence continues at coordinate 82,535 of JAUNHQ010000003.1, read as the reverse complement.
TCGGTTAATCGGTCCGGCCTTTCTGGACTGAAAGGAGTCGAGACGTGAATATCAACGCGACCCTGTTCCTGCAGGCCGTTGTCTTCGCGATCCTGGTGTGGTTCACGATGAAATTCGTGTGGCCCCCGATCACGAAGGCGCTGGACGAGCGGGCCCAGAAAATCGCCGACGGGCTGGCGGCGGCCGACAAGGCCAAAACCGAGCTGGCGGCAGCCAATCAGCGTGTGGAGGCCGAGCTGGCCAACTCGCGCAACGAAACGGCAGCCCGCCTGGCGGACGCCGAACGCCGCGCGCAGCAAATCATTGAAGAAGCCAAGGCCCGCGCAAGCGAGGAAGGCAGCAGGATCATTGCCGCTGCCAAAGCCGAGGCGGAGCAGCAGGCCATTCAAGCGCGCGAAGCCTTGCGCGAGCAAGTGGCCGTGCTGGCGGTCAAGGGTGCCGAGCAGATTCTGCGCAAGGAAGTGAACCCGACGGTGCATGCGGATCTGCTGTCCCGTCTGAAGACCGAGCTCTGAGCAATCAAGGTCAGGCACGGGCAAAGGAAACGACCATGGCAGAACTCGCCACCATTGCAAGACCTTATGCCGAGGCGCTGTTTGCTGTCTCGCGCGACGATCCGCAGGCCACGCAGTCCTGGCTGGAGGGGCTGGCAGCTGCGGCGGGCAACGATGCCTTGCTGCAGTTTGCCGCCAACCCGCGGGTCAATGCCAGCCAGGTGTTTCACGTCGTCACCAGCGTGCTCAAGCAGCCGCTGCCGGCGCGCGGGGAAAACTTTCTGCGCACGGTGATCGACAACGACCGCTTGGCGGCTTTGCCCGAAGTGGCGCGCCAGTTCCGCATGCTGGCCAACGAAGTCAGTGGCGTTTCCGACGCCGTGGTTCAGAGCGCTTTCCCCTTGAGCGAGGCCGAACTGAACGATTTGCTGGCCACGCTGGAAAAACGCTTTGCACGCAAGCTGCGCGCCACGGTGCAGGTCGAGCCCGCGCTGATTGGCGGCGTGCGCGTGGCGGTGGGCGACGAGGTGCTGGACACCTCGGTCAAGGCCCGCCTGGAACAAATGAAGACGGCCCTGACCGCCTGATGCCGCGCAAGGCAGCAGGTCCAAGGCCCCTCGATACAACCCCAAGAATTAGGAAAGAGTCATGCAACTCAATCCCGCAGAAATTTCAGAACTGATCAAGAGCCGCATCGAGGGCCTGGGCGTCAGCGCCGACGTGCGCAACCAGGGCACGGTGGTGGCGGTGACCGACGGCATTGTGCGTATTCACGGTCTGTCCGACGCCATGCAGGGCGAGATGCTGGAATTTCCGGCCACGGCCGCTGGCGTGCCCACGTATGGCCTGGCGCTGAACCTGGAGCGCGACTCGGTTGGCGCCGTGATTCTGGGTGAATACGAGCACATCTCTGAAGGCGACACCGTCAAGTGCACGGGCCGCATCCTGGAAGTGCCCGTGGGTCCTGAGCTGATTGGCCGCGTGGTCAACGCGCTGGGCCAGCCCATCGACGGCAAGGGCCCCATCGACGCCAAGATGACCGACGTGATCGAGAAGGTGGCTCCCGGTGTGATCGCACGTAAATCGGTGGATCAGCCGGTGCAGACCGGTCTGAAGGCCATCGACTCCATGGTGCCCATTGGCCGCGGCCAGCGCGAGCTGATTATTGGCGACCGTCAGACCGGCAAGACGGCGGTGGCGATCGACACGATCATCAACCAAAAAGGCCAGAACATGGTCTGCGTGTACGTTGCCATCGGCCAGAAAGCGTCCAGCATCAAGAACGTGGTGCGCGCGCTGGAGCAGCATGGCGCCATGGACTACACCATCGTCGTGGCCGCCTCCGCTTCCGAATCGGCCGCCATGCAGTACGTGGCCGCATATTCCGGTTGCACCATGGGCGAGTATTTCCGCGACCGCGGTCAGGACGCGCTGATCGTCTATGACGATTTGTCCAAGCAGGCCGTGGCCTATCGCCAAGTGTCGCTGCTGCTGCGCCGCCCGCCCGGCCGCGAAGCGTTCCCTGGCGACGTGTTCTATCTGCACAGCCGTCTGCTGGAGCGTGCTGCCCGAGTGAACGCCGACTACGTGGAAGCCTTCACCAAGGGTGAGGTCAAGGGCAAGACCGGCTCGCTCACTGCGCTGCCCATCATTGAAACGCAAGCTGGCGACGTGTCCGCCTTCGTGCCGACCAACGTGATCTCGATCACCGACGGCCAGATCTTCCTGGAAACCAACCTGTTCAACGCCGGCATCCGCCCCGCTATCAACGCGGGTATCTCGGTGTCGCGCGTGGGGGGGGCGGCGCAGACCGACCTGATCAAGAAGCTTGCCGGCGGTATCCGTACCGACTTGGCGCAGTACCGTGAACTGGCGGCCTTTGCCCAGTTCGCCTCTGACCTGGATGCGGCCACCAAGAAGCAGCTGGACCGTGGCGCGCGCGTGACCGAGCTACTCAAGCAGCCCCAGTACGCACCGTTGCCCATCAGCCTCATGGCGGCATCGCTGTTTGCCGTGAACAAGGGCTACATGGACGACGTGGACGTGAAGAAAATCCTGCCCTTTGAGCAAGGTCTGCACGGCTACCTGAAGGATAAGCACGCTGACTTGCTGAACAAGATGGAAGCGGGCAAGGCCATCGACAAGGACAAAGAGCTGGAAGCCGCACTGACGGCGGCCATCGAAGCCTTCAAGAAAACCTTCGCCTGATCCTTCTGGACGACAAGGAGGATCAGCTATGGCAGTCGGCAAGGAAATCCGCGGCAAGATCAAGTCGGTGGAAAACACCAAGAAGATCACCAAGGCCATGGAAATGGTGGCCGCGAGCAAGATGCGCAAGGCGCAAGACCGCATGCGTGCCGCCCGCCCCTACGCCGAGAAGGTGCGCAACATCGCGGCCCATCTCGGCGAGGCCAACCCCGAGTACGTCCACCCCTTCATGCGCATCAACGACGTGAAGAAGGCGGGCATCATCGTGGTGACCACGGACAAGGGCTTGTGCGGTGGCATGAACACCAACGTGCTGCGTGCCGTCACGGCGCGCTTGCGCGAATGGCAAGGCGCCGGCATGGCTGTGGACACGGTGGCCATTGGCAACAAGGGCTTGGGTTTTTTGACCCGCATCGGTGCCAAGGTGGTGTCGCAAGCCACGCAGCTGGGCGACACGCCGCATCTGGAAAAACTGATCGGCCCGGTCAAGACCCTGCTCGATCAATATGAAAAAGGCGAGTTGAACGCGGTGTACATCGCCTACACGCGCTTTATCAACACCATGCGGCAAGAAGCCGTGATTGAGCAGTTGCTGCCCCTGTCGGGCGAGAAGATGCAGCAGGAAACCCGCGCCAGCGGCACCCAGCATGCCTGGGACTACATCTACGAACCCGACGCGCAAAGCGTCATCGATGATCTGCTGGTGCGCTATGTCGAGTCGCTGGCCTACCAGGCCGTGGCAGAGAACATGGCATCCGAGCAATCGGCGCGCATGGTGGCCATGAAGGCCGCCACCGACAACGCTGGCAACGTGATCAACGAACTGAAGCTGGTCTACAACAAGACCCGCCAGGCGGCGATCACCAAGGAACTGTCTGAAATCGTGGCGGGTGCTGCGGCGGTCTGACCCGGCGGCTTCACGCAAATCAAATCATTTGGAGCAACACATGGCCCAAGTTCAAGGAAAAATCGTTCAGTGCATCGGCGCCGTGGTCGACGTCGAGTTCCCCCGCGACCAGATGCCGCGCGTGTACGACGCGCTCAAGATGGAAGGCTCGGCCCTGACGCTGGAAGTGCAGCAGCAGCTGGGTGACGGCCTGGTGCGCACCATTGCCCTGGGTTCGTCCGACGGTCTGCGTCGCGGCATGACCGTGAGCAACACCGGCCAACCGATCACCGTGCCCGTGGGTCCGGCCACGCTGGGCCGCATCATGGACGTGCTGGGCAACCCCATTGACGAGCGCGGCCCGGTCAGCCACGAGCAAACGGCGTCCATCCACCGCAAGGCGCCCACGTACGACGAACTCTCGCCCTCGCAAGAGCTGCTGGAAACGGGCATCAAGGTGATCGACCTGATCTGCCCCTTTGCCAAGGGCGGCAAGGTGGGCCTGTTCGGCGGTGCCGGCGTGGGCAAGACCGTGAACATGATGGAGCTCATCAACAACATCGCCAAGGCGCACTCGGGCCTGTCGGTGTTTGCTGGCGTGGGCGAGCGCACCCGCGAGGGCAACGACTTCTATCACGAAATGGCCGAATCCAAGGTGGTGGATCTGGACAACCTGTCCAACTCCAAGGTGGCCATGGTGTACGGCCAGATGAACGAGCCCCCAGGCAACCGCCTGCGCGTGGCGCTCACCGGCCTGACCATTGCCGAATCCTTCCGCGACGAAGGCCGTGACGTGCTGTTCTTCGTTGACAACATCTACCGCTACACGCTGGCCGGTACCGAAGTGTCCGCCCTGCTCGGCCGCATGCCTTCGGCCGTGGGCTACCAGCCCACGCTGGCTGAAGAGATGGGTCGCCTGCAAGAGCGCATCACCTCCACCAAAGTGGGCTCCATCACCTCGATCCAGGCCGTGTACGTGCCTGCCGATGACTTGACCGACCCCTCGCCCGCCACTACCTTCGCCCACCTGGATTCCACCGTGGTGCTGTCGCGTGACATTGCGGCCCTGGGCATTTACCCTGCGGTGGACCCGCTGGATTCCACCAGCCGCCAGCTGGATCCGCTGGTGGTGGGCGAAGAGCACTACAACGTGGCCCGCCAGGTGCAGGGCACGCTGCAACGCTACAAGGAACTGCGCGACATCATCGCCATTCTGGGCATGGACGAACTCAGCCCCGAAGACAAGCTGGCCGTGGCCCGCGCCCGCAAGATCCAGCGCTTCTTGAGCCAGCCCTTCCACGTGGCAGAGGTGTTCACCGGCTCGCCCGGCAAGTATGTGTCGTTGAAAGACACCATCCACGGCTTCAAGATGATCGTCAACGGCGAATGCGACGCCATGCCTGAGCAGGCCTTCTACATGGTGGGCACCATTGAAGAGGCCATGGAAAAGGCCAAGAAGGTCTAACTCGGTTCAGCGTTCGGCGCTCATGCGCTGAACGCCTGTCTAACCAGGAGAAAGCATGGCCAATACCATTCATGTGGACGTTGTCAGCGCCGAGGAGTCCATCTTCTCGGGCGAGGCCACGTTCGTGGCCCTGCCAGGTGAGCAGGGCGAGCTGGGCATCTATCCGCGCCACACCCCCCTCATCACCCGCATCAAGCCGGGTTCGGTGCGCATTACCAAAGCCAATGGCGAAGAAGAATTCGTCTTCGTCGCCGGCGGTATTCTGGAAGTGCAGCCCACCACCGTCACTGTTCTTTCCGACACGGCCATCCGTGGCAAGGATCTGGACGAAGCCAAGGCCAGCGAAGCGCGCAAGCAGGCCGAAGAGGCGCTGAAAAACGCCAAGAGCGAGATCGACATGGCCCGCGCCACGTCAGAGCTGGCGGTGCTGGCGGCGCAAATTGCTGCCTTGCGCAAATACCGCCAAAAGCGCTGAAAGCGCAGGCCGGCAAGGTCTCTGGTGCCCTGCTGGGATGTGGCAGCCCCGCAGCCCAGCGAATCAGAAAAGGCTTTTGACCACAGCATGGCAAGGCGCCGCAAGCGCCCGCTGGCGGTAGACGCAAACCCACCCTGGCGGTGGGTTTTGCTTTTTTGCAGGGTCTTTTTTGTTGATGGCCAGCGCGTGGGCTGCCTTGTCGCGCAGGCCGATGCAATGCGCCAAGGCTGGGTGATAAATAGTGCCTGGCGGGTGGGCAAGGTGGATTTTTACAATGACGGTATGTTCGCAAGCAAAGACCGGACGGGTGAAAACGTCCAAATCAGGGCGGCCGCACTGCTGGTGACCACGGGTGCACTGGTGGAGTTGAGCGCGGCGGATGCGCGCGAAATCGTCGGCTACATGCGTCCGCAGCGGGTCAAGGCGGGCACGGTTGTGATCCGGGAAGGCGAGGCCACGCGCAGCGACTTCATGGCGCTGCTGCTGGACGGCGAAGTGACCGTGGAAAACACCGTGGCTGCCGCGCATGACAGCATGGTGGTCTCGGTGCTGGGCCCGGGTGCCTTGATTGGCGACATGGGCATCATTGATGGTGGCCCGCGTTCGGCCACCTGCACGGCCGCTACCGATCTGGCGCTGGCCGTGCTCACCCGTGAAGCCATGACACGGCTGATGCAAGAGCGCCCTGCCGTCGCCGCCCGCCTGCTCATGGCCATGTCCAAGCGCATTGCCGACCATTTGCGCGAAACCAACCGCAAGCTGATGACTTTCGCGCAGGTGAGCAAAGCCTTGCAGGAAGAGCTGGACGCTGTGCATGGCGTGAACAAGCGCTTGCTGGAGCAGCTGGCCGCCTTGAATCGCGCGCAAAGCGGTGGCACACCAGGTTAAAGGGGCTTGGCCGTGCGCGCGCCGGGGCGGCCGCCGCACGCAGCGTGATAACGGCAGTCCTCTTATTGCTATTGTTTAAATAGCAATAATCCCTTTTAAATCAAGCGCAAAAGGCATTTTTCATGCCTCTTCCCTTGGCTGGACTGAGGCCGTGCAAGCCTGTGGCCCCGAGCCCTGCCCAAGACAGACAGGGCGACTGTGGGCAGGATGCGCTCCTTCCTTCGTTGCAAGCGATGCGGCGGCCTACGATGACAGCTTCATTCACCCCGCTTAGCAAGGAGCGCTGTACATGCCATCCATCACTTTTCGCCATGCCAGTGCGCTGGGCCTGATCGCCGCTGCCGTCGCCATGACCGCCTGCGCCAGCCGCACGCCTGACGAAGCCAATCCTCGCACCCAGGCGAGCGCACGCCTGGCCGCGGCAGCAGTGGTGCCTCAGCCTAACCCGCAGTCGCCCGTGGCGGGCACGGTCAACTTCTCTCAGGTGCGAGACATTGTCAGCGTCAACGGCACCGTCACAGGGCTCAAGCCCAACGCGGCACATGGTTTTCATGTGCACGAAAAAAGCGACTGTTCCGCGCCTGACTTCAGCAGTGCGGGCGGGCATTTCAACCCCACCGGCCAGCCCCATGGTGCGCATGGCAAGGGGGCGCACCATTTGGGTGACATGCCGCCCCTCATGGCCGACGCCCATGGCACGGCCACCATCTCCTTCAACAGCCAGTCGCTCAAGCTGCGTGGGCCGCACAGCATCATGGGCAAAGCCATCATCGTGCACCGCGACCCGGACGATCCCACCCATCAACCCGTGGGCAACGCGGGCCCGCGCCTGGCGTGCGCGGTCATCGTGCCAGGGCCTTGAGGATCTCGCGCGGGCAGATGGCCCGCGTGTCATGCCCGGCGGGCGCTCTGGCAAAGGGGCGCCCGCCGTGCTTGGGCAGCTGCTGCGAAAAGCCACACTTGGCCGCATGACGGGCAGAAATCGCGATGCGCCTTGGCCGGGTCGGGTCGCCCGCAAACATCAACCGGATGTCCCCGAGAGGCCGTAGAGCGTGTGATGCGGGGGGGGGGCAATACGTTGCGCTGGATTGCCCGTGCAGCAGCGTCTTGGCGCATGCTCACCGCAGACTTTCTAACCATGGCTGGACGCATATCAGCAAACGCGCTGCTGGCTGCAATCGGGTTGCGTTGAGGTCATGGTGAATGTGATCTGCGCTCGGTCATTCGTGCGGCCCAAGATCGCCCGGGCCAGCCAGCGCTGCTGCCCCGGATAGCCTACCGCTGTCATCAAGTGGCAAAAGCGGTTCGCGCGCAGGTTACGACGGCAACAAGCGTCGCAATGGCGCAAAGGTTCATATGGCCGTCGATAGGTTGGGCCATCTGCTGGCGGTACATATCACGCCAGCCAATGAGCAAGAGCATGGCATTGGGCTTCAGACCGTCAAACTGCCTGAAATTATGACCGGACACCATGGTCTTCCAAAAATGATGATCTGACCCAATTTTTCCCTTGGGAGCAGGGGGTGGAGATTCGCTAAAGGGTCATATCTCTGTCAGCACCAACAAGATGGAAATGGTCATTGTTATCGATCCGGAAATAGCCATTGCTGCATAGTGACGGCATCTATTTTTCGAAAGCTTATCGATTAGCAGATGATTTCCAAATGGAGTTATTTTTGAGTGTTCAATATTTTTGATTTTCTGAAGAGTGCTTTCTGCCTCTTCTCGATTCTCAAACCAAGAGGATTTTTTATCAGGCCCCACCATGAAGTGAATAGTTTTATTTGACCCAGCAAAATACTCCACCCTCAACACATGCCATCTGAACCAGGAGAGCCCTGCTGATTCAATTTTTTCTTCAATAACAAGTTTTTTTATTTCAATGGCGGGCCCTTTTTTTGTTAATTTATCCAGATTCATCATGTAAATCGCTGGCACCATCAGGGCCACCGAAACAAAAAATATAATTATTGCCGACATTGTGATGATTGAAAAATTAGGGTCAGATCATAATTTCCCCGCCAGCGCAAAATTGCGTGCCGTGCCCAGCAAGGTGGCGCACAGGGTTTCGTGGGCGCCGTCGAGCACGTACACGTCGGCTGCGCAGACGCTGAGGGTTTTGCCCGGCTGCACTACGCGGCCATGCGCGCGCAGGCGGTTGCCGCGCGCAGGGGCCAGCAGTTTGATGGTGGCATCCACCGTGCTGTTGGCCCAGCCGGCGGGCAGCAGCGTAGCGGCCGAGGCCACGGCGGCGAAATCGGCCAGCGCGAACAAGGCCGTGGCTTGCAGCTGGCCCGGGGCATGGCACCAGCCGTCCTGCACGGGGGCGCTCAGCACCACTTGGCCCGCCAGCAAGCTTTCAAACCGCAAATCCAGCGTGCGCGCCATGGGCATGTTTTGTACGTGGTGGCGCACGATATCGAGCTGGGAGGTGGGGTGGGATGGACTCATGATGCTCTCCTAGGACGCCGCAGCTGCGCGGCAGGCGGGTTGGATGGGGCGCGCGCCGCCTGTGGCCTGCGGCGTTGTTCAAACCAGTCGATGTGCGTGAGCAGCCGCTCGCGCAGCGCCTGTTGCTCGGCCAGCACGGCGTCCACGGCGGTAATGCGTGCTTGCAGGTGTTCCACCATTTCGTCAATGCTCAGCGTGCGGGCGCGATAGCGCGGCAGCAGCTCGCCCAGCACGTGCAGCGAAAAGCCCATGTCGCGCCCCATGGCAATGAAGCGCGCGTCGCGCACGGCCTGGGCATCAAAGTGGCGGTGATTGCCCGCGCCGCGCGTGGCCAGCAGCAGCCCGGCGTCGGCATAGCGGCGCAGGCGGTGCAGCGACAGGCCAGTGGCTTGGGCCAGCTTGGAGATGTGCATGCGTGCAGCATAAAAAACCTCGCACTGTGCGAGCTTGGCTCTGGGCGAAAAAAATTTCCGCTGGCAGACCCAAACTTGAGGGCGGCGCCTCAGGTTTTGCAGTGGCGCCCTGGCCCCGCTGGGCCGTGGATGCCAGCCATGGGCAGGCAGGTGCCTGGGCTGGGTCAGGGTTGGCGTTTGGCGTTTGGCGTTTGGCACGGCCATGCATCGGCTGATGCACAAAAACAGGGCCAAAACCGCTGCGCTGGCGTACAGTTGGCCGCTTTGGCCCCGGCCCTTGCCTTCTTTTCCTTGTTTTTGTCATGAACGCCCCGCTCCACCGCGAACTGCCCGCCCCGCTGCTCAACACCGACCAGGCCCAGCGCCAGATCGACGCGCAATGGGATGGCGACATCCTGCGCCAGCTGACCGACTACATCGCCATTCCGGCCAAGTCGCTCATGTTCGACCCCGACTGGGCCGCGCATGGCCACATCGACACCGTGGTGCGCAACGCCGCGCAGTGGGTGCAGGCGCAAAAGGTGCCCGGCCTGCGGCTGGAAGTGGTGCGGCTGCCAGGGCGCACGCCCGTCATCTTTTTTGACATCGACGGCACCAAGCCCGGTGTGACCGACACCGTGCTCATGTACGGCCACCTGGACAAGCAGCCCGAATTCACCGGCTGGCGGGCCGACCTGGGCCCGTGGACGCCCAAGGTGGAAGACGGCAAGCTCTATGGCCGCGGCGGCGCGGACGACGGCTATGCGGTGTACGCCGCCATTGCCGCCGTGCAGGCGCTCAAAAGCCAGAACCTGCCGCACCCGCGCATCGTGGGCCTGATCGAAACCAGCGAGGAAAGCGGCTCGCCCGATTTGCTGCCCTATGTCGATGCGCTGCGCCCGCGCCTGGGCAACGTGGGCCTGGTGGTGTGTCTGGACTCGGGCGCGGGCAACTACGACCAGCTGTGGCTCACCACCAGCCTGCGCGGCATGGCCAGCGGCACGCTGAAGGTGGAGGTGCTGACCGAAGGCGTGCACTCGGGCGATGCCTCGGGCCTGGTGCCCAGCAGCTTTCGCATCATGCGCCAGGTGCTCGACAGGCTGGAAGACTCGGCCACTGGCCGCCTGCTGCCCGCCAGCTTTCATTGCGAAGTGCCGCCCGAGCGCGTGGCCCAGGCGCGGGCCACGGCGGCCATTTTGGGCGACACGCTGTTCAAGCGCTTTCCGTGGGTGCACTACGACTGCGGCGGCGCGGCGCAATCGGTGCTGCCCATGACGGGCGATGCCGTGGACGCGCTGCTGGCGCGCACCTGGCGCCCCACCCTGAGCGTGACCGGGGCTGAAGGGCTGCCTCCGCTGCGCGATGCGGGCAACGTGCTGCGCCCGTACACGGCCTTCAAGCTCAGCCTGCGCCTGCCCCCGCTGGTGGATGCGGCGCAGGCCGTGCAAGAGCTCAAGCGCGTGCTGGAAGACAACGCGCCTTACCAGGCGCGGGTGACGTTTGAAGGCGCCAGCGCCGCCAGCGGCTGGAACGCGCCGGACTTGGCCCCGTGGTTTGCGCAGGCGCTGGACGTGGCCAGCCAGGCGCACTTTGGCGCGCCCTGCGGCTACATCGGCCAGGGCGGCACCATTCCGCTGATGAACCAGCTCAGCCAGGGCTTTCCGGCCGCGCAAATGATGGTGTGCGGCGTGCTGGGCCCCAAGAGCAACGCGCACGGCCCCAACGAGTTTTTGCACCTGCCCTACGCCAAGCGCCTGACGGCGGCGGTGGCTGAGGTGGTGGCGCGCATGGTGTGAGGCGGATGGCCTTTTTAGGTTTGAGTAAAAAAGCTTGATTAGCCCCCTATCACAGGCGGTGTTTGCGGCTGCCTGATGATGCGCAATGGCTGAGGGGGCGTGGCGATGGCTGCGTGCAGCAAACGCTGAGGCAAAGCGGCCAAATCATGGCGGCGGTTGAAGCGATAGGCGAACTCAGCCAGATAGCGCGCGCCGTACTTGCTGTGCTTGATGCCGTGATAGGTTGCATTCAAGGCCATCTTCACATTGCCCAGCATGACGTTGACCCAGCGCAGCGCCGGATGCTGCGCCGCCTGCCGCCCACCACCAGTGACATGCCGCTCATGCCCGGCCCCAACGGCCTGCACCTGGGCAAAGCAGTTGGTGCCATCGGATACCACACGGGCCTCAGGCTCCAGCGCTGAGGCAGCCCACTTCCTGATGATCTCGTTGGTAAAGCCAGCCACCGGCGTCAAGCGCATGCGCTGCGGGCGCTGCTGCTCATCGGTCTGCACGGCCGCCACGAAGGCCGTTTTGTCCAGCGCACCTCGCCCGCCATGGATATGGCCAGCACGCTGGCCACCCAGATAGGCGTCATCGATCTCCACGCGAGCGGCAAGCGGTCGCGCTTGATCGCGCAGGCACATCGCCTGCAGCAGCTTGTGCTTGAGCAGCCAGGCGCTGTGGTAGCCAATGCCCAGATGGCGCTTGAGCGCCAAAGCGCTGATGCCGTTTTTGTGCTGGGTGAGCAAATACAGCGCCAGAAACCACTTGGTCAAAGGCAGGCGGGTGTGCTCCAAGACGGTGCCGGCGGTGGCCGAGCATTGATAGTCGCAGCCGGAGCATTGCCACAACCGGCGGGCGTGGCTGTCTTGGGTAGGCCAATACTGCGAGCCATTGCAGCGCGGGCAGCGCCAGCCCTGGGGCCAGCGGGCAGCGATCAATGCATCCTCGCACTGTTGCTCACTGCCATAGCGGTGCATGAACTCTGGCAAGGACAGGCCGGCTTGAAATTGGATGGGATTGATGGGCATGACAGCCTCCAAGACTGGATGAAATACCAGTTGGAGGCGCTTGCGGGGCTGTTCAAGGGGGGCCTGTGATAGAGGGCTAATCAAGTAAAAAAGGCCGTTTGCGCGCGTTGTACAAGAGTTTCAAGCTATAAAAATCATAGCTTTTGGTGATGTGAGGCCAACGGGTGCCAACCGCGACCCCGGGTGAGTGCCTGAACGGCCAGCGCCGACACCGCGCCCACGCACCAGCCGGCCAGCACGTCGGTGGGAAAGTGCAGGCCCAGCGCCACGCGGCTCCAGCTCACCAGCAGGGCCGCGCCCAGCAGCAGCGCGCGCACGGGCCAGCGCCAGGGGCCGTGCAGGCTGGCCAGGCAGGCCGACACGGCAAAGGCCATGGCCCCGGTGGCGTGCGCGCTGGGAAAGCTGGCCGACGCGCCATGGGGCAGCCACTGCGTGCCCATCTCCAGCATGAACGGGCGGGGCATGTCGAACAGGCGCTTGAGCACGCGCGTGATGAGCGCGGCCAGCGCCACGCTGGCCAGCACGCGCCAGGCCTGCGCGCGCCAGGCGGGTTGCCCGGCCACCCCCACGGCCAGGGCGGCCACGAGCATGAACTCGGGCAGCTTTTCGCTGGCAAAGCGCGCCAGCGCCAGCACCTGTGCGGGGGTGGACGCGGTGAAGTTGAGCTGCAAGAACAAGGCGGTGTCGAACATGGCGGGCGCGATGTTAAGCGGGGGCCGGTGCGGCGGGCGCGGTGTGCAGCCCGCCCAGGCACAGCCGCGCGCACAGACCCTTGAGGTCGGGGCTTTTGCCCAGCTGCAGCTGGCCGCCGTAGGCTTGTGCGATCTGGCTGGCAATGGCCAGGCCCAGGCCGCTGCCTTGCACGCTTTCGTCAAAGCGCAGGCCGCGCTGGCCGGCGGCTTGCAACTGGGCGGCGGGCATGCCGGGGCCGTCGTCTTCGATGGCGATGCACAGGCTCGCGCCTTCGGTCCAGGCGCTCATGCGCACGTGCGATGCGGCCCATTTGCCTGCGTTGTCCAGCAAGTTGCCCAGGGCTTCTTCCAGGTCGGTGCGGTCGCCGCGCCAGTGCCAGGTGCTGGCTTCGGGGGGCAGGGCCAGGTGCCAGTGCAGCTCTTGCGCCATGTGCAGCTTGCGCATGGCTTGCAGCAGCTCGTGCAGGCAGGGTGACACGGGCACGGCGGGCAAGGTGGCGGCGGCGCGGGCGTGCAGGGCGTCGCTCAGGGTGCGGGCTTGGTAGCGGTCGATCAGGCGGGTCATGCCGGTGATGTGCTGCATGACTTCGGCAGCGGGCACGCTGGGCGCACCGCTGGCGCTGGCGGCCAGCAGGGCCAGGGGCTTTTTCAGGGCGTGGTTCAAATCGGCCGCGTGGGCGCGGGCGCGGCTGACCACGCGCTCGTTGCGGCTGAGCAGGGCGGCCAGCTCGTGCTGCAAGGGGGCCAGGTCGGCGCCGGCGGGCAGGGTGTCCAGCCGGGGGGCGGCGGCGCCCTGGCGCTGGGCGGCGATGGCCTGGGTGAGGCGGCGCAGGGGCGCCAGGCCCACGCGCACTTGCACCAGCAGCATGGCGGCCAGCAGCACGAACAGGGCGGCGCCGCTGGCCAGCAGGATGTGGTCGATGCGGCGCAGGTTGGCTTGCAGTGCGCGGGCGGGGCCGAGCACGGTGAGCTGCACGGGGGTGTCGCGCCCGGGCAGGCTGAGGCTGCGGCGGGTGCCGAGCAGGGGCTCTTGCATGGGGCCTTGGCCGTGCAGCAGGCCCAGCCGGGCGGGGCCGATGGGGTGCAGGGGGTCGATGGGCGGCGCGTCCCACAGCGAGCGCGAGCGGCCTAAGGGGGTGGCGCCGGAGGTGTGGGAGAGGGGGCTGCTGGCGGCTTGCCAGTACCAGCCGGAGTAGATGGCGCTGAAGGCGTCGCCCGCGCCGGTGTTTTCGGCCACGCCGCTGGCGGTGGCGTGCAGGCGGGCGGCCACGCGCTCGTGCTGCTCGTGCAGGACTTGGGCAAAGCTTTCGTACACGGCGCCGTGGATTTGCGTGCGCAGCCACAGCCCGCCGCTGCTGAGCACCAAGGCGGTGGGCACCAGGGCCAGCACGGCTATGCGCCGCGCCAGGGTCCAGTGGCGGCGTGGCGGGGGGGCGGGCGAGGGCGTCACGGCAGGCAGGTGCGGGAGCGGGTGGGAAAGGGGTTAGGGTGCTTCAGAAACAGGAGCTGCTGGCGCGCGCTGGGTGGTGCTTTGGGGCGATTTTGTGGATTTGTTCGGGGCGTGCCGCCATGAAGGGCAAGGGGCATGTCCGTCATGGCCTTAGCTCATGGCATTAGCGCCAGGGATGAATGACAAAAAAGGCTACAAGGCTTGTACAGCGCGTGGCAGCAGCTATCAAAAATCAAGCGGTATGGGCCGTGCCGGCAGGGGCCGTGCCGGGCGGGGCGCTGAGGCGAAAGCCCTGGCCGCGCTCGGTGGCGATGAGGCCGGGGGCGCCGAGTTTGCGCCGGATGCGGCCGATGAGCACGTCGATGGTGTTGGAGTCCGGGTCCAGATCGCGCGCGTAAACGTGTTCGCTGATGTCGGTGCGGGTGACGAGCTGGCCGGGGCGGTGCATGAGGTAGGCGAGGATTTTGTGCTCTTGCGCGGTCAGTTGCAGCGCCTGCCCGCGCCAGACGAAGCGGCCCGCGCCCACGTCGTATTCCAGCTCGCCCGCGCGCAGCACGCTGCTGCCGCTGCCGGTGGCGCGGCGCAGCATGGCGCGCAGGCGCAGCACCACTTCTTCCATGACGAAGGGTTTGGTCAGGTAGTCGTCGGCCCCGGCGTTGAAGCCGGCCACTTTGTCGCTCCAGCGGTTGCGGGCGGTGAGGATGAGCACGGGCCAGTGGCAGCCGGCGTCGCGCCAGTCGCGCAGCACGCTCAGGCCGTCTTTGCGCGGCAGGCCCAGATCGAGCACGGCGGCGTCATAGGCTTGCACGCAGCCGGCGAAGGACGCGGCTTCGCCGTCGTGTTCCACGTCCACGGCAAAGCCGGCGGCGCTCAGGGCCTGCCGTATCTGGGCTGCCAAGGCGGTGTCGTCTTCGGCGATCAGGATGCGCATGGGGCGGGGGTATCCATGTGAACAAAGGCCCTAGTCCTCGCCCTGGCCGCGCTCGCGCACGGCCAGGGTGCGGGCGTCCACGCGCAGCTCCAGCTTGGCGCCGTTTTCTTGCAGCAGCTCCAGCTCGTAATAGGCGTGGGGGGTTTCGCCGTTTTCCAGCTCGACCTCGCTGACCAGGCCGCTGTAGCGCGCGCTCAGGGCGCTGAGCATGTCGGGCATGCTGTGCAGGGGCGATGCGGTGGCGGCGGGCTGCCCGGCCGCATCCAGCGCCTGGCCCGTGCGCGCGTCGATGCGCAGGCGCTGCGTGGCCTTGCCCTCGGGGGCCAGCTTCAGCTCGTACACGGGCTGGCCCTGGCGGGTGATTTCAAATTCGGCATCGATCACGCGGCGCTGCTGCTGCTGTTCCACACGGCGCAGGTGCGCGGCCAGCTCGGCCAGGCTGGCCGCGCGCTGGGCCAGCGTCTGCGCGTGCGTCACCACCTGGCCCGTGGCGGCATCGACCAGCAGCTCTTGCTTGCGGCCTTGCGCGTCGATCAGGGTGATTTCGTAGCGCAGCTCGCCGCGCGCGCCGGGCTGGGTTTCCACGTCCACCACGCGGCCAGGGTGCTGCCGGGCAATGTCGGCCATGATGGCCGACAGCGGCTTGTACACGCCATTGACCACGCCCTGGCGCGCGCGCTCCTGATCGGCGGCGTGGGCCAGGGGCAGGGCGCAGGCCAGGGCCAGCGCGGTCACAAGCAGGCGAAGGGGGTGCATAAAAAAAGGGGGCAGCCCGCCATTGTGGGGCGGGCCGCATAAACGGCGCATGAACGCGGGCTTCATGCAGGGTTCAAGCCCTGTTTTCCATGATGCGGGCTTTCGACACCTGCATGGTTTGCTGAAAGGAAAACACCCATGACCTCCCTTGCTTCTTCCCTCACTGCTTCCCGCGCCCTGCGCACCCTCATCGCCGCTGGCCTGCTGGGCGCAGGCGCCCTGGCACAAGCCATGACCGCGCCCGAAGCCCTGGCCGTGATGCAAGGCCAGGGCTACCACGCCGTGTACGACCTGGAAAAGGAATACGGCCACTGGACGGCCAAGGCCGTCAGCCCCGAAGGTGCACGCACCTACCTGCTGGTCAACGACGCCAGCGGCCAGTTGCAAGCCCTCACCCGCGCCGACCTGGGCGCGCGCCTGCCCGGCGCCGCGCAAGTGGCCGAGCGCCTGCGCGGCATGGGCTATGCGCAAGTGCGCGACATCGAGTTTGACGACGGCCTGTGGGAAGCCGAGGTGCGCCAGAGCGCCAACGCGCCCAAGGTCGAGCTGGTGCTGCACCCCGTCACGCTGGACGTGCTGGGCCAAAGCAGCGCCGCCACGGGCGGCCAGGGCGCCACCGTGCTGACCGCAGCCCAAGTCACCCACACCCTGCAAGCGGCGGGCTACAGCCATGTCCGCGATCTGGAACTGGACGATGGCCGCTGGGAAGCCGAGGCCACCAACACGGCCGGCCAGCGCGTGGACCTGTACGTCAACGCCAGCACCGGCGCGGTAGAGCGCGAAAAGCTGGACGACTGAGCCTGGCCGCGCATGGGGGCCAAGCACTCCTGCGCTGGGTCAAGGCCCGGCGCAGGGCGCGGCCTACAATGCCCCGCTGCGGCGCAGCCCTGGGCACAGGGCATTTTTTTCGATAGCGCCAGCGGCGGCACACGCTTGCCGCACCCTCTTTCGCAGAAAGGACACCCCATGCCCCTCGTTTCCATGCGCCAGCTGCTCGACCACGCCGCCGAAAACGGCTACGGCATCCCCGCCTTCAACGTCAACAACCTGGAACAAGTGCAGGCCGTCATGGCCGCCGCCGACGAAGTGGGTGCCCCCGTCATCCTGCAAGCCAGCGCCGGCGCGCGCAAATACGCGGGCGAGAGCTTCATCAAACACCTCATCGCCGCCGCCGCCGAGGCCTACCCCCACATCCCCCTGGTCATGCACCAGGACCACGGCACCAGCCCCGCCGTGTGCCAGGGCGCCATTGACCTGGGCTTTGGCTCCGTCATGATGGACGGCAGCCTGAAAGAAGACGGCAAAACCCCCTCCAGCTTCGACTACAACGTGCAAGTCACCCGCCAGGTGGTGGACATGGCCCACCGCGTCGGCGTCACCGTCGAAGGCGAGCTGGGCTGCCTGGGCAGCCTGGAAACCGGCGAAGCAGGCGAAGAAGACGGCATTGGCGCCGTCGGCAAGCTCGACCACAGCCAGATGCTCACCGACCCCGAGGAAGCCGCCCAGTTCGTCAAGGCCACGCAGCTGGACGCCCTGGCCATCGCCATCGGCACCAGCCACGGCGCCTACAAATTCACCCGCCCGCCCACCGGCGACGTGCTGGCCATCAGCCGCGTGAAAGAAATCCACGCCCGCATCCCCAGCACCCACCTGGTCATGCACGGCTCCTCCAGCGTGCCGCAGGACTTGCTGGCCATCATCAACCAGTACGGCGGCCAGATGAAGCAAACCTACGGCGTGCCCGTCAAGGAAATCCAGGAAGCCATCAAGCACGGCGTGCGCAAGGTCAACATCGACACCGACATCCGCATGGCCATGACCGGCGCCGTGCGCAAGTTCATGCACGAAAACCCCGGCAAATTCGACATGCGCGAATGGATGAAACCCGCCCGCGAAGCCGCCAAGGCCGTGTGCAAGCAGCGCTACCTCGAATTCGGCTGCGAAGGCCAGGGCGCCAAGATCAAGCCCACGCCGCTGTCCGTCATGGCCGAGAAATACGCCAAGGGTGAGCTGGCGCAGAAAGTGGTGTAAGCCCCTGCATCCTTTATTGCTCTTAAAACGATAGCTGATTGCGCTTGTCAGACATACGCGATCGGCTTTTTTATTATGGGTATGTCAATACCCCTGACGCTTAACGCGGCCAGCTCCTGCTGGATGTCCTCAAGCCCTTGCGGCACGCACAGCCTGGGCTGGCACGCTAAGCCTTTGTGAACGCGCCTGGCTGCGTTGCGTGTCCGCGCTAAAGCCGAGCTGCAACTTCATCAAAGGGCTGTCCGCATAGCGGCTGCGGCACAATGGCCGTTTGGCTTTTTGTGATCGATTCTGTTCAGCCATGACCCGCACACCTGCCCTGCACACCAGCCACCTCACCAGCCTGCCCTTGCTTGCGCGCGGCAAGGTGCGCGACAACTACGCCGTGGGCGATGACCGCATCCTCATGGTGGCGTCCGACCGCATCAGCGCCTTCGACGTCATCATGGGCGAGCCCATTCCCGGCAAGGGCGCGCTGCTGACGCAAATGGCGCTGTGGTGGTTCGAGCAGCTCAAGGACATCGTGCCCAACCACCTGACCGGCCAGGCGCCCGAAAGCGTGGTGTCGCCGGACGAGGTGGCCCTGGTGCAGGGGCGCAGCATGCTGGTGCAGCGGCTCAAGCCCATTGCCGTAGAAGCCGTGGTGCGCGGCTACCTGGCCGGCAGCGGCTGGAAGGAGTACCAGGCCCGCCGCAGTGTTTGCGGCGTGCCCTTGCCCGAGGGGCTGCGCAACGCCAGCCGCCTGCCCGCGCCCATTTACACCCCTGCGGCCAAGGCCGACATGGGCGAGCACGACGAGAACATCACGTTCGAGCGCACGGTGGAAATGATCGGCCCTGAGCTGGCCGCGAAGATTCGCGACGTGAGCATCGCCCTGTACGAGCGCGCCGCCGCCATGGCGCTGGCCAAGGGCATCATCATTGCCGACACCAAGTTCGAATTTGGCCTCAATGGCGCGGGCGAGTTGGTGCTAATGGACGAAGTGCTCACCCCCGATTCCTCGCGCTACTGGCCTGCCGACCAGTGGCGCGAAGGGGCCAACCCGCCCAGCTTTGACAAGCAGTATCTGCGCGACTGGCTGGAGCAGGCCCAGGTCAACGGCCAGCCCTGGCCCAAGCAGCCGCCCGCGCCGCCGCTGCCGGCCGAGGTGATTGAAGGCACCGCCGCCAAGTACCGCGAGGCCATGCAGCGCCTGCTGGGCGCTTGAGCCGAGTGCTTGTTTTTTGTCTTTGGCCCCTGGCCTGGCCGACGCGATCAAGGCTGGCACAGTACTCGCGCCATGCTGGGTGCGCGCTGGGTCAAAGCGATCGAGACATGGCCTATTTCATCAGTCGCTGATGAATTCCAGGCGAATGCCGCCCAGATTGATCTGGTCGTTGTTTTTAAGCGTGATGGGCCCGTTGTCCACGGCAACGCCATTGACCGAGGCCACGCTGTCACCTTCGACATAAGCCAGGTCGAAGCCGTGGGGTTTGCGCGTGATGGAGGCCACGGACAGGCCGGGCTTGCCAATGGTGGTGACGACCTTGGTCAGCTCCATTTCACGGCCACTGGCGCGGCCATTGAGCACGCGCACACGCGGGCCACGTGGCTGGTGCTCCGGGGGCATCTGGGCCAGGGTGGATTCCATGCCCATGGGAATAGAGCCGATGGTCGACGCCGCGCCAAGGCTGGACGCGCCGGACAGACTGATGGGCCCGGACTGGGTGTCCAGGTTGAGAAACTTGAGTTTGTACTTGCCAACCTCGATGGTGTCGTCATGGGTCAGCGTGTGCTTCTTGATGGCCTGGCCGTTGACGTAGGTGCCATTGGTGCTGCCCAAGTCTTCAAGGGTAGTGATGCCACCAGCCATCTGGATCACGGCATGCTCGCCGCTGACAGCCAGGTTGTCGATCACCACGTCGTTATAAGGGCGCCGGCCAATGGTGGAGCGATCCTTGGTTAACTGCACTTCCTTGACGACGACGCCGTCGATCGAAACGATCAACTTTGGCATGAACGAATCTCCCGTTGGGCTTTTGATGTAAGAAAATGTGGGAAAGCTCGCCAAGCTTAGGGCCAGCTATGGGTATGGGGCGCTTATTTTCCCAGCAATTTCGCCATCATCCCGGACTTTTTAGGCATTTGGCCTGCGTGCATGAGGATGACGGAGATGTTGTCCCGCCCGCCTTGTTCATTGGCCAGGCCGACCAGCGCCTCGGCCCGCGCTTGCAAGGGCTGGTCCGGTTCTGCGAGCAAGGTGGCGATGTCGGTGTCGGAGAGCATGTCGCTCAGCCCGTCTGAGCACAGCAGGAACATGTCGTCCGGCTCAATGGGGATGTCCTGCACCACCAGCAGCACCGTGTCTTCCACACCCAGGGCGCGGGTGACGAGATTGCGGTTGCTGGAGGCAGCAGCCTCCTCGGCAGTGATCAGCCCAATGTCCATTTGCTCTTGCAGCAATGAGTGATCGCGAGTGAGCTGCGTCAGCTCGCCATTGCGCCAGCGGTAGGCGCGCGAATCACCCACATGACCAAGCACCAGCGTGTTGCCATGCAGCACAGCCATGACCAAGGTGGTGCCCATGCCGGCATAGTCGGCATGGGTGTTGGCTGCGTCAAAGATGGCGCGGTTGGCGTTGTCCACGCAAATTTCCATGGCGCGGCGCACGTCACGCACGCTGGCCACGTTGGCCGCCTCGTCCAGCCAGCGGGCCAGCTCGCCCGCAATCAGGTCAACGGCCAGGGCGCTGGCGACTTCGCCTGCGTTGTAGCCGCCCATGCCATCGGCCAGCACCAGCACGCCATGCCCGGCGTCCACCAGGATGGCATCTTCATTGTTGGGGCGCATCCGCCCCACGTCAGTCAATGCGCCATAGTCGAACTGCATGCCGCCTTCCCGTTCACGCACCGGTGGCATCGCCAAGCTCCAGGCTGCTGTGCTGCCACAGGCCAATCCCGCACAGGGCAGGACAGCTCATGGAAAGGGAGGGCTGTTTACAGCAGTGCCTTGAGCAGCTTGCCCATCTCGGACGGGTTGCGGGTGATCTTGAAGCCGCACTCTTCCATGATGGCCAGCTTGGCTTCGGCTGTGTCGGCACCGCCGGAGATCAGCGCGCCAGCATGGCCCATGCGCTTGCCCGGAGGGGCGGTCACACCGGCAATGAAGCCGACGATGGGCTTTTTCATGTGCTCCTTGCACCAGCGGGCGGCTTCGGCCTCGTCGGGGCCGCCGATTTCGCCGATCATGATGACGGCATCGGTATCAGGGTCATCGTTGAAGGCCTTCATCACGTCGATGTGCTTCAGGCCGTTGATCGGGTCGCCCCCGATGCCCACGGCAGAGGACTGGCCAATGCCCAGCTCGGTCAGCTGCGCCACAGCTTCGTAGGTCAGCGTGCCGGAGCGGCTCACAACGCCCACGCGGCCTTTCTTGTGGATGTGGCCGGGCATGATGCCGATCTTGATTTCTTCCGGCGTGATCAGACCCGGGCAGTTGGGGCCCAGCAGCAGGGTTTTCTTGCCGCCAGCGGCTTCCTTGGCCTTCATCTTGTTGCGCACTTCCAGCATGTCGCGCACGGGAATGCCTTCGGTGATGCAGATGGCCAAGTCCAGATCGGCCTCCACCGCTTCCCAGATGGCGGCGGCGGCGCCTGCGGGCGGCACGTAGATCACGCTGACGGTGGCGCCGGTTTCCTTGGCCGCGTCTTTCACGCTGGCGAAGATGGGCACGTCAAAAATCTTCTCGCCGGCTTTCTTGGGGTTCACACCGGCCACGAAGCAGTTTTTGCCGTTGGCGTATTCAATGCACTTTTCGGTGTGGAACTGGCCGGTCTTGCCGGTGATGCCCTGGGTGATGACTTTGGTGTCTTTGTTGATGTAGATGGACATGGCGCTTCCTTCGACAGTTCTTTAGGCTTTGACGGCGGCAACCACTTTTTGCGCGGCTTCGGCCATGGTGTCGGCGCTGATGATGGGCAGGCCACTTTCGGCCAGCATCTTCTTGCCCAGCTCTTCGTTGGTGCCTTTCATGCGCACGACCAGGGGCACTTTCAGGTCGACTGCACGGCTGGCGGTGATGACGCCGGTGGCGATGGTGTCGCACTTCATGATGCCGCCGAAGATGTTGACCAAAATGGCCTTCACTTTCGGGTTTTTCAGCATGATCTTGAAGGCTTCGGTCACTTTCTCGGGGGTGGCGCCGCCGCCCACGTCGAGGAAGTTGGCGGGCTCGGCGCCAAAGAGCTTGATGGTGTCCATGGTGGCCATGGCCAAGCCCGCGCCGTTGACCAGGCAGCCGATGTTGCCGTCCAGGCTGATGTAGGCCAGGTCGAACTTGCTGGCTTCCACCTCGGCGGGGTCTTCTTCGTCCAGATCGCGCAGGGCCACGATTTCGGGGTGGCGGAACAAGGCGTTGCTGTCAAAGTTGAACTTGGCGTCCAGGGCGATGATGTTGCCCTTGCTGTCGCGGTTCAGGGGGTTGATCTCGACCAGCGAGGCGTCGGTGTCCATGTAGCACTTGTAGAGCTTGCGGCACACGTCCACAAACTGCGCCACGCTGTCTTCAGGCATGCCCACGCCCTTGGCCAGCTCTTGCCCCTGGGCGTCGGTCAGGCCAGTCAGGGGGTCGATGAACACCTTGACGATTTTCTCGGGGTGGCTGTGCGCCACTTCCTCGATGTCCATGCCGCCTTCGCTGCTGGCGATGAAGGCCACTTTCTGCGTGGCGCGGTCGGTCACGACGGAGAGGTAATACTCTTTCTGGATGTCCGCGCCTTCTTCGATGTAGAGGCGGCGCACCTTCTGCCCTTCGGGGCCGGTCTGGTGAGTTTTGAGCTGCATGCCCAGAATCTGCCCGGCCAGCGTGGAGACATCGTCCAGCGACTTGGCCACTTTCACGCCGCCGCCCTTGCCGCGGCCGCCAGCGTGGATCTGGGCCTTGACCACCCACACCGGGCCGCCCAGTTTTTGCGCCGCCTCAACGGCCTCTTGTACGGTGAAGGCGGGAATGCCGCGCGGCACGGGCACGCCAAACTGGCGCAGGATCTCCTTGCCCTGGTACTCGTGGATTTTCATGAAGCCCCTCTGGGAGAAAAGAATGGATCGGGTCGGGCTGCCACGTTGAGGAAGATGATTTCCGGCGTCAGCTCGAGCACGGATGCGTTGCGCAACCCGCGAATGTATCATGGCGCGCTGCCCCCGCCCCTTGGGGCCCTGGCCCGTGCTGCCGGGCGGGGGCCGCAGTCTTTTGTTTGAAGGAACGGCAATGGCAAAGGTTTTCATCGACGGCGAGGCAGGCACCACGGGCTTGCAGATTCGTGAGCGTTTGCAGGGCATGGCGGGTGTGGAGCTGGTCAGCATTGACCCGGCGCGCCGCAAGGACGTGGCGGCCAAGCGCGAAATCCTGTCGGCCGTTGACCTGACCATCTTGTGCCTGCACGACGACGCGGCGCGCGAATCGGTGGCGCTGATCGACGCACTGCCCGGCGCCAAGCCCCGCATCATCGACGCCAGCACCGCGCACCGCGTGGCGCCGGGCTGGGTGTATGGCTTTCCCGAGCTGTCGCCCCAGCAGCGCGCCGCAGTGCAAAGCGCCGAGCGCGTGGCCAACCCCGGCTGCTACGCCACGGGGGCCATTGCCCTGCTGCGCCCGCTGGTGGATGCGGGCCTGCTGCCGCCCGATCACCCCATTGCCCTGCCTGCGGTCAGCGGCTACAGCGGCGGCGGGCGGCAGATGATCGAGGCGTATGAAGCGGGCGGCGCGCCGCCCTACGAGCTGTACGCCCTGGGCTTGCAGCACAAGCACATCCCGGAAATCATGGCCTATGGCCGCGTCACGCGCCGGCCCATCTTCATACCGGCCGTGGGCAACTTTG
Source organism: Pseudomonadota bacterium (assembly GCA_030535425.1). GTDB lineage: Bacteria > Pseudomonadota > Gammaproteobacteria > Burkholderiales > Burkholderiaceae_C > Ottowia. The sequence continues at coordinate 58,753 of JAUNHQ010000003.1, read as the reverse complement.
ACCAGGGCATGCTGGTGGAGCTGCCGCTGCACCTGGACACGCTGCCCGGCCAGCCCGATGCCGCACGGCTGCTGGACACCTACCGCGCCCATTACGCCGGGGCAGACCACGTGCGCGTGGAAGACGCGCCCGCATCCGGCAAGCTGGACGCGGTGGCGCTGAAAAACACCAACACGCTGGAAATCCGCGTCTTTGCCAACCCGCAAACGCACCAGGCCGTGTGCGTGGCCCGGCTGGACAACCTGGGCAAGGGCGCCAGCGGCGCGGCGGTGCAAAACCTGCAATTAATGCTGGGGCTTTGAGCAGGTGCTTGCTCAAAAAGGCTGTTGAGAAAAAAGGCCATTCGCGCGCATCTGGCGGGCGTTTATTGCTATAAAAACAGAAGTATTGCCGCACTGGTGCGTGGTGCCAGCGCACGCGAGAGCTTGGCGCAGGCGACGTTTGCTGGCGCCATGTGGCTCTGGCGGCACTCATCCTTGCTCGTCATCCGCCGATTCGCCCACTGCGCGCCGTGCCACGTCACCGCTGAAGCCGCGCGCGGCCAGAAAGCGCAGCTGGCGGGCGCGCTCGGCGGCGTCTTGCGGTGGCTGACCAAACTTCTTGCGCCAGACTTCGCGCGCGCGCGCCAGCTCGGTGCCGCGCAGTTGTTCGGCGGCGCTGGCCAGCACGTCGGCGGGCACGCCCTTGGCGTGCAGCTCTTGCAGCACGCGCGCAGCGCCTAAGCGCGGGGCGCGGCGGTGCAGCAGGCTTTCGGCCACGCGCGCTTCGTTGATGAAGCCCTTGGCCGTCAGCTCATCCAGCACGCGGGCCACGTCGGCGGCGCTTTCGCCGTCTTGCAGCCGGCGCATGAGCTTGGCCGTCAGCTCGGCGCGCGAGTGCTCGCGTGCGGCCAGGTAGCGCAGCGCGCGGCCCTTGAGCGACAGGGTCGAAAGACCAGACAAAGGAATTTGCTCTTTCTTTGATAGCCACTTGCGCTTGTCAGACAAGCGCAAACAGTGTTTTTGATCTTGTTCCTCAGGCGGAGGCTTTTCAAGCCTCGGCGTCATCGGCTGGCGCCGATGCCGGTCGCCCGGCAATGCCGAGCGACTCGCGAACGCGGTTTTCAATCTCGCGCGCCAGTTCGGGGTTTTCGCGCAGAAACTCGCGGGCGTTGTCGCGGCCCTGGCCGATTTTTTCGCCGTTGTAGGCGTACCAGGCGCCAGACTTGTCCAGCACCTTGGCTTGCACGCCCATGTCGATGATTTCGCCTTCGCGGCTGATGCCTTCGCCAAACAGAATGTCGAATTCCGCCGTCTTGAAGGGGGGGCTGACCTTGTTCTTGACCACTTTCACCTTGGTTTCGTTGCCAATGGCTTCGTCGCCTTTCTTGATGGTGCCGGTGCGGCGGATGTCCAGGCGCACGCTGGCGTAGAACTTCAGGGCATTGCCGCCGGTGGTGGTTTCGGGGCTGCCGAACATGACGCCGATCTTCATGCGGATCTGGTTGATGAAGATGACGGTGCAGTTGGTCTTTTTGATGGTGGCGGTGAGCTTGCGCAGGGCCTGGCTCATCAGGCGCGCTTGCAGGCCGGGCAGGCTGTCGCCCATTTCGCCTTCGATTTCGGCCTTGGGCACCAGGGCAGCCACGGAGTCCACGACCACCAGGTCAATGGCGCCGGAGCGCACGAGCGAGTCCACGATTTCCAGCGCCTGCTCGCCGGTGTCGGGCTGGCTGATGAGCATGTCGTGCAGGTTCACGCCCAGTTTTTCGGCGTAGGCAGTGTCCAGCGCGTGTTCGGCGTCGATGAAGGCGCAGGTGCCGCCCAGCTTTTGCATTTCGGCAATCACTTGCAGGGTGAGGGTGGTTTTGCCCGAGCTTTCGGGGCCGTAGATCTCGATCACGCGCCCGCGCGGCAGGCCGCCCACGCCCAGGGCAATGTCCAGCCCCAGCGAGCCGGTGGAGACGACCTGGATGTCTTCCATCTGCTCGCCTTCGCCCAGGCGCATGATGGTGCCTTTGCCAAACTGCTTTTCAATTTGTGCCAGCGCGGCTTGCAGGGCCTTGGCTTTTTCGGTCTTGTCGGCCACAGCGGTGTTCATGGTTTTTTCCTTGTGAATCAATGGGTTGGAGGCTTGTTCAGCGCATAAGCTGGATGCTTGAACAGGACTGTATATCAATCCATTGATTTGGGTAAACGCTTTTTTAAGTCAGTTTACCTTACCATTTGATATGCACCGCACACCGCCCTCTGCCCATCCCCTTCATGCCGTTCATTCCTCTGGGCAGCCTGCCGGGCCTGATGAGCGCGCCTCAGACGAGCGCGCCGATCTGTGGCGCCAGACGCATTTGGGGCGGCTGCTGGGCCATGCCATGCGCCGCTTTGACGAACGGGTGCTGCAACTGATGGCCGCCAGCGAGCACGCGCCGCTGGCCTTGGCGAACCTGGCCGCGCGCGAGAAGGTGGGCGCGGCGCACGTGCACATCACGCGGCATTTGCCCTTGCAGGGCGCGCGGCTGACGGCGCTGGCGGCCTGGGCGGGCATGAGCAAGCAGGCCATGGGCGATTTGGTGAACCAGTGCGAAGCCTGGGGGCTGGTCACGCGCGAGGCCGACCCGCTGGACGCGCGGGCGCGGCGCATTGTGTTTACCCCCTTGGGGCTGGACTGGCTGGCCGCCTTCCAGGCCGCCGTGATGCAGGCAGAAAGCGAGTTTCGCGCCGCCGTGGGTGATGAGGTGGCCACGGTGGTGGCGCTGGGGCTGGAGGCGTATGCGCAGGGGCCGCAATAAAGGCTGCTGCGTTTATCGCGGCGCGGGGGCGGGGGCGGATACGGGCTTGGCCTCATCCGCCAGCAGTGCGCGCGCCTGGCGCAGCAGCTCGATCCAGTAACGCTCGTACTGCATGCCTGCGCCCAGCACCAGCGTGTGCAAGGCGGCGGCGCGGGCTGCGGCGGCATCCGGGGCGGCTGGCGTGTCCGCGTTGCCGGGGGCATCGGCGGATTCGGCTGATTCGGCGGATTCAGCCGGGTCTGGATCGGCGACAGCGGCGTAGCTTTCGTACACGGCCAGCTGCGCCTCGTGCTGGGCCAGTTGCGCGTCGATTACGTGCATCAGCCCCGGGGTGGGGCCAATGGCCGCTTCGGCCCACAGGCGCACCATCATGTCGTCGCGCAGGGCCACGGGCGGCTTGGGCGTGGCCAGCCAGCGCTTGAGTTCTTTTCGCCCGGCGGCCAGCAGGCGGTAGGCGCGCTTGCGCCCGCGCGTGGCTTCCTCGGGCAACGACCGCACCCAGCCCGCTTCTTCCATGCGCGCCAGCTCGCGGTAAATCTGCTGGTGCGTGGCGTGCCAGAAGTAGCCAAGCGAGCGGTCAAAACGGCGCGCCAGATCGGCGCCGGAGCTGGGCCGCTCCACCAGCGCGGCCAACAGGGCATGGGGCAAGGACATGGTGCGCCCAAGCATAGCCGCTGGCAGGGGCGTGGAAACCCTCAAGCACCTTTGATGCAACGGGTTGCATAATGGCGCGCAGGCTTTGTGCAACCCGTTGCATAAACACGCCGCCCGCAGCGCCGCCCAAAGGCGACCTGCCCTTTCGTCCTTGCCCGTCTGGCCCAACCCGCACGCCACGACCCACTACGACGCACCACGACCCACGATGAGCACTGCCACCGCCTACCCCCACCTGCTGGCCCCGCTGGAGCTGGGCTTTGTCACCCTGCGCAACCGCGTGCTCATGGGCAGCATGCACGTGGGGCTGGAAGAGGCCGACAACGGCTTTGACCGCATGGCCGCCTTTTATGCCGAGCGCGCGCGCGGCGAAGTGGGGCTGATCGTCACCGGCGGCATTGCCCCCAATGCCCGCGCGCGGCCCATGCCCGGCGGGGCCATGCTGCACACCGAGGAAGAAGCCGCGCAGCACCGCCGCATCACCCAGGCCGTGCATGCCGAAGGCGGGCGCATTGCCATGCAAATCCTGCACTTTGGCCGCTACGCTTACCAGCCCGATCTGGTGGCGCCCAGTGCGCTGCGCGCGCCCATCAACGCCTTTACCCCGCACGCGCTGACGGCGCAGGAGGTGGAGCAAACCATTGCCGACTACGTGCACTGCGCCGCGCTGGCACAGCACGCGGGCTACGACGGCGTGGAAATCATGGGCAGCGAGGGCTACCTCATCAACGAATTCATTGCCGCGCGCACCAACCAGCGCGATGACGAATGGGGCGGCGCCTACGCGCAGCGCATGCGCTTTGCGGTCGAGATCGTGCGCCGCGTGCGCGAGCGGGTGGGGCCGCGCTTCATCATCATCTACCGCCTGTCCATGCTCGATCTGGTGGAAGGCGGCTCCACGCTGGCCGAGGTGATGGCGCTGGCCAAGGCCATCGAGGCCGCAGGCGCCACTCTCTTGAACACCGGCATTGGCTGGCACGAAGCGCGCGTGCCCACCATCGCCACCCAGGTGCCGCGCGCGGCCTTTGCCTGGGTCACGCAGCGGCTGATGGGGCAGGTGCGCATTCCGCTGGTGGCCACCAACCGCATCAACACCCCCGAAGTGGCCGAGCAACTGCTGGCCACCGGCATGTGCGACATGGTGTCCATGGCGCGGCCCTTTCTGGCCGATGCGCATTTCGTACGCAAGGCGCGCGAAGGCCGTGCCCAGCACATCAACACCTGCATCGCCTGCAACCAGGCCTGTCTGGACCACACCTTTGCCGGCCAGATCACCTCTTGCCTGGTCAACCCGCGCGCCTGCCACGAAACGGTGCTGAAGATCGAGCCCGCCGCGCAGCCGCGCCGCGTGGCCGTGGTCGGCGCAGGCCCGGCCGGGCTGGCCTTTGCCACCACGGCGGCTGAGCGCGGCCACCACGTCACCCTGTTCGAAGCCGCGCCCGACATCGGCGGGCAGTTCAACCTGGCCAAGCAGATACCGGGCAAGGAAGAGTTCCACGAAACCCTGCGCTACTTCCGCCACGCGCTGGCCCGCACCGGCGTGCACCTGCGCCTGAACACCCGCGCCGACGCGGCCCTGCTGGCCCAGGGCGGCTTTGACGACGTGGTGCTGGCCACCGGCATCACCCCGCGCACGCCCGACATCGAAGGCATTGACCACCCCAAGGTGCTCAGCTACCTGGACGTGCTGCAAGCCAAGCGCCCCGTGGGCCAGCGCGTGGCCGTCATCGGCGCGGGCGGCATCGGCTTTGACGTGAGCGAATACCTCACCCAGCAGGGCGAAAGCGCCAGCCTCGCGCCGGAAAAGTTCTACGCCGAATGGGGCATCGACCCACAGTACCGCCACGCTGGCGGTCTGTGCCCGCCCCAGCCCGAGCGCCCCGCGCGCGAAGTCACCCTGCTGCAACGCAAGACCAGCAAAGTCGGCGACGGCCTGGGCAAAACCACGGGCTGGATCCACCGCGCCTCGCTCAAAAGCCGGGGCGTGCGCATGCTCGCGGGCGTCAGCTACGAACGCATTGACGATGCGGGCCTGCACATCCGCGTGGACGGCCAGCCCCAGGTGCTGGCCGTGGACCACGTCGTCATCTGCGCCGGCCAGCAGCCTGAGCGCGCGCTGCTGGCCCCGCTGCAAGCCGCGGGCTGCCGCGTGCACCTGATCGGCGGCGCCGACGTGGCCGCCGAGCTGGACGCCAAGCGCGCCATCCGCCAGGGCACCGAGCTGGCCGCCGCCCTGGAAACCGCCACCCCCGCGCCCGCCGCCGCCCCTTCACCGAAAGACCCTGCCATGACCAACGACTTCTTCACCCTCAGCACCGCAGGCGGCATTGCCCACTTGCAGCTTTGCCGCCCCGAGCGCCTCAACACCTTCAGCCCGCCCTTTTATTACGCGCTGCGCGACGCCGTGCGCACCCTGGACGCGCGCGGCGACGTGCGCGCCCTGCTCATCAGCTCCACCGGCAAACACTTTTGCGCCGGCATGTCGCTGGACGTGTTTGGCGGCTTGAGCGACGCCTTCGCCACCGACACCCCCCGCGCGCGCATGGGCTTTGCCCACGCGCTGGGGCAGCTCATGGACTGCTTTACCGCGCTGGAGCAAGCGCGCTTTCCCGTCATCTGCGCCGTGCAAGGCGGCTGCATCGGCGCGGGGCTTGACCTGGCCAGCGCCTGCGACATCCGCGTGTGCACGGCCGACGCCTTCTTTGCCCTGCAAGAAACGCAAGTCGGCATGGTGGCCGATCTGGGCGTGCTGCAACGCCTGCCCAAAATCATTCCCGAAGGCGTGGCGCGCCAAATGGCCTACACCAGCGAACGCCTGCCCGCCGCCCGCGCGCTGGACGTGGGCCTGGTCAACGCCGTGCTGCCCGATGCCGACGCCCTGCTCGCCCACGCCCAGGCGCTGGCCGCCAGCATCGCCGCCAAATCCCCCGCCGCCGTTGCCGGCTGCAAAAGCGCCATCACCTACGCGCGCGACCACGACACCGCCAACGCCCTGCACCACATGGCCGTCTTTCAAAGCGCCGTGTTCGACCCCGCCGAAATGGCCGAGGCCATTGCCGCCTGGCAAGGCAAGCGCGACGGGCAGTTTGCCCCCCTCAAGCCCCTGCACACCCTGGGCGGCGAGGCCCCGCTGGCCCCCGGCGCGGCTGCCGCTGCCCCGGCACCCGCGAGCGCCCCTGCCAGCAGCGCCGGCCTGTCGGCCCAGTCCACCGTCAAAACCCTGCTGGCCCACCCCGGCGCGCAGGCCGTGCTGGAGCAGCACCTGCCCGGTTTTTCGGCCCACCCGCAAATCGCCATGGCCCAGGCCATGCCCCTGGCCACCGTGGCCAAGTTCTCTGGCGGGCTCATCACCGAAGCCGTGCTGCACGACATTGACGCGGCGCTCAAGGCGCTGTGACCGCGGCAGACCGTGCGTGGCCCGCGCCACGGCCTGTGGCAAATGAATGCTACTAATAATATAGCTTAAAACCCTTTTGGGGTGCGCGCAAATGGCCTTTTTGCTTAGGCTTTCTGGGCGTGCCCGCGCCACGCTGGACTTGCCCTGCGTCATGGCGCACCGGCGCGCGTGCCGGGCATCATGCGGCGCATGGCCAAGCGCTTTCCCATCCACCCCGCGCACCCTGAGCGCATTTGCTGGGGCTGCGACAAGTACTGCCCCGCAGACGACTTAGCCTGCGGCAACGGCTCTGACCGCACCCAGCACCCGGTGGAGCTGTTTGGCCCCGACTGGGCCGAATGGACGCCGCCCGTGGCCGACGGCGCGGCGCACACCGCCGCCGGTGCGCCTGACGATGCCGACAGCTTTGACCCCAGCCTGCACGCCCCCGTGCCCAAGGGCGGCGCGGCCAGCTAGCCCGCTCAAAACAGCGGCCGCTATACTGCCCGCCACAGCGCCGATTTGCCTCTGCTTGCGGGCGCTCAACAAATACCGCTAAATCCGAGACACGCGCTTAGCAACCCGGTTTCGTATTTGGCGAACCGGGTTTTTTGTTGCCATGTCCTTCATCGCCACGCCCCAGTCCATGCACTTTGAGGCGCCGCTGCCCTTGCAAAGCGGCGCCACGATCTGCGACTACGCCCTCACTTACGAAACCTACGGCCAGCTCAACGCGGCGCGCGACAACGCCGTGCTCATCTGCCACGCGCTCAACGCCTCGCACCACGTGGCCGGGGTGTATGCGGGCCAGCCCAAAAGCGAAGGCTGGTGGGACAACATGATCGGCCCCGGCAAGCCGGTGGACACCAACCGCTTTTTCGTCATCGGCGTCAACAACCTCGGCTCCTGCTTTGGCTCCACCGGCCCCATGCACACCAACCCGGCCACGGGCCAGCCCTACGGGGCCGACTTTCCCGTCGTCACCGTGGAAGACTGGGTCAACGCCCAGGCCCGCCTGCTGGATGCGCTGGGCATCACGCAGCTGGCCGCCGTCATGGGCGGCAGCCTGGGCGGCATGCAGGCCCTCTCCTGGACGCTGCAATACCCCGAGCGCATGCGCCACGCCGTGGTCATTGCCAGCGCGCCCAACCTCACGGCCGAAAACATCGCCTTCAACGAAGTGGCGCGCCGCGCCATCGTCACCGACCCCGACTTTCACGGCGGCCACTTCTACCAGCACGGCGTGGTGCCCAAGCGGGGCCTGCGCATCGCGCGCATGATCGGCCACATCACCTACCTGAGCGACGACGTGATGAACGCCAAGTTTGGCCGCGAACTGCGCCAGGCCGTGGCCGGCAACGGCAGCGGCTACCGCTTCAGCACGCAAGACATCGAATTCCAGATCGAAAGCTACCTGCGCCACCAGGGCGACAAGTTCAGCGACTACTTCGACGCCAACACCTACCTGCTCATCACCCGCGCGCTGGACTACTTCGACCCCGCCCGCGCCTTTGGCGGCGACCTGACCCTGGCCCTGGCCCGCGCGCGCGCCAAGTTTCTGCTGGTGAGCTTTTCCACCGACTGGCGCTTTGCCCCCGCACGCTCGCGCGAAATCGTCAAAGCCCTGCTCGACAACCGGCGCGACGTGAGCTACGCCGAAATCGACGCGCCCCACGGGCACGACGCCTTCTTGCTCGACGATGCACGCTATTTGAATGTGGTTAAGTCCTATTTTGATAGCATTCACCACGCTCCAGACGCGCGCAAACCGCCTATTTCATCTGCAATTCAGGAGGCAAGCGCATGAGCGATCGGGCCATACAGCAATCCATCGCCCGCCTGGTGCCCAGCGGCGCGCGCGTGCTGGACTTGGGCTGCGGCGACGGCGCCCTGCTGGACTTGCTGGTGCGCGAAAAGGGCTGCACCGGCTACGGCATCGAGATTGACGACAGCAACGTGCTGGCCTGCGTACAGCGCGGCGTGAACGTGCTGCAGCTGAACCTGCACGAAGGCCTGGCTGCCTTTGGCGACCAGAGCTTTGACGTGGTGCTGCAAATCGACACCCTGCAACACCTGCGCAACGCCGAGGTCATGCTGCGCGAAACCGCCCGCGTGGGCCGTGTGGGCATCATCGCCTTTCCCAACTTTGCCCACTGGCCCAACCGCCTGAGCGTGCTGCGCGGGCGCATGCCCGTCACCCGCCGCCTGCCCTACCAGTGGTACGACACGCCCAACATCCGCGTGGGCACCTACAAGGACTTTGAAGCCCTGGCGCGCAAAAACGGCCTGCGCGTGCTCGACGCCTTCGGCCTGCACGAAGGCCGCGAAGTGCGCTGGCTGCCCAACGCCCGCGCCGGCACGGCGGTGTTCAAGATCGCGCGCGCCTGATTGCTATTCTTTAAATAGCTTTTCGCGCGCGCTGCATAAGGGTTTGAGGCCAAATGCCTTCAAGGCCCGTCTTGCACAGCCCATTCCACCAGCTGATCCAGCGCCGGGCGGGCGGCGGGGGCGTTGGGGTGGTTGATGATGCCGACCACGGCGTATTTGGTGCCTGAGCGGCCATAGGCATAGCCGGCGATGGCCGCCACGTCGCGCAAGGTGCCGGTTTTCAACGTGGCGTTGCCAATGGCCTCGGAGCCGGGGTTGCGCGCGCGCATGCGGCGCGTGGTGCCGTCGATGCCGGCGATGGACAGCGACTGCTCGAACACCGCCGCGTGGGGGCTGGCAGCGGCGTGTTGCAGCAGCGCGGCCAGCGAGGCGGCGGTGGCCCGTTCGTTGCGCGACAGGCCCGAGCCGTTGTCCACCACCGGCGCGGTGCGCAGGCCAAAGCGCTGGCGCCACCAGCGCGCCATGGTGTTGCGCGATTCGCCAAAGCTGGCGCGCCCGTCACCGGCTGACAGGCTGAGGAACAGCTGCTGCGCCATGACGTTGTTGGAGTACTTGTTGATGTCGGCAATGATGTCCTTGAGCGGCAGCGAAAAGCCGGTGATCCAGGGCTGGCCGGTGGCGGGCTTGTCCAGCCACTTGACCTGCCCGCTCAGGCCGCCGCCTGCGGCGCGCCACATGGCCTCGAACACGCGCGGGGCAAAGCTGCGCGGGTCGGCATAGGCCACGGCCCAGGTCTGCTCGCCGCAGCTTAAGGCGTAGCGGCCGCTGAAGCTGATGCGCGCGGGGTCGCCAAAGCTGGCGCCCAGGCGCGTGCGCCAGTCGCCGCAGGCGCCGCTGGCGGCAGGCACTTCGGCAGGGATGTCCACGCCGGCAATGGGCGGCTCGGTTTGCACCCACACGCGGCGGCTGGCGGCATCGGGAATGAACTTGAACACCAGCGCCTTGAAGTTGACCAGCAGCCCGTCCGGCCCGGCGTTGTAGGGGCGCAGCGGGTCGTCGTCAAAGGCAGCGGGGTCGTGCGCGGGCAGGCGGAACACGCTGTTGTCCAGCAGGATGTCGCCGTCGATCTGGCGGATGCCCTTGTCCTGAATGGCCAGCATCAGCTCGTGCAGGCGCTCCAGCACCAGCTTGGGGTCGCCGCTGCCGCGCACCACCAGGTTGCCGCGCAGCGTGCCGCCTTGCACGTAGCCCTGGGTGTAAACGCGGGTGCGCCAAAAGTGGCCCGGCCCCAGCAGGTCCAGCCCGGCGTAGGTGGTAAACAGCTTCATCACCGAGGCGGGGTTCATCGGCGTGTCCGCCCGCCAGGCCAGGCGCGGGGCGGGCAGGGCCAGGGGCGCGGGGGCCGGGTTGGCCTCGCCTGCGGGGTTGACGGGCTCAGGCACGCGGCTGACGGTGCCCGGCGGCGGCAGCAAGGGCGCCACCACCATGGCCACACTGCTGGCGGGCACGTCCGCGCGGCTTAAGGCCTGGGCAATGGCGGGGGGCAGCGCGGCATCGGCCGGCGCTTGCGCCAGCGCAGGCCAGGGCAGGGCGGCCGCCAGCACGAGCGCCAGTGTCCGGGGCAGGTGCCGGGCCGCGTGTTTAACAGCAGCTTGAAAAGGGATACAGGCAGATACGTTCACGGCGGGCAGTCTAACGGCGGGCGCCGCGCAAAGGCCCGCGCGGCGGCGGCAGGCACGCGGATAATCCCTTGCCTTTTGCGCTGCGCGTGAAATACCGTGAACTTTCAGGCCCCCCGCGTCTAATCCACAACGCTCAACGCTCAACCCTCCCATGCGCCTGCTTGCCTTTGACACCAGCACCGAACACCTGAGCGTGGCCGTGCAGCACGGCGCGCGGCGCTGGCAGCACCAGGGCCCTGGCGGCGCGCAAGCCTCGGCGGCGCTGATTCCTGCCGTGCAGGCGCTGCTGGCGCAGGCTGGCCTGGCGCTGGGCGAGGTGCAGGCCATCGTCTTCGGGCGCGGGCCGGGCTCGTTCACCGGCCTGCGCACCGCCTGCGCTGTGGCCCAGGGCCTGGCCTGGGGGGCGGGGCTGCCCGTGCTGCCCGTCGATACCTTGCAGGCCGTGGCCCAGGCCGCGCGGGCCAGCCACGCCCCGCAGGCCGAGCGCCTGCACGTGCTGGCGCTGCTGGATGCGCGCATGAACGAAATCTACAGCGCCCCCTGGGTCTGGCAGCACGGCCAGTGGCAGGCCCTGGCCGCCCCCCGCGTCGGCCCGGCTGGCGCGCTGGCCGTGCCGCAGGCCGTTCCGCAGCCCGATCCGCAGCCCGACATGGCCGCTGGCGCGGCCCCGGCGCCCTGGCTGCTGGCGGGCAATGTGTTCGACCTGCCGGCGCTGGCCCTGCCACCCGCGCTGGCGGCCTGCCCGCGCGTGCCCGCCCTGCCCAGCGCCAGCGCCTTGCTCGATCTGGCCCCCGCCCTGTGGGCCGCCGGCGCTGCCGTGCCGCCCGAGCAGGCGCTGCCGCTGTACATCCGCGACAAAGTGGCGCAAACCACGGCCGAGCGCCTGGCCCAAGGCGGCGTGCGATGAACGCCAGCGCCTGCCCCGCACAGGCGGCCCCCGGCAGCGCCGTGCCCGCCCTGCGCCTGGCGGCCATGCAGGCCGGGCATCTGGACGCGGTGCTCGCCATCGAGCAGCGCAGCCACGGCCACCCCTGGACGCGCGGGCATTTTCTGGACACCCTGGCCGCTGGCCACCATGCCCAGTGCCTGCTGGCCGATGACACGCTGCTGGGCTACCTGGTGGCCATGCCCGGCTACCGCGAGGCGCACCTGCTCAACCTCACCATCGCCCCCGAGCACCGGCGCCAGGGCTTTGCGCGCCTGCTGCTGACCGCGCTGGCCGCCTGGGCGCGCACGCAGCAGGCCGAGGCGCTGTGGCTGGAAGTGCGCGCCAGCAACACCGCCGCGCAGCAGTTGTATGCCCGGCAGGGCTTTGCCCGCGTGGGTCTGCGCAAACACTACTACCCCGCCGGGCGCACCGGGCGCGAAGACGCCGTGCTCATGCGCCTGGATTTGGAGGCGCCCGCCGCATGAGCCTGCACCTGAGCGCCCGCCAGCGCGCCATGCTGGCCGAAATGGGCATCAAGCACTGGGCCCGCCCACAGCCTGCCGAAGCGGCCCCCGCAACGGCTGCCGTCCCGGCACCTGTGGCCGCCCCGGCGCCGACAGCACCCCCACGCGTACCGGCTACCCCGCCTGCTCGCGCCCCCGCCGCCGCAGAAGCAGCCGCCGCAGCCCGCCCCTTGGCCCCGCGCCCGGAAGGCGTGGCCGACATGGACTGGCCCGCGCTGCAAGCGGCCGTGGCCGGCTGCCGCGCCTGCGGCCTGTGCGCCGGGCGCACGAACACTGTTTTTGGCGTGGGCAGCCAGCGGGCGCAATGGATGGTGGTAGGCGAAGCCCCGGGCGAAAACGAAGACCGCCAGGGCCAGCCCTTCGTGGGCCAGGCCGGCAAGCTGCTGGACAACATGCTGGCCGCGCTGGGCCTGTCGCGCCAGGCTGAGCTGAACGATCCGCCCGGCGCTGAGCCGGCCGGCCCGGCAGACGGCGCCTTGCCTGCGCCCCGGCTTGCCCAGCGCGGCGTGTACATCGCCAACGTGCTCAAATGCCGCCCGCCCGGCAACCGCAACCCGCAGCCTGACGAAGTGGCCCAGTGCGAGCCTTACCTGCGCCGCCAGGTCGCGCTGGTGCAGCCCCGCATCATCCTGGCCATGGGCCGCTTTGCCGTGCAAAGCCTGCTGCAAACCACCGAGCCCATTGGCCGCCTGCGCGGGCGCGTGCACCGCTACCAGGGCGTGCCCGTCATCGTCACCTACCACCCCGCCTACCTGCTGCGCGCCCTGCCCGAAAAAGCCAAGGCCTGGGAAGACCTGTGCCTGGCCCGCGCCACGCTGGGCAGCGAAAGCTAGGGGCCTGTCCCGCCAATACCTGCACCGCCAAACGCGTCTTTCGCGCCAGGGCCGCGTTGCCCCTGCGCGTACCCAGGTCAGGCTGGATGGAAAATGCTATTTTGTTGATAGCTAAAACCCTTGTCAATCAAGCGCGAATGGCCTTTTTGATTGATGCCAGGGCTTGCCCGCCCTGATGCCGGTACTGCTCGGGCGTTTGCCCCGTCCAGGCGCGGAAGGCGCGGATGAAGCTTTTGTCGTTGCCAAAGCCCGTGGCCTGGGCAATGTGCTTGAGCGGCTGGTGCGTGCGCAGCAGCAGCTCGCAGGCGCGGGCGCGGCGGGCCTGGTCTTTCAGGGTTTGCAGCTGGGCGCCTTCGGCAGCCAGCTGGCGGTGCAGGGTGCGGGTGGACATGCCCAGCTCGGCCGCCAGCGTGGCGGCGGTGTGCGAGGCGCGCTCGTGCAGCAGCTGGCGCACGCGCTTGGCCAGCAGGCGGTCGCGCCGGTAGGGCAGCACCATCAGCGGCAGGGCGCGGCGCAGCATGGCGTCCAGCGCGGGGCCGTCGCGGCGCAGGGGCAGGGCCAGGTAGCCCGCGTCAAAGTGCAGCGCAGCCTGGGGCGCGCCAAAGCGCAAGGGGCCGGGAAACAGCGCGCCGTACACCGCCGCGTGCGGCGGGGCGGCAAAGGGAAAGTGCGCCGCGCGCAGGGCAATGTGCGAATCAACCCACCAGCAGGCCAGCCCGTGCACGTTGCGCAGCAGCGAGAGCAGGGCAAATTCGCGCAGCGCGCCCATGTCGCGGTGCTCGTGAATGGCCACGCGGGCGCTGCCGCCTTCGGTGTGCAGGTGCAAAGTGACGTCGCGCGTGAGCAGGCCGTGGTGGCGGCACCAGCGCGCCAGCGCCACGCCCAGCGTGGGGGCGGTGGCCGAGGCGCGGGCCAGCAGCCCGTAGCTGCCCCAGGGCAGCGGGCGGCTGAACCAGCCGGGGGCTTCGTCGTCCAGCTCTTGCATGGCGGCGTGGCACAGGCGCTCGAATTGCAGGGCCGATACGCGCGCGGGCCATTGGCCTTGGGGTGATGGCGCGATCTGTGCCCGCCGCAGCGCCGCATCGGGCGCCAGGCCGCGCTGCCGGTAGGCCAGCAAAATGGCCTGCACAAAGGCAAAAGGGGTGCGGGTGGCAGGCGGTGCAGAGCGCGTGGGCATGGTGGCGGCAGTGTGGCCCGGCATGTCGGCATTTGCAACCCATTTGTCGCCAAACATTCCCCAAAGGCCGTTAAGCTGCGGCCCTGACAAGCCGCCAGCCCAGAGCGGCCGCGCATTGCCTTTTTCCCTTCTTTGAGAACCCTTTGAGTAATGCAGGAGACAAGCCCATGGCGCACCTGACCCATAGCCACGCCCGCGGCGCAACCGATACGCCGCTGATCGAGCAAACCATTGGCGCGTTTTTTGACGCGCAGGCCGCGCGCTATGCCGAGCGCGAGGCGCTGGTGGTGGTGCACCAGCAGCGGCGCTACACCTACCGCCAGTTGCAGACCGACAGCCTGCGCCTGGCCAGCGCCTTGCTGAAAACGGGCTTGCAGCCGGGTGACCGCATCGGCATCTGGTCGCACAACAACGCCGAATGGGTGCTGATGCAGCTGGCCACGGCCTATGCGGGGCTGGTGCTGGTCAACATCAACCCGGCCTACCGCACGGCAGAGGTGGAATACGCGCTGAACAAGGTGGGCTGCAAGGCGCTGGTGACCATGCCCAGCTTCAAGACCAGCAACTACATTGCCATGCTGCGCGAGCTGGCGCCCGAGTGGGCGCACCACACGCCGGGCCAGCTGCAATCGGCCAAGCTGCCGCAGCTGCAAAACGCCATCTGGATCGACGTGCCCGGCCAGGGCGAAGAGCAGCCGGGCTTCATGCGCTTTTCCGATCTGCTGAAAACCGGCGACGCGCAAGACCCCCGTCTGGCGCAGGTGGCGCGCCTTTTGCACCCGCAAGACGCCATCAACATCCAGTTCACCAGCGGCACCACGGGCTTTCCCAAAGGGGCCACGCTGACGCACCGCAACATTCTGAACAACGGCTTTTTCATTGGCGAGGCCATGCGCCTGACCGAGGCCGACCGCCTGTGCATTCCCGTGCCGCTGTACCACTGCTTTGGCATGGTGCTGGGCAATCTGGCCGTGCTCACGCATGGCGGGTGCATCGTGTACCCCAACGACGCGTTCGATGCCTTGAGCGTGCTGCAAACCGTGCAGGCCGAAAAATGCACCGGCCTGCACGGCGTGCCCACCATGTTCATTGCCGAGCTGGACCACCCGCGCTTTGCCGAGTTTGACCTCTCCACCCTGCGCACCGGCATCATGGCCGGCAGCCCCTGCCCCATTGAGGTGATGAAGCGCGTGCAGCGCGACATGCACATGGGCGAAGT
The DNA here is from genome assembly GCA_030535425.1 of Pseudomonadota bacterium. Classification (GTDB taxonomy): domain Bacteria; phylum Pseudomonadota; class Gammaproteobacteria; order Burkholderiales; family Burkholderiaceae_C; genus Ottowia. The sequence continues at coordinate 43,265 of JAUNHQ010000003.1, read as the reverse complement.
CACCATTGCCTACGGCATGACCGAAACCAGCCCCGTGAGCTGCCAAAGCAGCACCGACACGCCGCTGGACAAGCGCGTGTCCACCGTCGGCCTGGTGCAGCCGCACCTGGAGGTGAAGATCATCGACCCCGAAACCGGCGCCGTGGTGCCCGTGGGCACGGCTGGCGAGCTGTGCACCAAGGGCTACTCCGTCATGCAGGGCTACTGGGGCGACGAGGCCCGCACGCGCGAGGCCATTGATGCCGAAGGCTTCATGCACACGGGCGACTTGGCCACCATGGACGAAGAGGGCTACGTCAACATCGTCGGCCGCATCAAGGACATGGTGATCCGCGGCGGCGAAAACGTGTACCCGCGCGAGATCGAGGAATTTCTCTACCGCCACCCCCAGGTGCAGGACGTGCAAGTGGTGGGCGTGCCCGACCAGAAGTTTGGCGAAGAGCTGTGCGCCTGGATCGTGCCCAAGCCCGGCCAGACGCTGACCGAAGACGACATCCGCGCCTTCTGCAAAGGCCAGATCGCCCACTACAAGGTGCCGCGCTACATCAAGTTCGTGGACGAATTCCCCATGACCGTGACCGGCAAGATCCAGAAATTCAAGATCCGCGAGCTGATGAAGCAAGAGCTGGGCCTGGACGAAGCCAAGACCGCCTGACAAAAAGAATACAAGCCAAAAAGGCCGTTTGCGCGCATCTGGCGCGTGGCAACAGCTATCAAATAAAGAGCAAACACATGACCGCCCTGCAAAGCAAACTCAACCCCCGCTCTGCCGACTTTCAGGCCAACGCCGCCGCCATGCAGGCGCTGGTGCAAGACCTCAAGGCCCAGGTCGAGAAAGTGGCCGCTGGCGGCGGCGAAGCCGCCCGCGCCAAGCACAAATCGCGCGGCAAGCTGCTGCCGCGCGTGCGCGTGCAAATGCTGCTGGACCCCGGCACGCCGTTTCTGGAAGTGGCCCCCCTGGCCGCGCTGAACATGTACGGCGGCGACGCGCCCGGCGCCGGCATCGTGGCCGGCATTGGCCGCGTGGCAGGTGTCGATTGCATGATCGTCTGCAACGACGCCACCGTCAAAGGCGGCACCTACTACCCCATGACGGTGAAAAAACACCTGCGCGCGCAAGAAATTGCCGAGCAAAACCGCCTGCCCTGCATCTACCTGGTCGATTCCGGCGGCGCCAACCTGCCCAACCAGGACGACGTGTTTCCTGACCGCGACCACTTTGGCCGCATCTTCTACAACCAGGCCAACATGAGCGCGCAAGGCATCGCGCAAATCGCCGTCGTCATGGGCAGCTGCACCGCTGGCGGCGCCTACGTGCCCGCCATGAGCGACGAATCCATCATCGTCAAAAACCAGGGCACCATCTTTCTGGGCGGCCCCCCGCTGGTCAAGGCCGCCACGGGCGAAGTCGTCAGCGCCGAAGACCTAGGCGGCGGCGACGTGCACACGCGCCTGTCAGGCGTGGCCGACCACCTGGCCGAAAACGACATGCACGCCCTGGCCCTGGCCCGCCAGGCCGTGTCCCACCTGAACAAAAGCAAACCCGCCACCGCCGGCCTGCGCCCGCCTGTACCGCCCAAGTACGACGCCAGCGAGCTGTACGGCATCATCCCCACCGACACGCGCAAGCCCTTTGACGTGCGCGAAATCATTGCCCGCATCGTCGACGGCAGCGAATTTGCCGAATTCAAAGCCCGCTTTGGCACCACCTTGGTCTGCGGCTTTGCCCACATCGAAGGCATGCCCGTGGGCATCATCGCCAACAACGGCATCTTGTTCAGCGAAAGCGCGCAAAAAGGCGCCCACTTCATCGAGCTGTGCTGCCAGCGCAAGATACCGCTGGTGTTCTTGCAGAACATCACCGGCTTCATGGTCGGGCGCAAGTACGAAAACGAAGGCATTGCCCGCCACGGCGCCAAGATGGTCACCGCCGTGGCCACCGCCAACGTGCCCAAGTTCACCATCATCATTGGCGGCAGCTTTGGCGCCGGCAACTACGGCATGTGCGGCCGCGCCTACAGCCCGCGCTTTCTGTGGATGTGGCCCAACGCCCGCATCAGCGTCATGGGCGGCGAGCAAGCCGCCAGCGTGCTGGCTACCGTGCGCCGCGACGGCATCGAAGCCAAGGGCGGCCAATGGAGCGCCGAGGAAGAAGAAGCCTTCAAAGCCCCCATCCGCCAGCAATACGAGAGCCAAGGCCACCCCTACTACGCCACCGCCCGCCTGTGGGACGACGGCATCATTGACCCCGCCGACACCCGCCGCGTGCTGGCGCTGGGGCTGTCTGCCGCGCTGAACGCGCCCGTGTCGGAGGTGAAGTTTGGCGTGTTCCGCATGTGAGGTGGGGCTTGTCCATGACTGAGAAGACTTCGCCGTTGGCGCGGCGTAGATGAGGCATGAAGGGCGTGCTCTGCGCGCCTTGGCTGGATTTCATCCATGGCCGCAAGCCATGCTCATCGCAGGTTCCGCGCCAGCGGTGCCGAGGTCATTGCGTCATGGGCGTGTTCAGCCTCAGTGATTACCCAAAATTACTAAACCATAGAAAATTACCCTGAATCAGTAATTTCGGTAATTCGCCATGCTTTTCCCCCGTCCTGACTACGCCAAGGCGTTGGCCGATCAGTTGCTGAGTCCCTCGGGTCTGCACACCAGCGTGCGCTCGGGCGTGTTCCTGTCCAACATCCGGCGCGTGGGCAAAAGCACTTTCCTGCGCAACGAGCTGGTGCCAGAGCTGCGCCAGCGCGGTGCCATCGTCATTTACGTGGACCTGTGGGCCAATGTGAACCGCGCGCCGCTGGATCTGGTGCTGGAGGCGGTGCGCGCGCAGTTGCGCGAGCTGCAAACGCCGGGCTCTGGCCTGCTCAAACGCCTCAAGGGCATGGGGCTGGGCGCGGCAGGGCTCACATTCAACTTTCAGCTCGACACCCTGGGCCAGCCCGGCGGCGTCACCCTGGCGCAAGCCATGCACGATCTGGTGCAAAAAGCCCGGACCGACGTGGTGCTGATCGTGGACGAAGTGCAGCAGGCCGCTGGCCCGGCGGGCCATGCGCTGATGGCTGCCCTCAAGGCCGCGCGCGATGCGGTCAATGGGGACCCCGAGGCCAAGGGCCACTTCCTCTTCATCGGCACGGGCTCGCACCGTTCGCTCATGAACGACATGGCCACCAAGCCCTCGCACCCCTTCAAGGGTGCGGTGACTGCGCCCTTCGAGCCACTGCCGCAAGACTACGTGGCCTGGAAGCTCGACCAACTGGCTGCGGACGGCGTGCGCCTGCCCTCGCTGGAGGCCGCCTGGCGCGGCTTTCAGACCCTGGGCCACCGCCCGGAAGAGCTGGAGCGGGCGCTCGGCCAGTTCCAGGCCGCGCCGCAAGGCAGCGATGCCGAGTTCGACCTCATCTGCGCCACCCTGGCCTATTCAGCGGCGGACATGGAATTTGCCCGCGCCGGCGAAATCGGCGGTGAGCTGGGCGAGCTGGTCTTCGCCCGCATCGCCGACGGGCCGGAAGACGGCACGCGCGAGCTCTACGGTCAGGCCGCGCTGGCCGACTACACGGCCGCCCAGGGATTGCCGGTGGAAGTCAAACAGGTGCAAACCACGGTGGACGGGCTGGTGGCCGCCAACCTGATCGCCCGCATCGGCCACGGCCGCTTCATCATCTCCGACCCCTACGTGCGCAGCATCTGGCGCCAGCGCAAGGCCCTCACACAGGCGCTTCGGGCGGGCAAGCCCGTTCTTGATGCAGGGGAGAAACCTTGAACATGACTGACACCACCCGTATTCGTCCTTTGAGCACCGCCGACAGCGTGCAGCAACTCACCGCGCTGCTGCACACGGCCTATGCCACGCTGGCCGCGCAGGGCTGGAACTTCACCGCCGCCACGCAAAGCGAGCAAACCACGCGCGAGCGCATCGCCCACGGCCAGTGCTTTGTGGCCGAGCTCTTGCAGGCTCAGGGCGGCCTGCCCGCCGGTGCGCTGGTGGGCAGCGTGTGCATCAGCCCGCCCAAGCCCGTGGGCACGCATTACGTGCAGCGGCAAGACAGCGCCCCTGCGCTGTACACCCGGGCCGACACCGCCATCCTGGCCCAACTGGCCGTGCACCCCGCGCTGCGCGGCCAGGGCCTGGCCGAGCGCCTGTGCGACATGGCCGAAGACTGGGCGCGGCAACGCGGCTTTGCCCAGGTGGCGCTGGACACGGCCGAGCCCGCCACCGCCCTGCGCGCCCGCTACCAGCGCCGTGGCTACCGCGATGCCGGCTGCGTGCAATGGAGCGGCAAGACCTACGCATCGGTGCTGATGTGCAAGGCGCTGCATGCGCCGGCCGCCTGAACGAAAGGACTTGCACCATGAGCCCGCACACCTACTTCACCACCCTGGCCCGCTACAACGCATGGGCCACCCGCCGCCTGCTGGATGCCGTGGCTGCTGTGTCTGATGAAGCCTACCGACGCGACGTGGGCCTGTTTTTCAAAAGCATTCACGGCACGCTCAACCACCTGCTGGTGGCTGAGCTGATGCTGTGGCAGCGCCGCTTTGGCGAAGGCGTCTCGCCCAAGCTGGCGCTCGACGCAGAGGCAGAGCCCGATCGTCAACGCCTGGCAGAACGCTTGCTGGAAGGCGTGACGGGCTGGCAGCCCTTGATCGACAGCTGGCCTGCCGAGCGTTTTGAAGGAGTGCTCAGCTACACCACCATGCGTGGTGAGCCGGCATCGCTGCCCTTTGCGCTCACCCTGGCCCATGTGTTCAACCACAGCACCCACCACCGCGGGCAGATCACGGCCGTGCTCACCGCCCTGGGGCAGGCTGGGCCTGAGCTGGACTTGGTTTACATGCTGCAAGCGGAGGCCAAGGCATGAGCACACCGACGCACGCCCCCATTACCCCCGCCATCCGGCAAGCCGCGCAAGACAGTGTGCTGTGCTGGCTGGCGACCGTGGACGAGACCGGCTGGCCCAATGTCTCGCCCAAGGAGATTTTTGCGGTGCTGGATGACGAGCATTTGGTGATCGCCCACATTGCCTCACCCCAAAGTGTGCGCAACATCGAGCGGCACCCACAAGTGTGCGTGAGCTTTGTGGACGTGTTCAAACAAAAAGGCTTCAAGCTCAGGGGCCATGCACAAATGGCACGCGCGGGCGATGCCAGCTTCGCTACGTGGAGCGCACCGCTTGCGCCACTGGTGGGCGAGCGCTTTGCCATTGCCGCCGTGATTCGCGTGCGGGTGGCGCACGCCGAACCCATTCTTGCGCCCAGTTACCGCTTCTATCCCGAGAGCACCACCGAGGCGGGCCAACAGGCCAGCGCCCTGGCCCGCTACGGGGTGCAATGGGCCAGGTCAGCCACCGTCAACGCCCACGGCCAACCGGACTCGCCAACACAGAAAAATCCCAAACCATGACCCAAACCATCCGCATCACCCAACAAGGCCATGTGGCCACTGTCGTCCTCTCACGTCCCGACGTGCGCAATGCCTTCAACGACGAAGTGATTGCCGAGCTTTCGCAAGCCTTCCTGCAGCTGGGCGAGGCACCCGATGTGCGCGCCATCGTGCTCATGGCCGAGGGCAAGGCTTTTTGCGCGGGGGCTGACCTGAACTGGATGCGCCGCATGGCCGACTACACGCGCGACGAGAACCTGGAAGACGCGGGCAAGCTCGCTTTCATGCTGCGCGCCATTTACGAGTGCCCCAAGCCCACGATTGCCCGCGTGCAGGGCGATGTGTACGCCGGTGGCATGGGCCTGGTGGCCGCGTGCGACATGGCCGTGAGCGTGGACACGGCGGGGTATTGCCTGTCTGAAGTCAAGCTGGGCCTGATCCCCGCCACCATCAGCCCCTACGTCATCCGCGCCATGGGCCCGCGCGCGGCGCACCGCTACTTTCTCACCGCCGAGCGCTTCAGCGCGCAAGAGGCGCTGCGCATCGGCTTCGTGCACGAAGTGGTGCCTGCCGATCAGCTCGACGCCAAAGTGGCCGAGCTGGTGGCCGCGCTGGTGGGCGCCAGCCCCAACGCCGTCAAGGAATGCAAAAAGCTGGTGCAAGACGTGGCCGGGCGCGACATCACCCGCCTGCTGATCGAGCGCACCGTGGAAGGCATTGCCGACATCCGCGCCAGTGATGAGGGCAAGGAAGGCGTGCAGTCGTTCCTGCAAAAGCGCAAGCCCGCGTGGCTGTCTGAGGCTTGAGCATCAAAAAGGGCATTTCCGCTTGTCCAGAGCGTGCGAGCAGCTATTTATTTGATAGTAAACATGCAAGAACACAGCCTGATCGCCGACCTCGTGCAATGGCTGCACGGCATGGGGCTGCACATCGGCCCGGACACTGCGCGCGCCGTGAATCAGACCACCAGTGGCCCGGGCAAGACGGTGTTCAAACAGGCAGCAGCCGCATGCACGGCGCTTGGCGCGCTGCTGGCCGTGGCTGGCTGTAGCGCCCCCTCCTCGGGCAGCCTAGGCAGCGTCGGCACGCCGCCAGACAGCCGCACGCGGGGCGAGCTGCTGCGCACGGTGCAACACGGCCCTTTCAGCGTTGAAGTGCGCCGCTACCGCGCGGGCGCGCGACACCTGAGCACCGAGTTTTGCGACTACTGGATCAGCCACCGGGGCCAGCCCGTGCGGCTGGATACGCTCTACGAGCGCCAAAACCACTACAACAATTGCCAGGCCCTGCAACTGCTGCCCGGGCCGGGGCTGCTCATCATGGGAGCTGAAAGACCGGGGGAGAAGATCCCTTTCGTAGTGACCGAGACGGCCCAGGGCGCCGTGCAGGTGCAAGCCCTCGACCGGCCCTGGGCCGACTGCGCACTCAGCGAGGCGGAGAAATGGCAGGGCTGGCAGGTGCAAGACGGCCAGGTCAAGGTCTGCGGCCAGTTCATGGCCGTGCTCCCCATGCCGGCACCTTGACCGCACCCGCCGCCGTTTCATCCATCCGACACAAACCACTACCGGAAAAGCAGAACCTCATGCAAGAGCAGAGCCTTACCGACGCCATCGTGCAATGGCTGCACGGCATGGGCATCCACATCGGCCCGGACACCGCGCGCGCTGTGGATCAAGGGGCGCAAGCCGTGGGGCAAGCGGCCAGCGGGGCCATGCAGCAGCTGGACATGGCGGGCCTGCTGGCGCTGGCCGCCGCGCTGGGCTGGGCCAGCGGCTTTCGGCTGTATGCCGTCACCTTTCTGGTGGGGGCCATGGGCGCGGCGGGCTGGCTGGCCCTGCCGGCGGGCCTTTCCGTGCTGGCACATCCGTTGGTGCTGGGCGTGAGCGGCTTCATGCTGCTGGTGGAGTTTTTTGCCGACAAGGTGCCCTGGCTCGACAGCGCGTGGGATGGCGTCAACGCCTTCATCCGCATCCCCGCCGGGGCGCTGCTGGCGGCGGGTGTGTTCGGGGCCGACAACGCGGCCATGGGCGTGGCCGCGGGCCTGCTGGGCGGCTCGCTGGCGGCCACCTCGTTTGCCGCCAAGGCCACCACCCGCGCGGCCATCAACACCAGCCCCGAGCCGTTTTCCAACTGGGGCGCGTCCTTGTTTGAAGACGGGCTGGTGGTGGCCGTGGTCTGGCTGGCCACGCAATACCCCGTGGCCTTTGGCGTGGCGCTGGCCGTCATGGTGCTGCTGGCCGTGGCGCTGATCGTGCTGCTGTTTAAGTTTTTCAAACTGGTGCTGCGCAAGCTGCGCCGCCAGGGCGCCGCACCGCTGCCGGAGTCGCCCGCATGAGCCGCCCGCTGCATGGGGGCGCAGCAACTACGGTCGATGATGCGCCTTTTCCTTTCTGACCTTTCCTGACGTGCCCACCCCTTCCTTGCCCGTGTGACCATGCCTGCTTTCCCTTCGTCTTTGCCATCGCCCCTGCCTTCGCCCGTTGCTGCGCCTGCGCCGCTTGCCAGGGTCAGCCAGGGGGGATATGTGATGACGCCGCAGGGCGTGTTTGTGTCGTCGCTGCGTTTGACGCGGGGCTGGTGGCTGTTGCTGCTGGGGGCGCTCGTGCATGTCAGCCGCCATCACGAAGATTATTTGTCACCGCAGGCGCTGTGGAGCCTGTGCCTGCTGGCGGCTGTGCTGGCCTGGCTGGTTCATGTGCAGCTGCGCATCTTTCGCCAGTACCGCGCCAACCCGCTGGGGCGGCAGGTGATTGGCGTCACGGATGGGCTGCTGCACATTGAAACCGTGCCCAACGACCCCCAGCCGCTGCGGGTGGATCCGGCCCGCATCAAGAGCTTGCTGATTTACCGCCTGGCTGGCGAGCGGGTGCTGCGCGTGCTCCAGCATGGCAAAGCGCCGCTGCTCGTGACGGTGGCCTGGCCGCCCGCGCTGGAGTGCCTGGCCGTGCGCTATTTCCAGACCCATTGGGCGCAGCACTTTCCCTCCACGGCAGAAGGCGCGCCCAGCCTGTGGGCCCGCATCTGGGGTAGTGGCGCCTGACCCAAAGCCCAGCCATTGACACACCTTTCAAGGAGACACGCATGTTCAAAAAAATCCTGATCGTCAACCGCGGCGAAAACCGGCCTGCAGGGCAGGTTTCAACAAATTGCCTGGCACGCGCAGCGTGCGCAGGCGATTTCGCCGCCCCGCGCACGGTGTGACTTACCAGAGGAGACACGCATGTTCAAAAAAATCCTGATCGCCAACCGCGGCGAAATCGCCTGCCGCGTGGCCGCCACCGCCCGCTACCTGGGCGTGAAAACCGTGGCCGTGTATTCCGACGCCGACGCGCACGCCAAGCATGTGCAGGTGTGCGACGAGGCCGTGCACGTGGGCGGCAGCGCCCCCAAGGACAGTTATTTGCAGTGGCAGCGCATCATCGACGCAGCCAAGGCCACCGGCGCGCAGGCCATTCACCCCGGCTACGGCTTTTTGAGCGAGAACGAAGACTTTGCCCAGGCCTGTGCCGACAACGGCCTGGTCTTCATCGGCCCGCCCGCCAGCGCCATCAAGGCCATGGGCCTGAAGGCCGAATCCAAGCGCCTGATGGAAAGCGCCAGCGTGCCCCTGGTGCCCGGCTACCACGGCACCAACCAGGACCCCGCCTTTTTGCAGCAAGAAGCCGACCGCATCGGCTACCCCGTGCTCATCAAAGCCAGCGCGGGCGGCGGCGGCAAGGGCATGCGCGCGGTTGAGAAGGCCGAGGACTTCATGGCCGCGCTGGAAAGCTGCAAGCGCGAGGCCATCAACAGCTTTGGCGACGACAACGTGCTGATCGAAAAATACGTGCAGCGCCCGCGCCACATTGAGATCCAGGTGTTTGGCGACACCCACGGCAACTGCGTGTACCTGTTTGAGCGCGACTGCTCCGTGCAGCGCCGCCACCAAAAAGTGCTGGAAGAAGCCCCCGCCCCCGGCATGACACCGGCCATCCGCGCCGCCATGGGCCAGGCCGCCGTCAACGCCGCCAAGGCCGTGGGCTACGTGGGCGCGGGCACGGTGGAATTCATCGTCGAGCAGCCCGGCGGCTACGACGCGCCCGAGCAGATGAAGTTCTACTTCATGGAGATGAACACCCGCCTGCAGGTGGAGCACCCCGTCACCGAAGCCATCACCGGGCAAGACCTGGTGGAGTGGCAATTGCGCGTGGCCGCCGGCGAGCCGCTGCCGCTGAAGCAGGACGAGCTGCTGATCGACGGCCACGCCATCGAGGCGCGCATCTGCGCCGAAAACCCCGACAACAACTTCCTGCCCGCCACCGGCCAACTGGCCATTTACCGCAAGCCCGCGCACGTCAGCTTTGAATTCGGCCCCGTGCGCGTGGACGACGGCGTGCGCGAGGGCGACGCCATCAGCCCCTATTACGACAGCATGATCGCCAAGCTCATCGTCTGGGGCGAAACCCGCCAGCAAGCCCTGGCCAAGCTGGACGAAGCCCTGGCCGCCACCCACATCGCCGGGCTGCAAACCAACGTGCAGTTTCTGCGCCACGTGCTGGCCACCGACGCTTTTGCCCACGCCAAGCTGGACACGGCCCTGATCCAGCGCGAAAGCGAACACCTGTTCAACCAGGACAAGCTGGGCCAGCCCCTGACGGTGGCCGCCGCCGTGGCCCAGACGGTGCTGGCCGAGCGCGCCGCCGAAACCGCCGACCCCTTCAGCCGCGCCGACGGCTGGCGCTCGCACGGCGTGGCGCAGCGCCGCATCGACCTGCAATACCAGGGCCAGCCCGTGGTGGCCAAGCTGCGCTATCTCGATGACGGCCTGATGCTGAAAGTGGGCGATGCCGCGCCCCAGCCCATTGCCTTCACCGCCTTGGCCGACGGACGCATTGACCTGCGCCTGGGCGAAGGCGCCAAGCAGCAGCGTGAAGTCGTCAGCGTGTACGCCCTGGGCGAAGTCGAGCACGTCTTTGGCACGCGCGGCGCCGCCCAGATCACCGAGCTGGACGTGCTGGCCCACGCCGGCGAAGGCGGCGGCGACGCCGGGCGCCTGACGGCCCCCATGCCCGGCAAAGTGGTCAGTTTTGCCGTGAAAGCGGGCGACAAGGTCAGCAAAGGCCAGCCCCTGGCCGTGATGGAGGCGATGAAGATGGAACACACCATTGCCGCCCCCATCGACGGCGTGGTGGCCGAGCTGCTGTATGCCCCCGGCGATCAGGTGATGGATGGGGCGGAGCTGCTGCGCCTGGAGTAGTCTGGGATAGCCCGGCTCGCGGCATGTGCGCAGGCCCATGCCTGCGGCATGCGCCACTTGCGCTATCGTGCCGCGCATGAAACTGCTGCTGGTGGAAGACGACCCCACGCTGCGCGCGACGCTGGAGCGCACGCTGGCGCGGCGCGGCTTTGCCGTGGCGGCCGTGGGCGACGGCCCGGCGGCGCTGGCGCGCTGGCAGGCCGGGCTGCCCGACGTGGTGGTGCTCGATTTGTCGCTGCCCGGGCTGGACGGGCTGCAAGTGCTGGCCCAGGCCCGCGCGCAGGGCCTGGGCACGCCGGTGCTCATCCTCACCGCGCGCGGCACCGTGGGCGACCGCGTGCTGGGCCTGAACGCGGGCGCGGACGACTATTTGCCCAAACCCTTCGATCTGGACGAGCTGGAAGCGCGCCTGCGCGCGCTGGTGCGCCGCACCGGGCAGGCCGGCCTGCCCGCCGCCGCCAGCGTGCACATGGGCCGCATCCGCCACGACCGCGACAGCGGCGCCATCTACCACGACGGCCAGCCCATGGAGCTGACCCCGCGCGAGCTGTCGCTGATGCACGCGCTGCTGGCGCGCCCCGGCCAGGCCGTGGCCAAGGAGCGGCTGCTGGAGCTGGTGTTCCCCGGCGAAACCGACGTGCGCCACGACGCCATTGAAGTGGTGGCCTACCGCCTGCGCCGCAAGCTGGCGGGCACTGGCCTGGCCCTGGTCACGCTGCGCGGGCTGGGCTACTTGCTGCGGGTGCAGGCATGACGCTGGCGCGCACCCGTTCGCTGCGGCGGCAGTTGCTGGCGGGCATCCTCGTGCCCGTGCTGCTCATCATTGCCCTGAACACCTGGAGCCTGTACCGCCAGGCGCTGGGCGCGCTGCACACGGCGTATGACCGCACGCTGCTGGCATCGGCCAAGAGCCTGGGCGACTGGATCGACGTGCAGGGCGAAGGCGATGCCGCGCGCTTGCAAGCGGCCGTGCCCTCGGCTGTGCTGGAAGCCTTTGAGGCCGACAACCGCAGCCGCATGGCCTGGCGCATCTCCACGCGCCAGGGCGCGCTGCTTTCGGGCTACGACGACCTGCCCATGTGGCAAGGCGACATTCCCATGCAGCCGCCGTATGCCGCGTTGGCCGACTTTTACGACGGGCACTTTCGCGGCGAACCCGTGCGCATGGCCGTGCTGCTGCAACCCGTGGCCAGCACCAGCGGCCACGGCATGGCCGTGGTGCAAGTGGCCGAAACGCTGGAAATCCGCCACGCGCTGGCGCGCCAGATTCTGTGGAACACGCTGGTGCGCCAGGCCCTGCTGGTGGCGCTGATCGCTGCCACCGTGCTGTGGGTGGTGTACCGCGCCACGCAGCCCGTGCGCCAGCTCAGCCGCGAGCTGCAAGACCGCCCCGAGGACGACCTGCGCCCCATTGCCGCCCCCGACGCCCCGCGCGAGCTGCAACCCCTGATCGCCGCCACCAACCACTACATGCACCGCCGCGCCGATTTGCTGGCGCACCAAAGGCGCTTTGTGCGCGACGCCTCGCACCAGCTGCGCACGCCGCTGGCCGTGCTCAAGACCCAGGTGCAATCGGCCCGGCGCGGCGACGTGCCCGCCGCGCAAGCCCTGGCCGAGATTGAAGACACCGTGGACCGCGCCACCGCGCTGGCCAACCAGATGCTGGCGCTGGCCAAGGTGGCCCAGCTGCGCCAGCAGGCCGACGTGCCCCTGACCGCCTTTGACCCGGTGGTGCGCGAAGTGGCGCTGGACCTGGCCCCCCTGATTGCCGGGCGCGGGCTGGACTTTCAGCTCCATGCCGACGAGGCCATTACCCTGCGCGCGCACGAATGGATGCTGCGCGAGCTGGTGCGCAACCTGCTGCACAACGCCGTGCGCCACAGCCCCGAAGGCGGTGCCCTGCGCATCGGCCTGAGCCGCCGGGGCCAGCACGCCAGCCTGCGTATCACCGACAGCGGCCCCGGTATCGACACGGAGCTGGCCCAGCGTCTGTTCCAGCCCTTCAGCGCCGGCGCGGGCGGCAGCGGCAGCGGGCTGGGCCTGGCCATCTGCCGCGAAATCGTGCAGGCCCTGGGCGGGCGTATTCAGGTGCGCAACCGCCTGCACAATGGCCAGGTGACTGGCCTGAGCGCTATTGTTTTGCTGCCCCTGACATGACTTGCCCACTGCCCGATGCTGCCGCCATGCGCCTGGACAAATGGCTCTGGTGCGCCCGCTTTTACAAAACCCGCGCCCTGGCCGCGCAGGCCATTGAGCGCCACCATGTGCGTGTGGATGGCCAGCCCGCCAAGCCCGCGCGTGCCCTGCGTGCGGGCGATACCGTGTTCTTGCGCCAGGGCGATGTGCAGCGCACCGTCACCGTGCGCGCCCTGGCCGCCACGCGCGGCCCCGCGCCAGTGGCCCAGCAGCTCTACGAAGAAACGGCGGAGAGCATGGCCGCGCGCGAGCAAGCAGCCGCCGCACGCCGCCTGGCACCCGAGCCGGCGCACAGCATGACCCAGGGCCGTCCCACCAAGCGCGAACGCCGCGCGCTGGACGAGCACCGCCGCAGCAGCTGGGATGCGCGCTGGTCGGCGCGGCTGGACTAGTCCAGCCGCGCCAGCAGGGCGCGGGCTTCGCGCTCGTGCTCGGTCACTTCGCGCAGTGTGGCTTGCAGCTCCAGCAGCTGCGCCTCCAGTTGGGCGCGGTGCTGGGCCAGCACGTGCAGAAACTGGCGCAGCTGCGGGCCGGTGTCGCGCGGGCTGTCGTACATGTCGATCAGCGCCTTGGCCTCGGTCAGCGACAGGCCCAGGCGCTTGGCGCGCAGCGTCAGTTTCAGGCGCGTGCGGTCGCGCTGGCTGTACACGCGCTGGCGTCCGCCGGGGCCGCTGCGCGCCGGTTGCAGCAGGCCCATGTCTTCGTAAAAGCGCATGGCGCGCGGGGTCAGGTCGAACTCGCGCGCCAGGTCGCTGATGGTGTAGGTGGTGGCCATGGCGGGGGCAAAAGCACTGTCGCGCGTGTGCTGGGCACGCAGCAAAACGGCTTCATAGAATGAAATCACGCGGTGGATGCACGCTTGACGCGCACGTCAACGCGGCCATCGTATCAGCCCCTTTTCGTTTTCTCCGCCGCCATGTCTGTTGCCGACAAGCTTGAACGCGCGCTGCATTACCCGCTGGGCGATGCGCTGCCCGCGCCGGGGGCGGTGCTGGCGCTGGCCCCAGGGGTGAAATGGCTGCGCATGGCGCTGCCTTTTGCGCTGGATCACATCAACCTCTGGCTGCTGCGCGACTGCGTGGACGGTGTGCAGGGCTGGACGGTGGTGGACTGCGGCATTGACAGCGCCGACACGCGCGCACGCTGGCAGCAGGTGTTTGCCAGCGGGCTGGACGGGCTGCCCATCGTGCGCGTGCTGGTCACGCACATGCACCCCGACCACATGGGCCTGGCGCACTGGCTGTGCGCGCACTGGGGCACGCCAGAGCGCGCGTGCCGCCTGTGGATGAGCGCGGCCGATTACCTGGCCGCGCGCCTGGCCTGCGAGGGCGATGGCGCGGCCGACAGCGCGCGCATGGCCGATTTCTTTGCCAGCCACGGCCTGCGCGATGCGCAGATGCTGGCGCAGATTCGCGAACGCAAGCGCTACTACCCGCGCATGGTGCCCGCCGTGCCGCCGGCCCACGCGCGGCTGCATGACGGCATGGTGCTGCGCATGGGCGGGCACGACTGGCGCTGCATGGCAGGCTACGGCCACGCGCCCGAGCACATGGCCCTGCACTGCGAGGCGCTGGGCCTGCTCATCAGCGGCGACATGCTGCTGCCGCGCATTTCCACCAACGTCAGCGTGTACGCGGCCGAGCCCGAGGCCGACGCGCTGGCGCTGTTTCTGGCCAGCATCGACCGCTTTGTGCCGCTGCCCGCGCACACCCTGGTGCTGCCTTCGCACGGCCGGCCCTTTACCGGCCTGCACGCGCGCGTGGCGCAACTGCACGCGCACCACCGCCAGCAATTGCAGACGCTGCTGCAAGCCGCACAGGCCGGGCCCATCAGCGCGCGCGAGGCACTGCCCCTGCTGTTCAAGCGCCCGCTGGATGCGCACCAGACCAGCTTTGCCCTGGGGGAAGCGGTGGCGCACCTGAACCGGCTGTGGCACGCCGGGCAGCTGGCGCGCACGCGCGATGCGCAAGGGGTGTGGCGCTTTGCCCTGCCGCTTCAGGCCAAGGCCGAAAAAGACCATTCGCACGCGCCAGACAAGAATTTATCGCTTTCTTTTTAATAGCAAAGGAGACTTTCATGGACATCACCCGCCTGTTTTCGCTGCAAGGCCGCAGTGCGCTGGTCACGGGGGGCTCGCGCGGCATTGGGCGCATGATTGCCGAGGGTTTTTTGCGCAGCGGCGCGCGCGTGTACATCAGCGCGCGCAAGGCCCAGGCGTGCGAGGCCACCGCGCGCGAGCTGTCGGCCCTTGGCCCTTGCGTGTCGCTGCCCGCTGATGTGTCTACGCTGGACGGCGTGCGCCAGCTGGTGGCCGATTACCAAAAGCACGAAGCCACGCTGGACATCCTGGTCAACAACGCGGGCGCGGCCTGGGGCGCGCCGTATGACGAGTTTCCCGAAAACGGCTGGGACAAGGTGGTGGACCTGAACCTGAAAACCCCGTTTTTTCTGACCCAGGCGCTCACCCCGCTGCTCAAGGCCGCCGCCACCGACCACTTGGCCAAGGTGATTCACGTGGCGTCCATCGACGGCATCACCATCAACCCGCTGGAAACCTATTCCTACGCGGCCAGCAAGGCGGGCCTGATTCACCTGACGCGGCGCATGGCGCTGCGGCTGGCGCCTGAGCGCATTGCCGTCAGCGCCATTGCGCCGGGCGCCTTTGCCTCGGAGATGAACAAAACCGCGCGCGACGAGAGCGAGGCCGTGGCCCGGCGCATCCCCGCCGGGCGCATTGGCACGCCAGAGGACATGGCCGGCGCGGCCATTTACCTGGCTTCGCGCGCGGGCGACTACGTGATGGGCGAAACCCTGGTGGTCGATGGCGGGGTGGCCTGGGCGCGCTGAGGCGGCGCGCCGGCCCGCGCAGCCGTGGCCGCTGCCACGACCCGCGCTACCACTGCGGCACGGCCTCGTCCTTGAGCTGGCCGCGCCGCGCGGCGTAATCGGGCATGACGCTTTGCACCGTCTGCCAAAAGCGCGGGCTGTGGTTCATCTCGCGCAGGTGGGCCAGCTCGTGCACGACCACGTAGTCGATCAGGGGCTGGCTGAAGTGGATCAGCCGCCAGTTCAGCCGGATGGCGCCGTCTGCGCTGGCCGAGCCCCAGCGCGTGCTGGCCGAGGACAGGCTCATCTTCTGCCAGCGCACGCCCAGTTGCGGCGCAAAGTGGTCCAGCCGCTGGGTGAACAGGCGCCGCGCCTGGCGCATCAGCCAGGCCTGGCACACGTCGCGCAGCTGCTCGGCGCTGGCGCTGTGCGGCAGGCCGATGTGCAGCGCCGCCGGGCTGCCGGGCAGGGCGGCATCGGCCGGCACCAGCACGGCGCCGCCGGGGCCGTGGCGCTGGCGCGGGTCCAGCACCAGCGTCAGCGGCGCGCCCAGGTAGGGCAGGTGGCTGCCGGCGCGCCAGTCGATGCGCATGGCTTGCAGGCGCTGCTGGCGCTCTTGCGCCTGGGCCAGCTTGGCCACGATCCAGCGCGCTTTGTCGCGCAGGGCCGCTTCCACCGCCGCCAGCGGGGCCAGGCGCGGGGCACTCACGCTCAGGCCCTCGGCGCTGACCGCAAAGCCAATGGTGCGGCGCTGGCCGCGCTTGAACTCGTACGCCACGCGGGCATGGCCCAGCACGATTTCGCGGCTGGCGCGCGGGTGGGCAAAGCGGACGGGGGCCAGGGCGTCGGGCAGCGCCAGGGGCGGCCCGGTGGGGGCGGGGGGATGTTTTGCTATTTCTTCAATAGCTGCTTGCGCAGTAGGGACAAGCGCAAACGGCCTTTCAGGCTGCGAATCATTTGGGGGCGCAGGCGGTGTGGCGGGGGCCAGCAGGTCAAGCAGTAACTGGCGCATGGGGCGCATGGGGCACGCGGCGGGCGGGCAAGGCGGTGGATGGCAGCATTTAAGCGCCGGGCTGGCGCTGTGACAGGCGGGGCTGGCCGGTGGGGTAGGCATCGGGGTCCAGGCGCAGCATCTGGCTTTCGATCCAGGCCTCGACCTCGGCCATCAGTTCGTCGGCCTTGCGGCCCTGGCTGTCGATGGGCGGGCCGATGACGATGTCCACGGTGCCGGGCCGCTTGATGAAGGCGCGCGGCGGCCAGCACTTGGCGCTGGTGACGGCGATGGGGATGACGGGCACGCCGCATTCGATGGCCAGGCGTGCGCCGCCGGTGCGGTAAACGCCTTTTTCGCCGCGTGGCACGCGCGTGCCTTCGGGGAACATGATGACCCACACGCCCTTTTGCAGCAGGCGGCGGCCTTGCTGCACCACTTTGTTGAAGGCGGCGGTGCGCTGGCTGCGGTCAATGTGGATCATGTCCAGCCGCGCCAGGGCCCAGCCGAAAAAGGGGATGTAGAGCAGCTCGCGCTTGAACACATAGGCCAGCGGGCGCGGCATGAGGGTGGGGATGGCCAGCGTTTCCCACGCGGACTGGTGCTTGACCAGCAGCACGGCGGGCGCTTGCGGGTCGGCAGGCAGGTTTTCCATGCCGGTGACGCGGTTGCGTATGCCCAGCAGCGGCCCCGCGCCGCCCACGGCCAGGCGCAGCCAGCCCACGCAAAACCAGTACAGCCGGGTGCTGCTCAAACCCAGCGAGAGCAGCACGGCGGCCGTGGCCCAGGGGATGACGGTCAGGGCCATCCACAGCATGTGCAGCACGGAGCGAATCAGGTTCATAAACAAAAAAGGCCATTCGCGCGCGACTGGCTTTGGTTTTTAGCTATTAATTAAGAAGCATCCGGGGCGCGGGCCTCGGCCTCGGCGATGATGGCCGTGGCAAAGGCGGCCAAGTCCTCGTGCACGCGGGTGTGGGCGGGGTAGTCGGCCGGCAGGGGCTGGCCGGCAGGCGGCGGCTGGCGGCCCGTGCGCACCAGGTGCGGCACGCAGCCTGCGGCGGCGGCGGCCTGCATGTCGCGCACGCTGTCGCCCACGGCAGGAATGTGGCGCAGATCGACGCGGTAGCGCTCGCCAATGTGCTGAAACAGCCCAGGCAGCGGCTTGCGGCATTGGCAGGCGTCGTCGGGCGTGTGGGGGCAGAAGAACACCGCCTCAATGCGCCCGCCCACGGCGGCCAGCTGCTTGTGCATCTTGGCGTGGATGGCGTTGAGCGCGGCCATGTCGAACAGGCCGCGTCCCAGGCCGGGCATGTTGGCGGCCATGACCACGTGCCAGCCGGCCTGGCACAGCCGGGCCACGGCGTCCAGCGCGCCGGGCAGGGGCTCCCACTCTTGCGGCGTCTGGATGTAGCCATCGCGCTCCACGCACAGGGTGCCGTCGCTGTCGATGATGACGAGTTTCATGGCGTTCGATTATCGGCACCCGGCGCGGCGGGGGCCGGGGGTGTGGACGGCATGGGCGCGGGCGCCAGCGTGGCCCAGCGGCCCCACCAACGCCCGGCTTGCGCGTGCAGGCGCGGCTGGCTGCCGGCGGCAAAGGCGCTGGCGGGCTGGCCGGGCACGTACAGGCGCAGGGGGGCGGCTTCACCGGGCAGTTGCAGGTACACCTGCGCCCCGCCGGGGCCGCGCGCGCTGGGGGCCACCTGGCCGGCCAGCAGCACGGTGGCCGTTTGCGCAGGCAGCGGCTGGCGGCCCGCGCGGTTGAGGTGGCTGGCCACCAGCGCAGCGGCCAGCGCCAGCCACAGCAGCAGCCACAG
>JAUNHQ010000003.1:0-24809 GCA_030535425.1 Pseudomonadota bacterium | reverse complement strand
CAGCCCGACCACCGCCACCGCCACCGCGCGGAACAGCAGCCACAGCGCCAGCACCCCGGGCCGAAGGCGCGGCCAGCCCCAGCGGCGCAAGGCCACGCGCGCGCCCAGCACAAGCGCGGCCACGGCCAGCAGGGTCAGGACAAAGGGGCGCGCGGCCACCCACAGCGCCTGGGCCGCGCTGTCCACCAGCGTGGCGGGGCGCAGGGCTTGCAGGCTGGCTTCGGCCTCGCCTTGCGCGCCTTGCAACGCGGCGCGCAGCAGCAGCACGGCCACAGGCGGCAGCAGCGCCCAGGCCAGGGCGCGCCAGGGTGCGCCTGCGGGGCCGGGGGCCGGGGTGTTCATGCCGACAGGCGCGAGAGATCGGCCACGCGGTTCATGGCCTGGTGCAGCACTTTGAGCAGGCCCAGGCGGTTCAGGCGCACGTCGGTCTGCTCGGCGTTGACCATCACGCCGTCAAAAAACGCATCCACCGGCGCGCGCAGGCCCGCCAGGGTTTGCAAGCTGGCGGTGTAGTCGCCCGCGTCAAACTGGGCATTGGCCTGGGGCAGCACCTGCTGCATGGCGGTGTGCAGGGCTTGCTCAGCCGGCTCTTGCAGCAGCAGCTCGCTCACGTGCGCGTCCACCGCGCCTTCGGCCTCGGCTTTTTTGAGGATGTTGCCAATGCGCTTGTTGGCGGCGGCCAGGGCGGGGGCTTCGGGCAGGCTGGCAAAGGCGCGCACGGCGGCCAGGGCCTTGGGCATGTCGCCCCACATGGGGCGCGCGGCGATGACAGCCTCGGCCTCTTGCGCGCTGGCGCCGCGCTCGCGCAGGTAGGTGACCACGCGCTCGTAGATGAAGTCCAGTAGCGTCTCTTCGGTGCTTGGTACAAGCTTACGGATGCTGTAAGCATATGCGGTACTAACGAGTGATGTTCCGTTGCGTTTTTGGCGACGAATACTTTCTTCCATCGCTACTTGACCAGCTTTTGAGTGATAGGAACTTTGCAAGTCTTTGTCATCGAATATCTCAACCACATTGCCTATTAGTTGAGGCAAATCTAGTGGCAGCTGCTTTTCCACCAGCATGCGGATCACGCCCAGCGCGTGGCGGCGCAGGGCGAAGGGGTCTTTGTCGCCCGTGGGCAGGTTGCCAATGCCGAACATGCCCACCAGGGTTTCCAGCTTGTCGGCCAGGGCCACGGCGGTGCCCACGTTGCCGCGCGGCAGCTCGTCGCCGGCAAAGCGGGGTTTGTAGTGGTCTTCAACGGCCAGAGCAATGTCTTCGCTCAGACCGTCGTGGCGGGCGTAGTAGCCGCCCATCACGCCTTGCAGCTCGGGGAATTCGCCCACCATGTCGGTCAGCAAGTCGGCCTTGGCCAGGCGGGCGGCCTGGGCGGCGGCGGCGGCCAGGGCGGGGCCGCCCAGTTGCTGGCCAATGGCCTGGGCAATGGCCTGCACGCGCGCGCTGCGCTCGCCCTGGGTGCCCAGCTTGTTGTGGTAGACCACTTTGTCCAGGCCGGGCACGCGGCTTTCCAGCGTTTTCTTGCGGTCTTGGTCAAAGAAGAACTTGGCATCGGCCAGGCGCGGGCGCACCACGCGCTCGTTGCCGTCAATGACAGCGCTGGCATCTTGCGGGCTGATGTTGCTGACCACCAGAAACTGGTGGGTCAGCTTGCCCTGGGCATCGAGCAGCGGAAAGTATTTCTGGTTGGCCTTCATGGTCAGGATCAGGCATTCCTGCGGCACGGCCAGAAACTCTTTTTCAAACTGGCACACCAGCACCTTGGGGCGCTCGACCAGGGCCGTCACCTCGTCCAGCAAAGCCTCGTCCTGAATGGGGGCCAGGCCCGCGCCAGCCTGGGCGGCGGCGGCTTGCAGCTGCGCGGCGATGTCGGCGCGGCGCTCGTCAAAGCTGGCGATCACGGCGCCTTGTTCACGCAACAGGCGGGCGTAGCTGTCGGCATCGGGCAGCTCGATGGGGTCGGCCTGCGCCTCAAAGCGGTGGCCGTGCGTGCTGCGCCCGGCGTTCAGGCCCAGGGCGGTGACGGGCACCACGGCCGCGCCGTGCAGCGCCACCAGACCGTGCGCGGGGCGCACGAACTGCACGCTGTCCCAGCCGGGCAGGGGCGTGCCGGCCTGCAGCTGATAGGTCATCACCTTGGGGATGGGCAGCTTGGCAATGGCTTCCAGCAAGGCTTTTTGCAAGGCCACATCCAGCGTGGCGCCGGTGGCCACGGTGTCCAGAAACAGGGCTTCGGCCTTGCCGTCCATGGCGCGTTGCAATTGGGCGGCGGCCTCGGGGCCAAAGCCCAGGGCTTGCAGTTTTTTCAGCAGCGCGGGGGTGGGCTGACCGCTGGCATCCAGCCCCACGGCCACGGGCATGAGCTTGGTGCGCACGGGCTTGTCAGCGGCCTTGGCCGCCACGTGCGTGATGTGCGCGGCTAGGCGGCGCGGGCTGGCATAGGGGGTGGCAACGGAGTCACCCGCCGTCAGGCCCAGGGCCTTGAGCTGCTCGAACAGTTGGCCGGCAAAGGCTTCGCCCAGCTTTTTCAGCGCCTTGGGCGGCAGTTCTTCCACAAAGAGTTCGACGAGAAGGTTGTGTGCGGTCATGGTGCAGGGTGTTCTGGCGTGCCGCTGACGCGGCTGTAGTGCAGCACGGTGGGAAAGGGGTCGTAAAAGTGGTGCAGCAGGGCTTTCCACTGCTGATACTCGGGCGAGCCGCGAAAGCCCTCGGTGTGGTCTTGCAGGCGGCGCCAGCGCACGAGCAGGGTGTAGTGGTGGTCGTCTTCCAGGCAGCGGTGCAGCTCGTGGCCCAGGTGGCCGGGCATGGCGGCGATGAGGCTTTGCGCCTGCGCAAAGGCGGCTTCAAAGGCCGCCGCCTGGCCGGGGCGCACGTGCAGGGGGGCGATTTCCAGCACGCTGTCTGGCGCGGCGGTCATCAGGCGGCCTTTTTCGGCTCGATCTGTTCCACCCATTCGCGCGGGGCCAGCGGAAAGCCCAGGCGCTCGCGCGATTCGTAATAGCTTTGCGCCACGGCGCGCGCCAGGTTGCGGATGCGGCCAATGAAGGCGGCGCGCTCGGTCACGGAAATGGCCCCGCGCGCGTCCAGCAGGTTGAAGGTGTGCGCGGCCTTGAGCACCTGCTCGTACGCGGGCAGGGCCAGTTGCTGGGCCATGAGGTGCTGGGCCTGCTTTTCGTGCGCGGCAAAGGCGGTGAACAAAAAGTCGGCGTCGCTGTGCTCGAAGTTGTAGGCCGATTGCTCCTGCTCGTTTTGCAGGTACACGTCGCCATAGGTCAGGCCCTCGGTCCATTGCAGCTTGTAGACGTTGTCCACGCCTTGCAGGTACATGGCCAGGCGCTCTAAGCCGTAGGTGATTTCGCCCGTGGCGGGCCGACAGTCGATGCCGCCCACTTGCTGGAAGTAGGTGAACTGCGTCACCTCCATGCCGTTGAGCCACACCTCCCAGCCCAGGCCCCAGGCGCCCAGGGTGGGGTTTTCCCAATCGTCTTCCACAAAGCGGATGTCGTTTTTCTTCAGGTCAAACCCCAGCGCTTGCAGGCTGCCCAGGTACAGATCGAGGATGTTGGCCGGCGCGGGCTTCAAGACCACCTGGTACTGGTAGTAGTGCTGCAAGCGGTTGGGGTTGTCGCCGTAGCGGCCATCCTTGGGGCGGCGGCTGGGCTGCACGTAGGCGGCTTTCCACGGCTCGGGGCCGATGGCGCGCAGGAAGGTGGCGGTGTGGCTGGTGCCCGCGCCCACTTCCATGTCATAAGGTTGCAGCAGGGCGCAGCCTTGGGTCGCCCAGTATTGCTGAAGGGTGAGGATGATTTGCTGGAAAGTAAGCATGGCAGCGCGCTGCACGCGGCCAGGGCGTGCCAGGGCAAAAATGGGCAAAGCCCAGGATTTTATGGGCGCGCCATGGTGGCGAGGGGTTTCACCGCCCTGCGGCCTGTGGCGAAAGCCCTGGCGCGCCCGGTGAAGCCCGTGCCTCAATGCCTGTCTGCCGTGGGCATGGCTGAGAAAGAGGCAGGGCAAGGGCCAGTCCGGTTTTGCAGCCCCTCTCTTTTTCTGGGAGAAGGGAAAAACCGCCCAGGGCCCGTTGGCATCAAAAAACGTTGGGCGTCAAAAAGGCCATTTGCGCGCGCCAGACAAGCGCTGCGCGCTATGGTTTTTGTATTGCGAGGTGCCGCTGCTTTCTCAGGCGGCGGGGGTGTCGCCTTCGCGCAGGAACAGGCCCACGCGCAGGTCGTTGGCTACGTAGATTTCCTTGCCATCGGCCAGCAGGCGTGCATCGCCAATGGCCATGCACAGCTTGCGCTTGATGACGCGCTTGATGTCGATTTCATAGCGCACCAGCTTGACCTGGGGGCCGACTTCGCCGGTGAACTTGACCTCGCCCGCGCCCAGCGCCCGCCCGCGCCCCGGCAGGCGCAGCCAGGTCAGGTAAAAGCCGATGAGCTGCCACATCGCATCCAGCCCCAGGCAGCCGGGCATGACCGGGTCGCCCTGAAAGTGGCAGGCAAAAAACCACAGCTCGGGCTTGACGTCCAGCTCCGCCTCGATACGGCCCAGGCCATGCGCGCCGCCGTCGGCGTCGATGTGGGTGATGCGGTCGAACATCAGCATGGGCGGCAGCGGCAGGCGGCCCGCTTCGGGGCCGAACAGGCGCCCCTCGCCGGAGGCAATGAGTTGGTCGTAGGAAAAGGATTCAGCCATAGCGGCGCCGATTGTGCCTGAGACAAAGGGGGGCAAAGTTACACTCCGCCACGTGCCGCGCGCTTGCGCCAGGCGCCCGCCGAGCCGGGCTGCCGCAGGCGGCGCAAGGCTGACATATATATCCATAAGTCATTCAAGGAGGTTTTTCAATGACACGTTCTTTTGTGCATCACGCCTTGGCAGTAGTGGTTTTGGCGGGCACGGCTACTGCCGCCCAGGCGCAGGCGGCCCTTACCCTGGCTTGCCCCACGCCGGCTGCCGGCCCGGCCACCACGCTGGTAGTGGCCACGGGTCCAGGTTGGACATTCAAGGAAATGAATGCCACTGCATGGGAAAACGCCAACAGCGCTTACCAGCACGCTGCCTGGTACAACCCGGCCGCTGCGGGCAACCCAGGCACCTGGCTGACCCCGGACGACCCGACGACGCTGCCGATGTATCCCACCCCCACGGGTTCGCGCTTTGACTTCCGCTCGCCCGCCATCACGGTGGATCCCCGCATCGATCTGAGCACCATCACCGCCAGCTTTGAGCGCACGGCAGACAACTACTACCACGACGTGGGGCTGGTCAATGCCGGCACGCCGCCCGCAGGCACCTTTGGCGGTGCGTCCTACATTGGAGGGGGCAATCACGGTGTGTTGAGCACTCCGACCAATGTGACCTTGCCCTGGACCACGGGCGCCAACCAGTTGTTGCTGCGCATCAGCAATGCGGAGCACTTTGCCACCGTTCTTCCCGACACCAATGGGGTTGGCAACCCGCCTGAGCATGGCCCCATGGGCGTGTACACCAAGGTGACGCTGAACGCCACCTGTTTGCCGCAGGCCGCACCCAGCACCGTGCAGGCCGTGCCCGCTGACAACCCCTGGGCGCTGCTGCTGGCAGGTGCAGCCCTGGCGGGGCTGGGTGCCCGCCGCCTGCGCCGTCGCAAGCCGTAAAGCCCGTTAAGTCTTCAAGCCGTCCGCCGCGTCCCGAGCGATCAGGGCGCGGCTTTTTTGCGCCTGCGCAGCGTCAGCACCAGCAGCGCGCAGCCCAGCCACAGCGGCCACAGGCCCGCGTGCGCGGCCCAGCGGGCAAAGGGGGTGAGGTGCGCGCGCCCTTCAAAGAGGCCGTGCAGCACCGCGCGCTTTAGGCGCGGCAACTGGTGGGTGATGTGGCCCCGGTGGTCGATGATGGCCGTGGCGCCGGTGTTGGTGGCGCGCAGCATGGGGCGCTCAAACTCCAGCGCGCGCATGCGGCTGATGTGCAGGTGCTGGTCAATGGCCACCGTGTCGCCAAACCAGGCGATGTTGCTGACGTTGACAAACGCCGTGGGCGCCGTGGCCGCATCGGCAAAGCGCGCGGCCAGCTCTTCGCCAAACAGGTCTTCATAGCAAATATTGGGCGCCAGCCGCTGGCCCTGCCATGCGAACGAAGGCTGGCCCACCGCGCCCCGGTTGAAGTCACCCAGCGGAATGTTCATCAGCCGCACAAACCAGCGAAACAGCGGCGGGATGAATTCGCCAAAGGGCACCAGGTGGTGCTTGTCGTAGCGGTAGGGCTGGGCCTGGCCGGCTTTGAGGCCGATGACGGCGTTGGTGTAGCCCACGTCAACATCGCCCAGCGGCACGCCCAGCAGCGCGGCTTGATCCGGCCCCGCGTAGCGCCCCAGCAGCGCGTCCCAGTAGCCTTCGGGCAACTGGCTGGGCAGCAGAGGCAGGGCGGTTTCGGGGCCGACGATGAGCGGGGCTTGATTGGCCTGTAACTGCTCGCCGTACCAGCGCAGCGAATCGGCCACACCCGTGCCGGGCACGAACTTTTCGTCCTGCGGGATGTTGCCCTGCATCAGCGCCACGTCCATGCGCAGCGCCGGCTGCCCAGGCGATGAGGCGCCGGGCTGGGCCCAGCCCAGCACGGCCAGCGCGCCCAGCACGGTCAAAAAGGGTGCCGCCGCAGGCCGGCAGCGGTGGGCCTGCGCCAGCAAGGCTGCCAGCAGCGCCGCCACAAAGCCTATGCCATACACCCCCACGTAGCGCGCCAGCGCTGCCAGCAGCCCATCCACATGCGCATAGCCGCCTGCGCCCCAGGGAAAGCCGGTGAACCAGGTGCCCCGGCACAGCTCGGCCAAGGTCCAAAGTGCTGCAAAAAAGAGAGCTGCTCGCGCTGGTCTATGGGGCGCAAGCAGCACAAAAGCCATGCAGGCTGCGGCGTAGTAAAGCGCCAGAAAGCCCGCCAGCGCCCCCACGGCGGCCACGGCCAGCGGCGCGGCCAGGCCGCCATAGGTGTGCATGGAAATGAACAGCCACCAAAAGGTGCCCGCCAGCCAGCCCAGGCCAAACAGCCAGCCCAGCCACAGCCCGCGCCAGCCCGCGGCGCGGGCGCTGGCGGCGCTGCCTTGCGCCCGCTGCAGCAGCCAGACCAGGGCCGCCAGGCTGAGCACTTGCAGCCAGCCACGCGCCTGGCCCGTCCACGGATCGGCCAGCGCCAGCGCCTGCGCGCCGCCGGCCACGAGAGCCAGCAGGGCGGCCACGGCAGGCGTCAGGGCAAAGGTTTTATGAGTCAAAAAGGCCATTTGCGCGCGTTTGGTAAGGGCTTTCAGCTATGTTAAATATAGCTTATGCCTGCCCGCCATGATGGCATGGTGATGCGGTGAGAGGTGGCGCGCGCCGGGTGGGGTGGATGGGGGCCGCCAGCGGCTGGAAACCGTTATGCCCGCGCTGAGCGGGCATGGCGGGCTTTTCCCTCAGTCGGTGCTGGTGGCCTGTGCCAGTTGCTGGCGCAGCCGGGCCACTTCTTCCATCAGGTCGGCTGCCAGTGCGGCCAGTTGCGGATCGGCGTCAAAGGCTTGTTCCAAATGGGCGATGCGGCGCGCACGCAGCAGTGTGGCGCTGGCAAAGCGCCATTCGGCGGCGGCCTGGCCGCTGTGGGGTTGCAGCACACCCGCTTCGACATGGGTGTGCACCCATTCCAGTGTCATGCGGCAGCCGCGCGCCAGGTCATGGGGGCTGAGGGCGGCATCGTCCAGCAGCTCGACGTGTTCGATGGTGATGGCGGGCATGGAGGAGGTGGTGGTGGTGGCCATGATCGGGGAAGTCTCCAAAAAGGCGGGGGCTTTTAGGCGCTGCGCGGGTCAAAGCCAGGGTAGGCCTCGCGCAGCGCGGCCCAGGCGGCTTTTTGCGCATCGGTCACGGCGCCGGGCACGGCCACTTGCAGCTCCAGGTACACATCGCCCGGGGCGCTGGCGTGCGGAATGCCCCGGCCTTTGAGGCGCAGTTTGCGTCCGTTGCCCGAGCCGGGGGGCACGCTCACTTCCACGGTGGCGCCATCGGGCGTGGTGACGGGCACGCTGGCGCCCAGCGCGGCTTCCCACGGTGTGATGCGCAGGGTTTGTGTCACGTCGCGCCCGTCAATGCGCCAGCGCGCGTCGGGGCGGAAATGCACTTGCAGCAGCACATCGCCCGCCGGGCCGCCGTTCAGGCCGGGGCCGCCCTGGCCGGCCAGGCGAATGAGCTGGCCTTCTTTCACGCCGCGCGGAATCTTCACGTGCAGCGTGCGGTCTTCGGGCACCAGGCGGCCTTGCTCGTCCACGCGCGTGCTGCGCAGGTGCATGGCGCGCTCGGCGCCGTGGTAGGCATCGGCCAGCGCCAGCTCGATGCGGGCGTGGCTGTCTTCGCCGCGCAGCGGCGCCTGGCTGCGGGCGCTGGCGCGCGATTGCGCCCGCGCGCGGGCAGCCTGGCCGAACATCTGCTCGAAAAACTCGCTGTAGTCGCCGCCATCGCTGCCGGTGCTGAAGTGGGCGTGAAAGCCCTCCGGCCCGCCCGCGCGGGAGAAGTCAAAACCCTCGTTCCAGCCCGGCGGCGGGCGCACGTCATCGCCCGAGCGCGCGCCTGCGGCCCAGGCCTGTGCGCCCACGGTGTCGTAGGCGGCGCGCTTTTCGGGGTCGCCCAGCACGGTGTTGGCCTCGTTGACTTCGGCCATGCGCTGGGCGGCGTCGGCCTCTTTGCTCACGTCAGGGTGGTATTTGCGCGCGAGCTTGCGGTAGGCCTTTTTGATGTCGTCCTGCGTGGCGCTTTTGTCCACGCCCAGTATTTGGTAGTAGTCCTTGAATTGCATGCGCTTGGGTGGGGAAAAAGGGACGGGCGGCGCCAGGGCTGCCCATGGCGTTCATGATGACGCATGTGCGGCCAAGCTGTCTATTTGCAATGCGCGCTTGGGCAAAATGCCTGCGCGCCGCCCAAGCCGCGCCGTTTTGCAAGGAGCTTGTGTTGACTATGACGACTGACGTTTTTGCCCCCGGCCTGGCTGCCGCCTTGGCCCCCACTGGCGTGCTGCGCGCCAGCATCAATTTGGGCAATCCCATTTTGGCGGGGCGCGATGCGGCGGGCCAGCCGGCGGGCGTGTCCATCGACCTGGCGCGCGCGCTGGCCCAGCGCCTGGGCATGGGTTGCGAGCTGGTGGTGTTTGACACCGCCAAGGACTCGGTGGCCGCCGTGCGTGCGGGCCAGGCTGACGTGGGTTTCTTCGCCATCGATCCGCTGCGCGGCGAGGGTATTGGCTTTACCGCGCCCTATGTGCTGATTGAGGGCACCTATCTGGTGCGCCAGGATTCGCCCCTGACGGACAACGCCCAGGTGGATGCGCCTGGCCTGCGCGTGACGGTGGGGCAGGGCAGCGCGTATGACCTGTTTCTCACGCGCGAGCTGAAAAGCGCCCATATCGAGCGCGCGCCCAGCTCGCCTGCCGTGGTGCCGCACTTTCTGCAAACGGGCGCCGACGTGGCCGCCGGTGTGAAGCAGCAGTTGCAGGCCGATGCGGCGCGCCTGGGCGGGCTGCGCCTGCTGCCGGGGCGCTTCATGGTCATTCAGCAGGCCATGGGCCTGCCCGCCAGCCGGGGCGAGGCCGCGCGCGCCGCGCTGGCCGCGTTTGTCGAGCAGGCCAAGGCCACAGGCCTGGTGGCCCAGGCCATGCAGCGCCACGGCGTGCAGGGCGCGGCTGTGGCGCCGCCGGCAAAAGAGTAAGCTATGGTTTGTATAGCTTTAAGTCTTTACGTGGAAAGCGCGAATGGCCTTTTTTGCGCTTGACCATTGACCGGGCTGACGGGTGTCAGCCGGGCGGTTCTTGCATGTCGGGGTCCGTCGCTTCCAGCTCGTGGCTGGCGGCGACCAAGGCCAGGCGGCCCATGACGCCGTACATGTAAAAGCGGTTGGGGGCCACGGCGCCTGCCTGCGCGCCAGGGCGGGGCAGCTGGGCGCTGCCGTCAAATGCCAGGGGCACGTAGTGCGCGCCGGGCGGGCTGGGGCGCTCGCCGCTGCCTTGGCTGGCGTGGACGCGGTAAAAGCCGCCGACCACGTAGCGGTCGATGGTATAGACCACGGGCTCGGCCACGGCTTCGTGCATGCGTTCGCGGGTGGGCACGCCTTCCTGGATGAGCAGATCGCCTTCGGGCAGGGCATCGAGCGCCTGCACGTCCCTGGCATCGCGCACGACGGCTTGCATGAGGGCGCTGCCGGGGGTGTTTTGGTCGGGTTTGATGACGGCATAGGGCTTGGCCGCGATGCCGTATTCCTTGTACTTGCGGCGCACCTTGGCCAGCAGCGCATCGGTTTGCGCTTGCACGGCTTCGCGGCGGGCGTGGGCGCTGGCGCCGCCAGCCACGCCGCTGAAGGGGTAGATGAGCCAGGGGTCGATGCCCAGCAGCTTGCCAAAGCGCTTGCTCACTTCTTCCAGGCAGCGGGCGTGGCGGCTGTGGCGGCGCACGCTCCAGCCCGCGTGCAGCGGCGGCAGCAGGTATTGCTCGTGCAGATCCTCCAGGATGCCGGGGGCGCCGGCAGCCAGGTCGTTGTTGAGCAAGATGGTGCAGGGGTCAAAGTGCTTCAGGCCCAGGCGGGTGCGGCTGCGCTGCGCAGGCTCCAGGGTGAGCTGGCCGCCGTCAGGCAGGGGGCAGGCGGTGCTGCGCCGCAGGGCCGGGTCGATGGAGCCCAGGCGCACGGTCAGCCCGGCCATGGTGAAGATTTCTTTCAGCCGCGCCAGGCTGGCCAGGTAGAAGCTGCCGGGCTTGCCGCTTTCGGGCACGATGAGCAGGTTGCGCGCCTCGGGGCAGATTTTCTCGATGGCCGCCTGCGCGGCCTGCACGGCCAGCGGCAGGGTGTCGGGAGAGAGGTTGTGCCAGCCACCGGGAAAAAGGCTGGTATCCACCGCAGAGAGCTTGAAGCCGGCGTTGCGAAGGTCCACCGAGGCATACAGCGGCGGGGTGTGCTCCATCCACTCCAGCCGCAGCCAGCGCTCGATCGCGGGCGTGGCATCCAGGATGCGCTGCTCCAGTTCGTTGATGGGGCCGGTCAGGGCCGTGCTCAGGTGCGGAACCATGTCGGCGTGCCTTTTGTCGCAGGGCAAGGGGCAAACGGGGAGGGCGTGCGGCCATTCTGGCACACCGGGCCGCGTGCCTGCCGGCTTACATGCGCGGGCTTTGCGGCACGCATGGCAGCAACAGAGATGCTATATTTTATATAGCTTAAAACCCTTGTGTATAGCGCGCGAATGCCGTTTTTCTTTATGAAGCTTTTGTGCCCCGAAACTAGCCTGCGCCAGCTTGCCGGGCCTGGGCTTGCGGGCTGAGCACGTAGCCAAAGCGCGCCGGCAGCTCGGCAAAGCGCACCGGCTCGGGCTGCCAGCGGCCTGCCTGCACAGTGTCGGCCACTGCGGCCATGTCCTGTGTGTGAACCAGGCCAAAGCCCTTGTCGGTCGCCAGAAACACACGCCCTTGCTCATCCAGCAGCACCTGCTGCACGTGTGCTGCCTGGCCGTCATGCGCGGCAACGGCTGCGTCCTCGCTGACGCGCCAGACCCAGGGCGCTGCTTCCAGCTCGACATACACACGCTGCGGGCCGTTCTGGAAAAACCACTGCCCCGCTGCATCGGCCTCGTAATTGCGCTGGATGAAGTCCAGCAGCTTCTCGTGCCGCACCTGCGAGCCCTTCGCGCCCGGCACGCCGCTGGCAAAGCCGCCCAGCGCCTGCGCTTGCGCATCGCGCAGCCACCAGTTGCCGCGCGCATCCAGCCCCAGCCAGCCGTGGCAATGGGGCACGTTGGGCCATTTGGCCATGGCCTGCCTGACGATGTCATCCATGCCGGCATGATAGGGCGGGCAAGGCACCCCAGAACACGCCCTGGATAATGGCCAGCTCCCCGCGCATCAACGGGCACGCCGTGCCCCGCGCCGCCGCTACCTGATGTTGACCATGGAGACGGGCATGCAGACGCTGCACACCACCCCACGTTCGGCAAGGGCCCCGGCCCCCGCCTCATCTGATGTGGCCGCTGGCCCCGCCCGGCCCGTGCCGGGCATGACCTGCCTGCGCCCCGTGGCGCGCAAGGCACCGGGCCTGCACCTGATGGGCGATCTGCACGGCTGCCGCTGCCACGCGCGCCTGATGCACGATGCCCCGTATCTGCAAGACATCTGCCAGCAGGCCGTGCAGGCGGCGGGCCTGACCGCTGTGGGCGCGCTGTTTCACAGCTTTGGCGAAGGTGCGGGCGTGACCGGCGTCGTGGTGCTGGCCGAATCGCACCTGTCCATCCACACCTGGCCGGAAGACGGCTACGTGACGCTGGACGTGTACGTGTGCAGCTACCAAACCGACAACCGCGCCAGCGCGCAGCAGCTGTTTGACACGGTGATGGCCGCCTTCGCCCCGGCCGAGCCGCACCTGCACCGCGTCGAGCGCGCATGAGTGCGGCGCCTGCGCCCCAGGCGCACAGCCCTTTCGTGGCCGAGGCGCTGTCGCCCGACTTCGGCTTTTACCTGCGCGCCAGCCGCGTGCTGGCCCAGCGGCGCGGCGCGCTGCAACACATTGAGGTGCTGGACACGCCGCTGTTTGGCCGCGCCATGCGCATCGACGGCTGCTTCATGACCAGCGAGCGCGACGAATTTTTCTACCACGAGCCCATGGTGCAGCTGCCTGCCGTCAGCCACGGCGCGGTGCAAAGCGCGCTGGTCATCGGCGGCGGCGACGGCGGCAGCGCGCGCGAGCTGCTGCGCCACCGCCGCATGCGGCACGTGCGCATGGTGGAGCTGGACGCGGACGTGGTGGACATGGCGCGCCAGTGGCTGCCCACGCTGCACGCGGGCGCATTTGACGACGCGCGACTGGCGCTGCACATCGGCGACGGCCACGCCTGGGTCATGCAAGACGATGGCGAGCGTTTCGACCAGATCGTGCTGGACTTGACCGACCCCTGCGGCCCCGCCGTGCAGCTTTACACGGCCGAGTTCTACGCTGCCTGCCGCCAGCGCCTGGCGCCCGGCGGCGTGCTGTCGCTGCACATCCAGTCGCCCATCCATCGCGCGCACACGCTCGCGCGCATCGTGGCCTCTGTCAAGACGGCCTTTCCCATTGTGCGCCCCTATCTGCAATACGTGCCCCTGTATGGCACGCTGTGGGCCATGGCCGTGGCGTCAGACACCGTGGACCCGTTGACCCTGAGCGCCGCCGAGGTAGACCGCCGCATCGGCGCACTGGGCCTGCACGGCCTCAAGCTCTACAGCGGTGCCACACACCACGCCTTGCTGGCCGTGCCGCCCTACCTGCACGCCCTGCTGGCCGCGCCGGCTGCGCCCATCCGGGCCGGGCTGACCCTGCAAGACCCTTCGCTCAACCCGGCCCACAGCCCCGCGCCGCGCGTGCTGGCGGGTGACTGAGCGCCGGCGCACTCCTCAGGCGTGGCATGCTGCGCGCTTTGGTTTTTTGACACACATTGATTGAGGAGCCGCCACTCATGACGCACCCTTTCCCCGTACGCTTTTCCCCAGCCCCCTGGCGCCCCCGCCTGCACGCCCTGGCCGCCGCCCTGGCCCTGCTGGCCGCCGCCAGCGCCCAGGCCCAGTACGATCCCGCCAAGGTGCAAGTGCAGCCCGCCGCCGTGGCCGCGCGCTTTCCCGCCATCGCGCACCGCTACGACACCCCCGGCTTTTCCCCCTGGCAAAGCGACTTCACCAGCCACGCCCAAATGATGGCCCGCCTGCAAGCCCTGCAAGAGCGCCCCAGCGTGCGGCTTGAAAGCGCCGGCACCAGCGTGCAAGGCCGCAGCCTGCCTGTGGTGCTGCTGGCCGAAGGCGGCCGCTGGCGGCCCGAGCGCCCCACCCTGCTGCTGGTGGCCCACCAGCACGGCAACGAGCCCGCCACGGGCGAAGCTGCCCTGGTCTTGCTGGAGCGCTGGAGCGCGCCTGAAAGCGCCGAGCTGCTGCGCGCCATCAACATCGTGGCCCTGCCCCGCGCCAACCCCGACGGCGCGGCCCTGTTCACCCGCGCCAACGCCGACGGGCTGGACCTCAACCGCGACCACCTGCTGCTGCGCACGCCCGAAGCCCGCGTGATGGCCCAGGTGGCCACGCGCTACCGCCCCCACGTGGTGCTGGACTTGCACGAATACACCGCAGGCGATCGCTGGGTGAGCAAATTCAAGGCCTGGACCAAGCACGACGTGCTGCTGCAATCGGCCACCACCGCCAACCTCGATGCTGGCCTGGCCCGGCTGGGCCAGGACGTGCTGCTGCCCGCCATGCGCCAGGCCGTGCAGGCCGAAGGCTTGAGCGAATACTGGTACCACACCACCTCGGCCGACCCCAACAGCCCCGTGGCCATGGGCGGCGTGCAGCCCGACACCTGGCGCAACATCGGCGGGCTGCGCCACGCCGTCAGCCTGCTGCTGGAAACGCGCGGCATTGGCCTGGGCAAGCAGCACCTGGACCGCCGCGTGCACGGCCAAGTGGTGGCCGCCCAGGCTGTGGCCCAGCAAGTGGCCGCGCGCGGCGCCGAGCTGCTGGCGTTGCGCCAGGCGGCCGACCGCGCCACCGTGGCCCAGGCCTGCCAAGGCGAGATCGCCGTGGCCGCCAGCCAAACGCCCGAGCAGCGCGAGCTGCCCCTGATCGACGCCGACACCGGGGCCGACAAAAACGTGCCCGTGCAGTGGCGCTCATCGCTGGCCCTGCGCGTCACCCAAAGCCGCGCGCGCCCCTGCGGCTACTGGCTGGCCCCCGGTGAAACCCAGGCCGTGAACACCCTGCGCGCGCTGGGCGTGCAGGTGCAGCCCCTGGCGCGCACCCGCGCCATTCAGGCCGAGCGCTACCTGTTCAAAAACGTGGAAACTGGCCAGCGCCAGGACGGGCGGGGCGCCATCCGCGATGCGGGCGGCATTGTCAAAGCCCAGGTGGACTTGCAGCCGGCCCAGGTGCGTGTGCCCGCCGGCGGCTGGTACGTCAGCCTGGCGCAGCCCCTGGCCGGGCTGGTCACTGCCGCGCTGGAGCCTGATTCGCAAAACAGCTACGTGGCCGCGCGCCTGATCGGCATTGCGCAGCAAGGCGAGCCTGACCGCCTGCTGCGCGTGATGCAGCCGCTGCGCTGAGCCTGGCGGAACAAGCCGCCTGCCCGCGCGCGCGGGCAGGCAGGCTTACAGGCCGTGCACGCGCAGGCGCTCGGGCAGCGGAGCAAAGCTTTTCTCGCCCGCCGCAGCGGCCACGCCGCCAAACACCAGCTGGGCGGTCAGCGTCCAGTCGGCGGGAACATGCCAGGCCGCAGCCACCTGCGGGGCGATCACGGGCGCGTAGTGCTGCAAGTTGGCGCCCACGCCAGCGGCGGCCAGCGCCGTCCAGATGGCGTACTGGTGCATGGCGTCGCTGTGGCCCGCCCAGGTGGGAAAGTGCTCGGCATACAGCGCAAAGCGCGCTTGCAGGTCTTTGACCACGCGCTGGTCTTCAAAAAACAGCACCGTGCCCGCAGCGGCCTTGAAGCCGTTGAGCTTGGCCTCGGTGGGGGCAAACGCCTCGGCCGGCACGATCTGGCGCAGCGCATCGGCCGTGATGTCCCACAGTGTCTCGTGCTCGGCACCGAAGAGCACGGCCAGGCGGCTCGATTGCGAATTGAACGCCGACGGCGTGTGGCGCAGCGCGTGTTCCACGATTTGCACCACCTGCTCGGCAGGGATGGGCAGTTGCTTGTTCAGCGCATAGACCGAGCGGCGGGTTTCGGCGGCTTGTTGCAGGGCTTGCAGGGCAGACATGGCAGAGGAGTCTTTCAATGAAAAAACAGGGGTCACAAAAAAGCGCCGTGCGCAGGCGCTACGCCTGGCATAGTAGCCGCGTGGCATCGGCTGTGGGTTAAAGCTATTATTTTAATAGCTGCTTGCGCTTGTCAATCAAGCGCAAATGGCCATTTTGGCTATGTGTTCAATGGGCTGCTTTGTCCCGCAGCCTCCGTCGGCGCCAGCCAGCGCGCGTGCAGCCCTTCGGCGGCAAAGCGCGCCAGCAGCTCCTGCACGTGGGCGGTGTCGCGGGTTTGCAGCACCAGCTCGATCTCGACATGCTGCGCGGCCAGCAGGGTGAAGGCGCGCTGGTGGTGAATTTCCTGCACATTGGCCCCGCACTCGGCCACCAAGGCGGTGATGCGCGCCAGCGAGCCGGGC
This sequence comes from Pseudomonadota bacterium, assembly GCA_030535425.1. GTDB lineage: Bacteria > Pseudomonadota > Gammaproteobacteria > Burkholderiales > Burkholderiaceae_C > Ottowia. The sequence goes on along the minus strand of JAUNHQ010000003.1, from coordinate 8,675 downwards.
ACGTCGCGGGTGTTGACCACCACGCGCGCCAGCCGGCCAGAGCGCACCATGCCCCGCCCGATGATGGCCGCCAGCAGCAGCGGGTCAATGTTGCCGCCTGAGAGCACCAGCCCCACGCGGCGACCCCGGAACGCACCGGGCGCGCGCAGCAGGGCCGCCAGTGCAGCGGCGCCTGCGCCTTCGGCCAGGGTTTTCTCGATCTCCAGCAGCAGCACGATGGCCTGCTCGATGTCGCCCTCATCCACCCGCAGCCATTCGTCCACGCACTGCCTGAGCACGGGCAGGCAGGCCGCGCCGGGGGCGCTGACGGCAATGCCCTCGGCAATGGTGCTGTCACCCTGCGGATGGGCGCTGCCAGTGGCGGCGTTGACCGCGCCCGGAAAGCGCGCAGCCTGCACACCGACCACGCGCACACCTGGCTTGAGCGCCTTGGCCGCCGTGGCCACGCCGCCCATCAGCCCGCCGCCGCCCACGGGCACGACCAGGGTGTCCAGCTCGGGCTGATCGGCCAGCATTTCCAGCGCCAGCGTGCCCTGGCCGGCCATGATGGCGGGGTCGTCATACGGATGCACGAAGACCAGACCCTGCGCCTTGGCCAAGGCCAGGGCGTGTTCGCGCGCGGCATCCAGCGTGTCGCCGTGCAGCACCACTTCGGCGCCAAAGCCGCGCGTGCGGGCCACTTTCACACCGGGGGTAAAGCGTGGCATGACGATGACCGCGCGCAGCCCCAGGCGCTGCGCATGAAAGGCCACGCCCTGCGCATGGTTGCCCGCACTCATGGCAATGACGCCGCGCGCACGCTCCTCGGGCGAGAGCTGCGCCAGCTTGTTGCACGCGCCGCGTTCCTTGAACGAGGCGGTGAATTGCAGGTTCTCCATCTTCAGAAACACCTGCGCGCCGGTAATGTGCGAGAGCGTGCGCGATTCCACACAGGGCGTGTGCAGCACCTGCCCGCGCAGGCGGGCGGCAGCTTGCTGGATGTCGGTCAAATCGATCATGGGCAAAAGCAGTGGAACAGCCCCTACCCTGCTGCTGCCGCAGGCAGACCGAACAGCCGGTCAAACACCCAGGTAAAGACAAAGGTATAGACCAGGAAAAACACCAGCAGGCCCACATCCATCAGCAAGGCTTGCCACAGGCTGACGTTTAACCACCAGGCGAAAAAGGGCACCAGCCACAGCAGCAGCCCGCCCTCAAAGCCGATGGCATGTGCCACGCGGCGCGCAGGGCTGCGGCCGCGCGTAGGCTGGCGGGCCTCCCAGCGCTCGAACAGGCTGTTGAACACCAGGTTCCAGCCCACGGCGATGGCCGAGCTGCCTACCGCCAGCCCGGTGGAGCTGCCCAGCCCTTCGTCCGTGGCCAGCAGCAGCGTGGCGGTGACGATGGCAATGGCGATCAGCTCATACAGGCTGACGTAGAGCACGCGGCGGCGCATACCTTGCAGCCGGAAAAGCAGTGGCGTGTCCGCAGGCATGGCCAGTGGATTCCAAACGCTTAAAACCGCTCCAGCTGCGGGTGCGGCAGCGCGCCGCCGCGCACCAGCATCTTGCCGTATTCGGCGCAGCGCTGAAGGGTGGGAATGGCCTTGCCGGGGTTGAGCAGGCCTTGCGGGTCAAAAGCGCGCTTGAGCGCCAGCATCTGCTCGCGCTCTTGGTCGCTGAACTGCACGCACATGCTGCTCAGCTTTTCCACGCCCACGCCGTGTTCGCCCGTGATGGTGCCGCCCAGGGCCACGCTGGTTTCCAGGATGTCGGCGCCAAAGGCCTCGGCGCGGTGCAGCTGGTCGGGGTCGTTGGCGTCGAACAGGATCAGCGGGTGCAAGTTGCCGTCACCGGCGTGAAACACGTTGACGCAGCGCAGGCCGTACTGGCTCTGCATGCGTTCGATGGCCAGCAGGATGTCGGCCAGGCGCCGGCGCGGAATGGTGGAGTCCATGCACATGTAGTCGGGGCTGATGCGTCCGCTGGCGGGAAAGGCGTTCTTGCGCCCGCTCCAGAAGGCCAGGCGCTCGGCCTCGGTTTCGCTCACGGTGAGCTGCGTGGCGCCGCAGGCTTGCAGCACGTCGATCATGCGGCCGATCTCTTCTTCCACCTCCTCGGGCGTGCCGTCGCTTTCGCACAGCAAGATGGCGGCGGCGTTCAGGTCGTAGCCCGCGTGCACGAAGTCTTCCACGGCGGCGGTCATGGGCTTGTCCATCATCTCCAGCCCGGCGGGGATGATGCCGGCGGCAATCACGGCGGCCACGGCCTCGCCGGCGTGGCGCACGTCGGCAAAGCTGGCCATGATGCAGCGCGCCAGGCGCGGCTTGGGCAGCAGCTTGACGGTGACTTCGGTGGTCACGGCCAGCATGCCTTCGCTGCCGGTGATCAGCGCCAGCAGGTCGTAGCCCGGCGCGTCCAGCGCGGCGGCGCCAAACTCCACGGGTTCGCCCTCGACGGTAAAGCCGCGCACCTTCAGCACGTTGTGCAGAGTCAGTCCGTATTTCAGGCAGTGCACGCCGCCGGCGTTTTCGGCCACGTTGCCGCCGATGGTGCAGGCGATCTGGCTGCTGGGGTCGGGCGCGTAGTACAGGCCGTGCGCGGCAGCGGCTTCGCTGATGGCCAGGTTGCGCACGCCGCACTGCACCACGGCCGTGCGCGCCAGCGGGTCGATGTGCAGGATCTGGTTGAACTTGGCCAGCGACAGCGTGACGCCGCGCGCATGCGGCATGGCCCCGCCCGACAGGCCCGTGCCCGCGCCGCGTGCCACCACGGGCACGCCCAGGCGGTGGCAGGTTCGCAACACCTCTTGAATCTGTTCGTAACTGCTGGGCAAGGCCACGGCCAGCGGGCGCTGGCGATAGGCGCTCAGGCCATCGCATTCATACGGCGTGGTGCGCTCGGGCTGCCACAGCAAGCTTTCGGGCGGCAGGATGGCCGACAGCGCTTGCACCACCTCTGCTTGAAGCTGCTGAAAAGGTAGCGAATCGGAACCGGGGGTGACATCGGGTGACATGGCCAAAGCGTGCTGACGGGGCAGGGCTGCCACTATAGGCTACGCGCTGCTCGTAGTGGCCAGGACGTGCGCCAGGGCTGTGTCCGCGCGCTTTTTCCATTTGCTGCGCGCCTTGCCTGGAGCGCGCACTTTTTTTCACATGTCCAGTCTCTTTACCGCGCCCCCCGCTGCCCAGCCTCGGCACTGGCTGGCTCGCGCCGTCTTGTGTGCGGCCAGCGCCGCCGCGCCTCCCGCCCTGTCCCAGCCGGCGACTGCAACCGTGCTGATTCAGCCTGACGAATTGATGCCCCCGCGCATGGTGCTGTGCGAGCGTGAACTAGGCGGCAGGGGAGAAGATCGGGCCGCTTACCAACGCCTGCTGAACACCTGTCTGTCGCGCCGATTCGAAGGCGAGCGCATGGTGGAGCGCCAGTGCAAGCGCCAGACCGCCGGTGTCGATGGCCAGGCCGCACGTCACGCGGCGCAACGCGACTGCGAACGCCAGGCGCTGGCCGTGTCCTACAAGAACCTTCCTCGCCGACCGCCGCCACCGCCCCCACCGCCGCGACCTATGCCCTTGCCGATCAACCCGACAGTGACGCCGTCGGTCACCATCATCATGCCTGCGGCGGGAGATATGTAGTGCGCTGTCCTCTGGCTACCTTGCGGCGTGAGCCGTCGTGCCATGTCATTCGCGGGCGCATGAAAAAGCCCGCGAAAGCGCGGGCTTTTTGGCAAAGGGCCGGCTTGGCAGCGGGCCGCAGCGGTGAAAGATCAGGCTGCGCTGAGCCAGTAGCCCGCGTTGAACGGGCTGCTCATGCGCAATGCCTGCGGGCTGATGTCCACCAGCTTGTCGGTGGGCATTTTTTCACCGGCTTCCTCGTCGGTGGTGTCGGGATTGCCGCCAACGGCAATGCCCTGGGCCTCGTTCGCCCGTTCCGCTTGGCCAGCTTGTGCGGAACGGGCTACAGAAAAGAATAGAAACACCTAAAGGGTATCTTGCGGTCGTTCCAGTAGTCGGCGGCGTCGCGGAAGATGTCCAGCAGCTGCTCGCGCGCTTCCTTGTCGAACTTGGCCGTGGCGGGAATAGATTCCAGCACCACGATGAAGCCCGGCTGCGGGCCGCTTTTGTGCAGCGGATCGGTCATGCTGTCGTACAGCGCGTCGAAGTTCTTGCCAAAGTGCGCCGGAAAGGTGAACTGCGCGGCAATCATTTCCAGCACGTCCTGCTTGGTTTGCGCGGCGGCCAAGTTGGCATAGAGAAAATGCTGGCCCAACTGGGCGGCGGCATCTTGCAGATCGTGCACGCGGTGCGCGCGGATCGACTGCACGATGTTGGTGCGCACGCCCTTGAGGGGCACTTCCTGGGGTTGACGAAGTGGCTGGTCCATCTCCGCTGCTTTCTCTGGAGTCAATAAGAAGGGGCTGCCGGCCGGCCCCATGGCCGGTACGGGCTGAAACTGTTCGCGGGCTTTCATGGCACGATCTTCCTGAAGCTGGCGTAGTGGTCGCTGGTGTAGTAGCACGCATCGGGCTGCGTGGGCCGCTGGCCGCCGCAGACGATGCGGCGCGCCCCGCGGTCGCGCGAGCCGGGGGTTGCCACGGTGTATTCGCGGTAGTAGCCTCGCCGCTCGCGCGGCAGCAGGCGTTCGCGGTTGCCGAACACCGAACCATCCTTGTCGTAGGGAAACGGGCCGCCCTGCAAGATCAGCGCGTAGGTGCGCTGGCCCTGACGGGGCATGTCCGCCACCGCGATGGTGGTTTGTGCAGCGCTTGAGAGCGGCCCCCGCGCATGGGCCACGCCCGTGGGGAGCGTGGCATACGCCAGCAGCGACACCGCCAAAAGCGACCGGACAGCATGCGATGCCGCTGTTCGCAACATGAAATACACCTTTCGGCAAACCCTCGGGTTAACCCGAAAATTCAAGCGCGCAAGTGTGCCGCAAGCAGCCTGAAAAAGCAAGCGTTTGCCTAAAAAACAAGCAGCCAGGCCAGGGGCGTGGCTGCTGATGTTGGCGTGCGCTTACTTTTTGGGAAGGGGCTTATTCTTGCGCGTTGGCGTCGGCTACGGTGAGGGCGGTCATGTTGACGATGCGGCGCACGGTGGTGCTGGGCGTGAGAATATGCACAGGTTTGGCCGCGCCCAGCAGCACCGGGCCGATGGCGATGCCGCCGCCGGCGGCCACCTTGAGCAGGTTGTAGGCCACGTTGGCGCTGTCCAGGTTGGGCAGCACGAGCAAGTTGGCGTTGCCGCTCAAGGGGCTGTCGGGCATGAGGGCGTGGCGCTGGGCGGCGTCCAGGGCCACGTCGCCGTGCATTTCACCGTCCACTTCGAGCCAGGGCGCCTGCTCTTGCACCAGGGCCAGCACCTGGCGCATTTTCACGGCGCTGGGCTGGTTGGATGAGCCGAAGTTGGAGTGCGACAGCAGCGCGGCCTTGGGCTTGACGCCCAGGCGCATCATTTCCTCGGCGGCCATGATGGTGATTTCGGCCAGTTGCTCGGCGCTGGGGTCGTAGTTGATGTGGGTGTCCACCATGAAGACCTGGCGGCCAGGCAGCATGAGGCCGTTCATGGCGGCGTAGGTGCAGGCGCCGGGTTTTTTGCCGATGACCTGGTCGATGTAGGTCAGGTGCATCTGGTTGGTGCCCCAGGTGCCGCAGATCAGGCCGTCCACGTCGCCGCGGCGCAGCAGCATGGCGCCGATGAGCGAAAGGCGCCGGCGCATCTCGATCTTGGCGATGGGCACGGTGATGCCCCGGCGCTTGGTGAGCTGGTAGTAGGTCTGCCACAGCTCGCGGTAGCGCTCGTCGTGCTCGACGTTGACCACGTCGTAGTCCTGGCCTTCTTGCAGGCGCAGGCCGAATTTTTCGATGCGCTGGGCGATGATGGCCGGGCGGCCAATGAGGGTGGGGCGGGCGATGCGCTCGTCCACCACGATTTGGGCGGCGCGCAGCACGCGCTCTTCCTCGCCTTCGGCGTAGGCCACGCGCTTTTTGGCGGCGGCGCGCGCGGCGGCGATGATGGGCTTCATCGTGGTGCCGGAGGCATAGACGAAGGTTTGCAGCTTCTCGCGGTAGGCGGCCAGATCGGCAATGGGGCGCTGGGCCACGCCGCTGGCGGCGGCGGCTTCGGCCACGGCGGGGGCGATCTTCATCATCAGCCGGGGGTCGAACGGCTTGGGGATGAGGTATTCGGGGCCGAAGCTGAGTTTTTCACCCGCGTAGGCGCGCGCCACTTCCTCGCTTTGCTCGGCCTGGGCCAGATCGGCAATGGCGCGCACGGCGGCGATTTCCATCTCGTCGGTGATGGTGGTAGCGCCGCAGTCCAGCGCGCCACGGAAGATGTAGGGAAAACACAGGACGTTGTTGACCTGGTTGGGGTAGTCGGTGCGGCCAGTGGCCATGAGCGCGTCGTCGCGCACGGCCTTGACCTGCTCGGGCAGGATTTCAGGGTTGGGGTTGGCCAGCGCCAGGATCAGCGGGCGCGCGGCCATGCGGGCAACCATCTCGGGCTTGAGCACGCCGCCAGCGGACAGGCCCAGAAAGATGTCGGCCTCGTCAATCACCTCGCCCAGCGTGCGCTTGTCGGTCTTTTGCGCGTAGATGGCCTTGTCCTCGTCCATCAGCTCGGTGCGGCCTTCGTAGACCAGGCCCTTGATGTCGGTCACCCACACGTTTTCGCGCCGCACGCCCAGCTTGACCAGCAGGCCCGTGCAGGCCAAGGCGGCCGCGCCCGCGCCGCTGACGACCATCTTCACGTCCTCGATGCGCTTGCCCGCCACCTTCAGGCCGTTGACCACGGCCGCGCCCACCACGATGGCGGTGCCGTGCTGGTCGTCGTGAAAGACGGGGATCTTCATGCGCTCGCGCAGCTTGCGCTCCACGTAAAAGCACTCGGGCGCCTTGATGTCTTCCAGGTTGATGCCGCCAAACGTGGGCTCCAGCGCGGCGATGATCTCCACCAGCTTGTCCGGGTCTTTCTCGTTGATCTCGATGTCGAACACGTCGATGCCCGAGAACTTCTTGAACAGCACCGCCTTGCCTTCCATCACTGGCTTGCCCGCCAGTGGGCCGATGTCGCCCAGGCCCAGCACGGCGGTGCCGTTGGTGACCACGCCCACCAGGTTGCCGCGCGCGGTGTAGCGAAAGGCCGCGGCGGGGTCTTTCACGATCTCCTCGCACGGTGCGGCCACGCCGGGGCTGTAGGCCAGGGACAGATCGTGCTGGTTGACCAGCTGCTTGGTGGGCGCCACGGCAATCTTGCCGGGCACGGGCAGCTCGTGATAGTCCAGCGCGGCACGGCGCAGCTGGGCTTGTTTGTCGTGGTCGGCGTTGGGGGCGGCAGAGGCAGTGGTCATGGCAGCGGCTGGCAAAACAAAGGCCGCGCGCAGGCGCGGCAAAAGGCTGAAGATGGGGGTGAAGGGAAAAAACGGCGGGCCATTTTAGGGACAGCGCCGCTTTGGCGTGGCGCAGCCGGCACATCCCCATGGGCACTGTATGCTATTTTTTATATAGCTTCTTGCGCTTGCTGGATGCGCGCAATTGCCATTTTTGGCATGAAAGCAAGCAGCCGTCAGGGCCGGGCCTGCCCCGCCTGATGGCTAATATGGCAGGCTTGTTCAACCAGCCACTTCGTGCGGGAGGCACCGGCCATGGCGCTCATGGATTTCATCAAGAAGCAGTTCATCGACATCCTGCAATGGACGGAGGAGGACGAAGGCACGCTGGCCTGGCGGTTTCCGATGGCGGGCATGGAGATACAAAACGGCGCCACGCTGGTGGTGCGAGAATCGCAGATGGCCCTGTTCGTCAACGAAGGCCAGGTGGCCGACGTATTCGGCCCCGGCACCTACACGCTGACCACGCAGACGCTGCCCGTGCTGACCTACCTGAAGAACTGGGACAAGCTGTTTGCCTCGCCCTTCAAGAGCGACGTGTACTTCTTCAGCACGCGCCAGCAGATCGACCAGAAGTGGGGTACACCGCAGCCCATCACCGTGCGCGACGCCGAGTTTGGCGCGGTGCGCATCCGTGCCTTTGGCAACTACGCCTGGCGCGTGGCCGACCCCAAGGTCTTCCACACCGAAATCTCCGGCACGCGCGAGCGCTACACCGTGGCCGAGCTGGATGGGCAGCTGCGCGGGCTTATCACGCAGCACATTGCCACCGGCATTGCGCAAAGCGGCGTTGCCTTTTTGGATCTGGCGGCCAACCAGCAAATGTTTGCCAAGGCGCTCAGCCAGGCGCTGGCGCCCGCCATGCAGGCCTATGGCCTGAAGCTGGAGGCCATGACGGTGCAAAGCATCAGCCTGCCCGATGAGCTGCAAAAAGTGCTGGACCAGAAAATCGGCATGGGCATGGTGGGGCAGGACATGGGCCGCTTCATGCAATACCAGACCGCGCAAGCCATTCCCAAGATGGCCGAAGGCGTGGGCGCCGGCGGCGACGCGGGCGGCCTGGCCGGCGCCGGGCTGGGCATGGGCGCCGGCGTAGCCATGGGCCAGGTGCTGGCGCAGAACATGCAGGCGGCCCTGGCCCCGCAAGGCAGCGCCCCGCCCGCCGCATCCGCCGCCGCAGGCGTGCGGCCCGAGGAGGTGATGGCCACGCTGGAAAAGCTGGGCGAACTCAAGGCCAAGGGCATCCTCACCGACGAGGAGTTCAACGCCAAGAAGGCAGAGCTGCTCAAGAAACTGGTGTAACGG
>JAUNHQ010000122.1 GCA_030535425.1 Pseudomonadota bacterium | reverse complement strand
CAACCTTGGAGGAACAACATGGCAGCATAAAAAAACTTGACACGGTTGCTCCCCCGCCTGGTGCATTCCGCAAAGGTCGCACAGGCCGCAGGGCTTGGCAGAGCTGTCTTGATCTAGCTGGAAGTTTTTTTAAGGAGAACAAACCCATGACACACCACCCCACCCCACGGGCCCTGGCAAGCGGGCTGGCCGCCGCATGGCTGGCCCTGACCAGCCACAGCGCCTGGGCGCAGTCAGGCACGGTGCAACTGTCGGGGCTGGTGGATGTGTACGCCGGTGCCATGAAATTCGCCGGCGATGGCCAGCGCCGCACCACCGTGGGCAGCAACGGCATGACCACCTCCTGGATCGGCGTGACCGGCACCGAAGAGCTGGGCGGCGGCCTCAAGGCCGGCTTTGCCCTCACCTCCTTTTTGCGCCCCACCACCGGCGCGCAAGGCCGCTTTGACAGCGACACCTTCTGGTCGCGCGACGCCAACCTGAGCTTGTCCAGCAGCTTGGGCACCGTGCGCCTGGGCCGCTGGATGGCGCCCAACTTCCTGCCCACCGTGCTGTTCAACGCCTTTGGCGACTCCTTCACCTTTTCCCCGCTCATCCTGCACGCCAATGTGCCACTGTTCAACGGCACCCAGTGGGTCGGCACCACCCAGGCCGACACCGGCTGGGGCAGCCAGATCGCCTACACCACGCCCAAGCTGCTGGGCGGGCTGAGCGCCACGCTGCAATACCAGTTGCGCGACGGCGGCAGCAGCGGCAAGAACTACGGCGGCAACCTGATTTACCTGAATGGCCCCATCGGCCTGACCGCCTTTTACGAGCGCACGCAGCTGAGCAACCCTACCGTCGCCCGCTATGCCGATGGCTCATCACGCACGAACTGGATGCTCGGCGGCTCCTACGACCTGCAAGCCGCCAAGCTGTACCTGACCTATGGCCAAAGCCAAAACAAGGTCAGTAACGCCAAGCTCAAAACCGCCAGCGCCAGTGTGCTGGTGCCCCTGGGCGGCGCGGGCAAGCTGCGCGCCGCCTATGCCCACACCCGCAACCACCTGCTGAACGCCAAGCGCCAAACCCTGACCCTGGGCTACGGCTACGAGCTGTCCAAGCGCACCGACCTGTACGCCAACGTGATGCACGACAAAATCACCCGCGCCAGCAGCGGCACCAGCTACGCCGTGGGCCTGCGCCATCGGTTCTGACAACAGAACGCAGGCCGCGCTAGGCATGAAACAAGCGGCAGCATTCGCATAAAAGCCCCTGCTGCCGCGCCCAGCGCCCATGCACGCCCTCTCACATGCGCTGGGCCTTCTTCAGTGGCTTGACGTGCCTACAGGCGCTTGCTTATCGCTTTGCCACCCAGTATGGCCAGCAGCAGAAACACCGCCGCCACCACCAAAAACAGCACGAACAGCAGCTTGGCAATACCGGCAGCGCCCGCCGCGATGCCGCTAAAACCCAGCGCCCCGGCCACCAGCGCGATCACGGCAAAAATCACCGCCCACTTCAGCATGGCAAATCTCCTCTTGGTAAAGCGTGCCCACTCAGCGCACTTGCCACGATATGCGGCCCGCCGGAGCACTTGGCCTTATCCTCGCGGCCTTGCCGTTGTCAGGCTATCGGTTGTCCCGCGCGCGTAAACGTAGGACAAGCCAGCGCCGCCTTGCCATCCACTCTTGCGCGCCATGCAATCTCCCCCTGCCTGCCGCCCCGGCTGCGGCGCCTGCTGCATCGCCCCTTCCATCAGCAGCCCGATACCCGGCATGCCGCAGGGCAAGCCGGCGGGCATGCCCTGCGTGCAGCTGGACGAGGCGCTGCGCTGCCGCCTGTTTGGCCAGCCCCAGCGCCCTGCCGTCTGCCAACAGCTGCGCCCCAGCCTGGACATGTGCGGCCCGCGCGACGACGGTGGCCAGCACGCCCTGCGCTACCTGGGTGCGCTGGAGCGCGCCACCGCCCCGGCATCGGGGTAAAAACCACAAGTCAAAAAGGCCATTTGCGCGCATTTCATAAGGATTTATAGCTACATAAATAATAGCTTTGGCGGCCAGATACAGCCACTTCCTGCCGCACAATCCAAGCCACGGCTTTTCACCAGGAATCTTTCTGCCCATGACCACCCCTTTGTTCACCCCCACCCGCCTGGGCCCCCTCACCTTGCCCACCCGCATCTGCATGGCCCCGCTCACGCGCAACCGCGCCCCCGACGCCGTGCCCACCCCCCTCATGGCCCGCTACTACGCCCAGCGCGCCAACCCCGACACCGGCGCTGCCCTCATCATCAGCGAAGGCACCGCCATCAGCCCCCAGGCCCAGGGCTACGCCGACGTGCCCGGCCTGTACGGCACCGAGCAGCTTGACGGCTGGAAAAAAGTCACCCAGGCCGTGCACGCGCAAGGCGGCCACATCTTCTGCCAGCTCTGGCACGTGGGCCGCATCTCGCACCACCTGCTGCAACCGGGCAACGCCGACCCCGTGGCCCCTTCGGCCATTGCCGCCCAGGCCCGCACCTACGTCATCGACCGCGCCCACGGCACCGCCGGCTTCGTGCCCGCCAGCGCCCCGCGCGCGCTGCACCGGCATGAAATCCCCCCCATCGTCCACGACTACGCCGCCGCCGCCCGCAACGCCGTGCAAACCTGCGGCTTTGACGGCGTGGAAATCCACGGCGCCAACGGCTACTTGCTCGACCAATTCCTCAAAACCGGCGCCAACCAGCGCACTGACGACTACGGCGGCAGCATCGAAAACCGCGCCCGGCTGATGCTGGAAGTCACCCGCGCCGTGGCCGATGCCGTCGGCCCCGAGCGCGTCGGGCTACGCCTCTCGCCCGTCACCCCCGCCAACGACATCGTGGACGCTGACCCGCAGCCGCTGTACGCCTACCTCATGCGCCAGCTCGCCCCCCTGGGCCTGGCCTACGTGCACGTCATCGAAGGCTCCACCGGCGGCCCGCGCGAAGTGGAAGGCCGCCCCTTCGACTACGCCGCCATGAAAGCCGCCTACCGCCAGGCCGGCGGCCAAGGCGCCTGGATGGTCAACAACCGCTACGACCTGGCCCTGGCCCAAGACGCCATCGCCAGCGGCTACGCCGATTTGGTGGCCTTTGGCAAAGCCTTCATCAGCACCCCCGACGTCGCCACCCGCCTGGCCCGCAACCTGCCCTTCAACACGCTGGACAAAGACACGCTCTACGGCGGCGGTGAAAAGGGCTATACGGACTACCCGGCGCTGGGGGATTGAATGCTCTTATTTCGATAGCTGTTTGCGCTTTATATATAAGCGCAAACGGCGCTTTTTGACCTTAAATATGACCCTTGTCATGCGCACTTTCTCCACCTGCCTTGCCCCTGCCCTGATCGGCGCCTGTGCCCTGCTGTCTGCCTGCGGCACGCCACCCCATGCACCCGCCAGCAGCGCCGCCCCCAAAGGCGAAGTCAAAGGCACCGCCTGGGCGCACACCCCGCAATCTCTGCAGGCCCTCGTCCAAAACGCCGCCGTGGTGCTGCCCGCGCAAGCCACGGGCGCGGGCATCTATGCCGGCCAGTGGGCCAACGCACCCCGCAGCGCCAAAACCCGCGTGCCAGTGGTGCTGTTTTTGCACGGCTCGTCGGGCCTGGGCCTCAAGGCCATCGGTCAATGGCAGCACTGGCTGGCCACGCAAGGCATTGCCAGCGTGGCACCCGACTCGTTCGCGCTGCCAGGACGCATCACCTACAAATCGCCCATCGACAAAGCCAGCTACGAACGCCTGCACGCGCTGCGCGCCAGCGAAATCGCCCCCACGCTGGCCGCCATCCAGGCCGCGCCCTGGGCCGACACCAGCCGGCTCGTGCTGGCCGGCACCAGCGAAGGCGCCGTACCCGTGGCCCGCTACAGCGGCCAGGCATTTGCCGCGCGCATGGTGTTTGCCTGGAGCTGCGAGCCCAACTACTTCGTGGCAGACCCGCGCAACGCCTTCCCGCCCGAGCAGCCGGTGCTGAACGTCATCAGCGGCGCTGACCCGTACTTCTCATCCGCCAACGCCTGGCTGGACAACCCGCAGGCACGCGGCTCGTGCGCCGAAGCACTCAAAAGCAGCCCGCAATCCATCGTCGCCGTGATCCCAGGCGCACCCCACACCCTGCTGAACCTGCCGCGCGTGCAGGAAATCACGGCGGGCTTTCTCAACGGCGTGCTGCGCCGTGACAACGCCCCGGCAAATTGAGCCCAGCGGCTGGAGGATTTGTGCGGCAGGCTCCGAGCACCTTACATAGTGCCCCACCAGTGCAAAGCAGCCACTGCGATGCAACCGAAGCATTCATGGCCAAAACGCCCGCAACCTACGGCTTTCATAAGCCCGTGCCCAACTCCCGCCTGCTGCCTACACCCCTCATCACGCGCCGTACGTTGTGCCTGATCGCACCCATGACGATGGTTGCCTGGCTGGCCGGCTGCCAGCCGCAGGCCATGATCGACATCGCGCAGAACCTGCCCCCCGGCCTGCACCAGCAGCCCTGGGGCAACAGCCAGCCCGGCGAAGCCTTTTACCGTCACCTGCTGCCCGTGGTCCGGCGCGTCTCGCAGGAAATGGGCGCGCCTTTGCGCACCACGCTGGAGCTGCAAACACCCGCGCACACTGACATGGCTGCCATCAGCGCACACTACGCCCAGGCCTTGGGCACCGGCTGGCAGCGCAGCGACACGGCGCTGCACGCGCTCACTGCCACCGTGTGGCAGCACCAACGGCAGGCGCTGCTGCTGGCCTTTACGCGCGAGGTGTTTGACTTTGGCAGCGCCACACCCAGCCGGCTGGTTTTTCTTGCCGCTACCCCAGCGTCGTAAACCGCGGCAATCGCCCCCGATTGACGCGCTGCACTTGACCATCAGCCGCTGCTGTCTTGGGCGGCATCGTGGACAAGCTCAACAGGCTTTGGCCAAGGTTTTCGTGGCTGCAGCCAAACTATTAGCGCCGTGCGCCGATTCAGTAGAACGCTTGACTCCCACCATGCGTTAGATGTCGAATCCCGGACGATTGGATAGATACTAAGCGCTATGCGCTGTTCATGGCCC
>JAUNHQ010000038.1 GCA_030535425.1 Pseudomonadota bacterium | reverse complement strand
GAGTCAGCACCGCTTTTCTTTTTGCCAAACCCCGGACTTCCGCGAAGAACCTTTTCTTTTTGCCAAACCCCGGACTTCCGCGAAGAACCAAAAAAAAGCCCCGGACCGAAGGACCGGGGCTTGAATCCACCTTGTTGAAGGGGTGGAGGAGACAATTGGCGCAGTGCCATCAAGGCATCGCATGACGAGCAGTGTACGGGAAAAGCACGTCCGTTCAGTGTGTTTTTGCTGCGATGCAACACTGACGATAGGGGTATGTGCGACTTTTGCCCTCATGCACTTGCCCGGTGTCGCGCATCCGCTACGCTTGCGGGTCACTTTCGTTCATGGAGAAGAGAGCAAAAAGCATGGAATGCACGGTCAGTTGGACAGGCGCGGCGGGCGCTCGCTCGGGCATGGGTTTCGTGGCTGAAACGGGTTCGGGCCACATCATTGCCATGGATGGCGCTCCTGATGCGGTCAAGCCTGAAAATGGCGGGCAGAACCTGGCTCCCCGCCCTATGGAGGCCGTGCTGGCAGGTGCTGGCGGATGCTCTGCTTACGACGTGGTGCTCATTCTCAAGCGTGGTCGGCACGATGTGCGCGGCTGCACCGTCAAACTCACCAGTGAGCGGGCGACCGAAGATCCCAAGGTGTTTACCCGCATCCACATGCACTTCACCGTGACAGGAAAGGACGTGCCTGCCACTGCTGTGGAGCGTGCCATCGCCCTGAGTCATGAGAAATACTGTTCAGCTTCCATCATGCTGGGCAAGACAGCAGACATCACCACCTCATTCGAGCTGGTCGAAGCGGGTTGAGTGTTTCAGATGCGGTGCGCTGTGGCCGTCATGACCTTGGCGGCCAGCCGCATCAGTCCGCGCACGGGGGCGGGCAGGGGTTTGCCACCAGCGCGCAGTGCTTCCTCTGCGTGGCGGGCTTCATCTTGTTTCATTTGCACAACAATCGCGCGCGATGCGGCGTCCGCAGCGGGTAGGCGCTGCATGTGATGGGCCAAATGCGCCTCTACCTGGCGTTCGGTTTCCACCACAAAGCCCAGACTCATCGCATCGCCGCCCAGTCGCCCAGCCAGCAGGCCAATGCCAAAAGCCCCGGCATACCAAAACGGGTTGAGCATCGAGGGGCGATCTCCCAGCGCATCCAGACGCTCTCGCGTCCAGGCCAAATGATCCGTTTCTTCGCGCGCGGCGGCGTCCAATTGCGCCCGCAAGGCTTCGTTACGAGTCATCAGTGCCTGCGACGCATACAAAGCCTGTGCGCACACTTCACCTACATGGTTCACCCGCATCAGTGCTCCAGACAGGCGTTTGTCGGCTTCTGACAACATCTGGTCATCGTGTGCCTGCTGTGCCGGGTTGGGGCGAGATGCACCCGGGCGTGCCCAAACGGTGCGCAACGCGCTATCGGCAGCTGCAAGCCATCGATCGGTGATATCCCTCATGTGCGCAATGGTAAAGGCCGGCGCCCAGCGCGCCAGACCCCTGGCTACGCTGGTTTGTTGCAACAAGCCAACGGTTTTGCCACTTGTGGAGGCAAACTTGTCGGAAACCTTTGCAAGTTGGCCCGATGTTGGGTGCAATAGAGGCAACTTCCCGATTGGGGGGGTTGTGCCGGATCAGCCGGGCCTTGTTTGCCCGGTCATTGCCCCGGCGACCTGTATCAACCTTGGAGAACCTGCAATGAAAAAATCGCTCATCGCCTTGGCCGTTCTGGGCTTGTCTGGCGCTGCTATGGCCCAATCTTCTGTGACTCTGTACGGCGTGGCTGATGCTGGTATCGGCAGAATCAAGAATGCCGGTACCAATGACAACGGCAAGACTCAATTCACCAGCGCTAGCACCATGAACAATGGCACCAGCCGTCTGGGTGTGCGTGGTGTGGAAGATCTGGGTGGCGGCCTGAAGGCTGGCTTCCAGTTCGAAACCGGCATTGATCTGGACGAAGGCGGCACCAGCAATGGTGGTAACAATGGTGGCTTCTGGGGTCGTCAAGCCAACGTGTGGTTGGGTGGTAACTGGGGTACTCTGAAGCTTGGTCGCCAGCTGACGCCTAGCCACTTGGTGACTGCTACCTATGAGTTGACGGGTACGGCTAACTACTCTGTTCTCGCTAACACCTACGGCTATGCTGGCATTGATGCGCGTGCCAGTAGCGCCTTCGCCTATGTGACGCCGAACTTTGGTGGTTTCTCTGCTGCGGCTGCTTTCGTGTCCAAAAACGACTCGGGCTTGACTAGGAATGCCTGGGATATCGGCCTGATGTACAACAATGGTCCTATCGCTGCGGGTCTGTCTGCCAATAAGGTCACTGATAAGACCAACTTCCAGGCAGGTGCCAAGTACAGCTTCAGCAACTTTGCTCTGGCTGCTTCCTATAACCATGTGGGCAATACGCGCCGTGGTGTGGGGCTGGGCGTGGGTGCTAACGTCGGTACCTTTGGTTTGGTGCTGGATGTGACCCGCGATACGCGTAACGCTGCTGGCAAGAAGTACACCAACGCTCTGCTCGAGGCCAAATACGCTCTGTCCAAGCGCACCTTCTTCTACGGCGCTTTCCTGCGCTTTGATGGTGAAAACAACTACGGCGTTGGTGTACGTCACAACTTCTGATGCATGTACCTGGCCCCGGCAGTACATGCCGGTAGGTTGGTTGTATCAAAAAGAGGCCTTCAGGCCTCTTTTTTTTTGATGACACTGGCGTGTGTTGGAATTTGCCAGCTGCCTGTGGGTGCTGTGAAATGTCGATTGATGCACACATTAGGGAGTTTTGCAATTTACATGTTTTCACCTATCGGCGATGATCTGATGGGTTGTCTTTTCTTCTTCATTCCATGGCTGTTGCTGACTCTGTTCTCAAGGATTCTTCTGCGGTGTTGCCGGGGGTGGGCCGTGCGCTGGTGATGGCTGGAAAGCTTGACCAAAAAACGGCTGAAGAGGCTTACCGTAAAGCCAAGGCCTCGCGAAAGAACTTCATCACCGAGCTGGCCGAGTCTGGGGTTGTCTCTGCTTCTGATGTGGCGCATATCCTGGCGCAGGCCTTTGCTGCGCCGTTGGTGGATGTGGATGCCCTGGATCCACAGCAGTTGCCTAAGGATTTAATTGATCCAAAGCTTTCACTGAACTATCGGCTGTTGGCCTTGGCTAAGCGCAATGGTCGTCTCATCGTTGCCACTGCTGATCCATCCGATCATGAGGCGGCTGAGAAAATCAAATTTTCCACGCAAATGGGCGTGGAATGGGTGATTGCCGAATTTGATAAGCTGGCACGCCTTGTTGAAAGTCATTTCAAATCCATTTCCGATGCCATCGATAGCATGTCGGAGGGGGACTTTGAGTTTGATGAAGAATCATTGGGGGCGGCGCCCGTAGAGGATGCAGAGCCTGAGCAGACGGATGCCGATGACGCGCCGATTGTCAAATTCCTGCATAAAATGCTCGTGGATGCATTTAATATGCGTGCATCGGATTTGCATTTTGAACCTTACGAACATAACTATCGGGTTCGATTTCGCATCGATGGTGAGCTGC
The DNA here is from genome assembly GCA_030535425.1 of Pseudomonadota bacterium. Classification (GTDB taxonomy): domain Bacteria; phylum Pseudomonadota; class Gammaproteobacteria; order Burkholderiales; family Burkholderiaceae_C; genus Ottowia. The sequence continues at coordinate 28,069 of JAUNHQ010000038.1, read as the reverse complement.
GTGAGATCGTTTCCCCACCTGTGGTGATCAAAGATAAGCTGGCATCGCGTATCAAGGTGATTTCCAGGCTTGATATTTCGGAAAAGCGAGTGCCGCAAGATGGGCGAATGAAATTGAAAATTGGTCCGGACCGAGTTATTGATTTCCGGGTCAGCACGCTACCTACCTTGTTTGGTGAAAAAATTGTGATTCGTATTCTGGATCCCAGTAGTGCCAAGCTTGGTATTGACGCATTGGGTTATGAGCCAGAGGAAAAACAGCGCTTGCTGGAGGCTATTGAGCGACCCTATGGAATGATTCTTGTGACGGGCCCTACAGGGTCTGGTAAGACGGTTTCACTTTATACCTGTCTTAATTTGCTGAATAAGCCTGGGGTAAATATAGCAACGGCCGAGGATCCGTCTGAAATTAATCTGCCAGGTGTCAATCAAGTGAACGTGAATGAAAAGGCTGGATTGACATTTGCTGTTGCGCTGAAGGCATTTCTTCGTCAGGATCCGGATATCATCATGGTGGGTGAAATTCGTGATCTGGAAACGGCGGATATTGCCATCAAGGCGGCTCAAACGGGGCACTTGGTTTTGTCGACGTTGCATACAAATGACGCGCCCACTACGCTCACGCGTATGCGCAATATGGGGATCGCCCCTTTTAATATTGCGTCTAGTGTTATTTTGATCACGGCGCAACGCTTGGCAAGGCGTTTGTGCGTGCAGTGCAAAATGCCTGTGGACATTCCACGTGAGACGCTTATTGAAGCAGGCTTTGATGAGCAGGATTTGGACGGAAGTTGGACGCCTTATAAACCAGTGGGCTGTGCAGCCTGCAATAATGGCTATAAAGGACGTGTGGGCATCTACGAAGTGATGCCAATCAGTGAAGAAATGCAGCGCATCATCCTGGCGGATGGGAGTGCGCTGGAGATCGCTGAACAGGCTCGCAAGGAAGGTGTACGCTCGCTGCGAGACTCAGGCCTGCACAAGGTAAGGATTGGCGTCACTTCGCTGGAAGAAGTTTTGGCGGTTACAAATCAGTAATACATTTTAACCTGATATTAATACGCGAGAAAAAAATGGCAACCCAAGTCACTGGCGCCAAGGGCATGAAAGAGTTCGTTTACGAATGGGAGGGGAAGGACCGTAATGGGAGGATCGTGCGCGGTGAGACGCGTGCGGGTGGTGAAAACCAGGTTCAGGTAATGCTGAGGCGTCAGGGTATTTTGGCGACTAAGATCAAAAAGCGGCGCATGCGTTCTGGCAAGGCGATCAAGCCCAAGGATATCGCTGTTTTCACGCGTCAGCTGGCGACAATGATGAAGGCGGGGGTGCCGCTTTTGCAGTCATTCGATATCGTGGGGCGCGGTAACGCAAACCCAAGTGTCACTAAACTGCTTAATGACATTCGTGCGGATGTTGAGACGGGAACCTCTCTTTCATCGGCTTTTCGAAAATATCCGCTATATTTTAATGCTTTATATTGTAATCTAGTAGAGGCTGGTGAGGCTGCGGGTATCTTAGAAGGCCTGCTGGATCGCTTGGCAACCTACATGGAAAAGACGGAGGCGATTAAGTCCAAGATCAAGTCTGCGCTCATGTATCCGGTTGCGGTGATTGTGGTGGCGTTCATCGTGGTGACAATCATTATGATTTTTGTGATCCCGGCCTTCAAGGAGGCTTTTTCAAGTTTTGGTGCGGATTTGCCGGCGCCAACGCTTTTTGTCATGGGGATGAGTGAGTTTTTTGTGGAGTGGTGGTGGTTGATATTCGGCACTCTAGGTGGGGGGGGGTATTTCTTCCTGCAGGCTTGGAAACGAAGCGAGAGGGTTCAGATGTTTATGGATCGCTTGCTGCTGAAGCTTCCTATTTTTGGGGATTTGGTGGAGAAATCGGTCGTCGCGCGCTGGACGCGTACATTGTCGACCATGTTTGCAGCAGGTGTTCCTTTAGTGGAGTCGCTGGACTCGGTGGGAGGCGCTGCAGGTAACTCGGTCTATAAAATTGCGACAGACAAGATTCAAAATGAAGTGGCCACGGGCACCAGTTTGACGGCGGCTATGACCAACGTGAATCTGTTTCCTAGTATCGTGTTGCAAATGACAGCGATTGGGGAAGAGTCGGGTGCGCTGGATCACATGTTGGGTAAAGCGGCGGACTTTTATGAGGCCGAAGTGGATGAAATGGTGGCGGGCCTGTCCAGCCTGATGGAACCCATCATCATTGTGATCCTGGGTACGGTAATTGGCGGTATTGTGGTGGCGATGTACCTGCCGATCTTCAAACTGGGCCAGGTGGTTTGATGATCGAGGATGGTTGGGTCTTGGCCCTTTGGGGTGGGGGCTTTGGCCTGTTGGTAGGTAGTTTCCTGAATGTGGTGATTCATCGCCTGCCATTGATGGAGTACCGCAGCTGGTTGGAGGGCATTGCGCTGAATCTCGTGCCGGAGCACGATCCGGATGCGCCGGCCAGCGCGCCGCGCGAACCAGGTTTATGGCAGCTGGTGTTTGGCGAGGGGCGGGCCACGCCTGAGGTGGTGACGCGTGCCGCGCAGGAGGCGAAAAGCGGGCTGGCGGCACTGCCCCGGTTGAACCTGATGGTGCCTCGCTCGCGCTGTCCGCAGTGTGGGCACGCCATTCGCTGGTATGAGAACGTGCCCGTGCTGAGCTGGCTGGCACTGCGTGGCAGATGTTCAAGTTGTGGCACTGGCATCAGTGTGCGTTATCCCCTTGTAGAACTGGTCACGGGCGCGTTGTTTGCCTGGTGCGTCTGGCGTTGGGGGGGAAGCGTCACAGCTCTTGCCTGGTGCGGCTTTGCGGCCGTGCTGGTGTCGCTGACGCTCATTGACTGGGACACCACGTTGCTGCCAGACAACCTGACCTTGCCGCTGGTATGGGCTGGCCTGATGGTTGCGGCGCTTGGCTGGATTCATGTGCCGTTGGCCGATGCCGTATGGGGCGCCGTGGGGGGCTACCTGTCTTTGTGGCTGGTGTACCAGGTGTTCAAGCTGCTGACGGGCAAGGAGGGCATGGGTTACGGCGACTTCAAGCTCTTTGCCGCGTTGGGCGCATGGTTTGGCTGGCAGGCGCTGGTGCCGATTGTGCTGATGGCCTCTGGCATTGGGGCGGTGGTGGGCCTGGTGATGAAGTTGCGCGGTGGCTTGCGCGCGGGCGGTGTGGTGCCTTTCGGCCCTTTCCTGGCCATGGGGGGGGTGACTGCCATGGTGTTTGGCCCGCAGTCGATATTGCGCGCCGTGGGGCTATAAGTCTTTGGTGCTGGTACACAGGCCTGTCAACGAGCGTTTTTTCTTCATGTCAGCAGCACAATCTATGCCTTTTCGCTTGGGGTTGACGGGGGGCATGGGCAGTGGCAAGAGCACGGTGGCAGCCATGCTGGCTGAGCTTGGCGCAGTGGTGGTGGATGCAGATGCCATTTCTCGTGCGGCCACGGCGGCTGGTGGCGGTGCCATGCCTGGTATTGCCCAGGCGTTCGGCACTGGCGTGTTGATGCCTGACGGCGCGCTGGATCGTGCCGCCATGCGGGCGCTGGTGTATCACGACGCAGGGGCGCGCCAGCGTCTGGAAGCCATCATCCATCCGATCGTTGCACAGGAAACTGCGCGTCAGGCGCAGGCGGCCATGCAGGCAGGTGGGCGGCTGATTGTTTTTGATGTGCCTTTACTCGTGGAATCGGGGGCTCGCTGGCGTGCCCAGGTAGATGGTGTGCTGGTGGTTGATTGCGAACCGGAGACACAGATTGAGCGCGTAATGGCCCGCAATCAACTGCCACGTGAGCAGGTGCAGGCCATTTTGGCGGTCCAGGCCAGCCGGGCCATGCGGTTGACGGCGGCCGATGCGGTGTTGTTCAACGGTGCGGGTGTTTCCATGGCAGCTTTGCGCAGCCAGGTGCAGGAGGCGGCTTTGCGCTTCGGGCTATGATGCGGGCGTTTGCAGCGGCCGTCTGGCTCACTGGGAGGTGAGCGGTGGCTGTGTCCCATCAGGCAAGGCATCGCCCGCGTGATTCTGTACGAGTATCCCTTCAACGAGCGCACCCGCACCTACTTGCGGCTGGAGCATCTTTTTGGTCGGCTGGGGCAGCTGATGCCGCGCGATGCGCCTGTGGATCATCACTTTGCGTTGTTGACCTTGTTCGAGGTGATGGAAGCGACGAGCCGCGCCGATTTAAAGTCTGACGTGTTGAAGGATCTGGAGCGGCAGAAGGCGCACTTCTCGGCTTTCCGTGGCAACCCGGCGATTTCTGAGGCTTCGCTAGATGCCGTGCTGGCGCGGCTGGACACATGCTTTGCCGAGTTGAACGCACAGCACAGCAAACCAGGACATGACCTGCTGGAAAACGAATGGCTGATGGGGCTGCGCAGCCGTGCCGTCATGCCAGGGGGCACCTGCGGGTTTGATTTGCCGGCATACCATGCTTGGCAGCACGAGCAGGCTGCTGTGCGGCGGGCTGATTTGCAGCGCTGGACAGCCTCTTTCGTGCCCATGGCCCAGGCGGTGGCGGTGCTGCTGCACTTGTTGCGTGACGCGGGCAAGGCGCAAAAGGTGATGGCATCGTCGGGCTATTTTCAGCAGACCTTGTCGTCTGGCCGCGCGTTTCAGTTGCTGCGCATGCGCATTGATGGCTCGCTTGGGCTGGTGCCTGAAATCAGTGGCAACCGGCTCATGGTGGCGGTGCGGCTCACCCGCCTCGGCGACGACGGCAAGCTGCACACCGCGCGCGAGGATGCTGCGTTTGAATTGACGCTGTGCGCATGAGCAAAGCAGCCGCTTCCTCATCCAGTGCCCGCACGGTGCGTTGTCCGGCTTGCGGTGGACCCAGTGTGTTTGCGCCTGAAAACCGCTGGCGCCCGTTTTGCAGTGAGCGCTGCAAGCTGCATGACCTGGGGGCCTGGGCCAGCGAGAGTTTTCGCGTGCAAGCGTCCCCGGCGGAAGATGAAGGGCTGGATGCGTTGCCCAGCGATGGCGTGGCCGACGCGGCGCGATAAGGCTGGCCCTCGCATGGGTGAAAGCAGTGTGAACAAAAGACGCTAGGCGCGACGGGCGCCAGTGCATCTGATTGCCTGTTGGACTTTTTGCTGCTAATAAAGTAGCATAAATCCCTTATAGATAAAGCGCAAATGCCAATTTTGATGGGGCATTCGGGTGGCTTTGGAGAGCTTCAGGATGAGGTTCTGAGCGCGCAAGGGATACCCGCCTTTTCTTAGCCTGCGGCCTTGTCCGCTTCGCTGGTGAAGGCGTCGGCGTAGAACTCTTCTTCGGGCAGGCCGGCGGCCAGGTAGTCGCGCCGGGCCGAGTCCACCACGATGGGGGCGCCGCAGGCATAGACCTGGTGGCCCGACAGATCGGGCAGGTCTTGCAGCACGGCCTGGTGCACAAAGCCCGTGCGGCCGCGCCAGCCATCTTCGGGCAGGGCGTCGGACACCACGGGCACGTAGCGCAGGTGGGGCATTTCAGCGCACTTGGCCTGCACCCAGTCGTGCATGTACAAATCTTGTGGGCGGCGGCCGCCCCAGTACAGCACGGCCTCGCGCGTGATGCCCATGAACTGCATGTGCTCGATGATGGCCTTGATGGGCGCAAAGCCCGTGCCCGAGGCCAGCAGCACGATGGGCTTGGGCGAATCGTCGCGCAGGTGAAAACTGCCGTAAGGCCCTTCGATGCGCAGGATTTCCTTTTCCTTCATGGCGCCGAACACATGGTCGGTGAACTTGCCGCCGGGCATGTGGCGGATGTGCAGGTCCACCATGGGCGCGCCGCCTTCCATCAGCGTGTGCGGCGCGCCAGCCATGCTGTAGCTGCGGCGCGTGCCGTCGCGCAGGATGAATTCCACGTACTGCCCGGCGTGGTATTGCAGCAGGTCGTTGGCGGGCAGTTGCAGCCGCACGCGCATCACGTCGGGCGACAGGCGCTCCAGCAGCGCCACGCGCGCGGGCATTTTCTTGATGGGAAAAGCCCCCGCGTGCGTGACCTGGCGCGACTCCAGCACCACGTCGCTGGTGGCCGTGCCGCAGCAGGTCAGCACATAGCCCTCGGCTTCTTCCTGCACGCTCAGGGCCTTGTCCTGGTGCGGGCCGTGGGTGACGGTGCCGCTGAGCTTTTTGCACTTGCACGAGCCGCATGCCCCGTCCTTGCAGCCATAGGGCAGGCCAATGCCCTGGCGAATGCCGGCGGCCAGCAGGGTTTCGCCGGCCTCGGCATCGAAGTGGCGGCCACTGGGTTCAACGGTGATCTGAAAAGCCATGCGTGGGTATCCTTGGGGTAACAACAACTTGCCCAGGCGGTGGATTTTGCCTTCAAACCTAGGCTCTCTTGGCGCGCTGCCCGCGCGCTTTCGGCGCCAGTGCGTGCTCATCGTGGGCTGTGGCGACGTGGGCCTGCGCGCCGCGCGGCAGCTGGCACCGCGCGTGCGCGTGCTGGCCCTCACGCGCGATGCGGCGCGCCAAGCTGCCCTGCGCGCGCACGGCGTGCAGCCGCTGCGGGGTGATCTGGACGAGGCCAGCAGCTTGCGCCGCCTAGCGGGCCTGGCCACGCACGTGCTGCACCTGGTCCCGCCGCCCGCAGAGGGCGCGGACGATCCGCGCACCCGCGCCCTGGCCCGCGTGCTGGCGCGGCGCACGCCGCCCGTGGCGCTGGTGTATGGCTCCACCACCGGCGTGTACGGCGACTGCGGCGGTGCCTGGGTGCGCGAGCCACGCCCCTTGCGGCCCGGCACGGCGCGGGCGCAGCGCCGCGTGGCGGCTGAAAGCGCGGTGCGGGCACTGGGCCGCGCAAGCGGCACACGCGTGAGCGTGCTGCGCATTCCCGGCATTTACGCGCCCGACCGCCCCGGCGGCACCCCGCGCGAGCGCCTGCTGCGCGGCACCCCCGCGCTAGCGCCCGGTGACGACGTGTTCACCGGCCACATCCACGCCGACGATCTGGCCCGCGCCTGCGTGCTGGCCCTGTGGCGCGGCGCGCCGCAGCGCAGCTACCACGCCAGCGACGACAGCCAGATGAAGATGGGCGAATACTTTGACCTGGCCGCCGACACGTATGGCCTGCCGCGCCCGCCGCGCATCAGCCGTGCGCAGGCGCAGCAGCAGCTGCCGCCGACGCTGCTGTCGTTCATGAGCGAGTCGCGCCGGCTGGACAACACGCGCCTGAAAACCGAGCTGCGCCTGCGCCTGCGCTATCCGACACCGCTGCAAGGGCTGCTTCAAAAATAGAAGCTGCTTGCGCGCGTTGCACACTGTATTCAAGCGAAATGACCTTGAAACCAGCCAGGAATGAGCGCAAGCCGCTACCAAAATAAAAGCACTCTTGCGCTTGCGCCAGCCCGTTAAGCTGCACGGTCTGGCCCCCAGAGCTGTTCACGAGGACTTTCACCCCATGCCCTTCGTCACCGCCCCCTCTCGCAGGCCATTGGCCGCCTGGCCGCCCGCTGCCTGGCGGCCCACACGCCGTGCCTTCGTGGCCGCTTTGGGCGCGCTGCCGGCCGCCCCTGCCGCCTGGGCCCAAGCCGATGCGGCAGGCTACGAGCCACGGCGCGGCCAGGCGGGCAAAGACGTGGTGTGGATACCCACGCCCGATGCGCTGGTCGAGCGCATGCTTGGCCTGGCGCAAATCACGCCGCATGACCACTTGATCGATTTGGGCTCGGGCGACGGCAAAATCGTCATTGCCGCCGCCCGCCGCGGCACGCGCGGCCTAGGGATTGAATACAACCCCGACCTGGTGGCCCTGTCGCGCCGTCTGGCCGCGCAGGCAGGCGTGGCCGACCTCGCCCGCTTTGAAAAAGCCGACATCTTTGCCTCAGACTTTGGCGCAGCCACGGTCATCACCCTGTACCTGCTGCCACTGCTCAACCTGCGGCTGCGCCCGCGACTGATGGCGCTCAAGCCCGGCACGCGCATCGTCTCGCACGCCTTTCGCATGGGCAAATGGTTGCCCGATGAAGCCTCGCGCGTGGGCACATCAGAGCTGCACCTGTGGCTGGTGCCCGCCAACGCAGGCGGACAGTGGACGCTGAGCTTTCCCCAGGCCAGCGGCCCCGCACAAGTGCAGATGCAAATACGCCAGCACTTTCAGCACCCCGAAGGCGTCGTGCGCTTTGCCACTTTTGAAACCAGCCTGCGCGAAGCCAGGGTTGCGGGCAATCAACTGCGCTTTGGCTTCATTGATGCGGACGGTCACCTGCGCCACTTCGTTGGGCAGGTGCAGGGCGACACCCTCACGGGCACCGTGCACAACCTGTCTGCCGGCGGCACGCGCGCGCCCTTTACCGCCCGCCGGCAAGGCGCGGCGCCGCCCATCGAAGGCGCCGGCGAAGCCCCCGAAAGCGAAGCCGAATGGCTGGGCGAGCCATGAGCGGCGCATCTGCATCCGAATCCACCCAGCAGCCTGCGCAAACGCTGCGGCTGCGCGAAGCGGTGGCCATCATCGTCGGCATCGTCATCGGTGCAGGCATCTTCAAAGCCCCCGCGCTGGTCGCGCAATTCACCGGCTCTACCGGCTGGATGCTGGCCGCCTGGCTGGCGGGCGGCGCCATCTCCCTCATGGGGGCGCTGTGCTACGCCGAGCTGGCCGCCGCCTGGCCGCATGCCGGGGGCGACTACCACTTTCTCTACCGCGCCTGGGGCAAGCGCGTGGCCTTTCTTTTTGCATGGGTGCGCTTTGCCGTCATCACCACCGGCTCCATTGCGCTGCTGGGCTTTGTGTTTGGCGACTACATGAACACCGTGTTGTCCCTGGGCGCGCACGGCCCGGCCATCTGGGGGGCGCTGGCCATTGGCGGGCTGACCTGGGTCAACGCGCGCGGCATCCACGCCAGCGCCCGCACCCAAAGCTGGCTCACCCTGGCTGAAGTGCTGGGCCTGGTGCTGGTGGTTGTTGCCGGCCTGTGGCTGTGGAGCGACGCCAGCCATGTCATGCCCGTGCCTGCCGCCCCCGCCGACAGCCCCGCGGCGGCCAGCGCCATGCCCAGCCCGGGCATGCTGGGCCTGGCCATGGTCTTTGTACTGCTGACCTACGGCGGCTGGAACGAGGCGGCCTATCTCAGCGCCGAGCTGCGCGGCTCGCGCCGGGGCATGCTGCACGCGCTGGTCATCAGCATCGGGCTCATCACGGTGCTGTACGTGTTGGTCAACCTGGCCTACGTGTACGGCCTGGGCCTGCAAGGCATGGCCAAAAGCGAGGCGCTGGCCGCCGATCTGCTGCGCGTGGCCTTTGGCCGCACGGGTGAAGCGACGGTGGCCCTCATGGTGGCCGTGGCGGCGCTTACCTCTATCAACGCCACCATGATCGTGGGCGCCCGCACCAACTTTGCCGTCGGGCGCGACTGGCCCGCGCTGCACTGGCTGGGCCGCTGGCAGGGCGAGCGGGGCGTGCCCGCCGTGGCGCTGTATGCGCAGTCTGCCTTCGCACTGGCGCTGGTGGCGTTTGGCACCCGGCTGCGCGCAGGTTTTCAAACCATGGTGGACTACACCGCGCCCGTGTTCTGGAGCTTTTTCCTGCTCTGCACCCTGGCGCTGATCGTGCTGCGCCACAAAGAGCCCGACACGCCACGGCCTTTCAAAGTGCCGCTGTACCCGGTGCTGCCGCTGCTGTTTGCCAGCGTGTGTGCCTACATGCTGTGGTCGTCGCTGGCCTATGTGCAGGCAGGCGCCCTGGCCGGGGTGGCCGTGCTGGCCGTCGGTGGCCTGCTGCTGCTTTGGATGCAGGCACGGCAGCAGGCGTGATTGGCCAGGGAGTCGGGGATATAAAAAAACCGCCAGCTTGGGGCAAGCAGGCGGTTTAAGGGAGTGGTGCCGGGGTCGCAACCGCACTCAGCCCGTAAACCCGCATGAATGCTGGGTTTCATTTTTGAAGGGGCAAAATGTGCCCCCAAATATGCCCCCAACTTTGCTTTGATACCCCCCATGAAGCTGTCGGATGCCAAGCTCAGAACCCTTGCCAAGCCCGGCAAGCACTTTGACGGTGCGGGCCTTTATCTGGAACTGACCGCAGCCGGTGGCCGCTACTGGCGGCTGAAGTACCGCCACGCGGGCAAGGAAAAGCGCCTGGCGCTGGGGGTTTATCCCGCCGTGGGCTTGAAAGAAGCGCGTGAGCGGGCAGCGCAGGCCCGTACGGTGCTGGCAGACGGCATTGACCCAGGCGCACAGCGCAAGGCCGCCAAGGCGCAGGCGGTGCAGGACGCGGCCAACACGCTGCAAGCCGTGGCCGCTGAATGGATGCGCCATCAAGCGCCCCGCTGGGATGAAGGCACGGCAGAGCGCATCCGCCGATCTTTTGAGCGGCACATCTTCCCCCGCCTGGGTGCCCGTGCGCTGGCCGACATTCGCCCCAGTGAGGTCAAAGCCGCCGTCAAGGCCGTGGAAGCCACCGGCGCAGGCGACACCGCCGCCCGGGTGTTGCAGCGCATGAAGGCGCTGTTTCGCTGGGCCGTCACGCATGAGCGCATCGAGTCCAACCCCCTGCTTGACCTGGTGCCCGCTGAAATACTCAAGCCCCGCGACGTGCATCACCGCCTGGCCCTGCCTGAGCGGGAGCTGCCCGCCTTTCTGGCCCGCCTGGACAGTTATGAAGGCGATGCCGCCACCATCAACGCCTTGCGCCTGCTGATACTGACCGCCGCACGCCCCGGCGAGGTACGCGGCGCGCGCTGGGCGGAAATCGACTGGGATGCCCGCCTGTGGGTCATCCCCGGCGAGCGCATGAAGATGGGTGCTGAACACCGCGTGCCCCTGTCGCGCCAGGCGCTGGCCGTGCTGGCCGATCAGCAAGCCTTGTCCGGACAGGGTGATCTGGTGTTTCCCAGCCCGCACTACCCCGGCAAGTCCATCAGCGAAAACACCTTCAATTCAGCCTTGGCCCGCATGGGCTACAAGGGCATCGCCACCGCCCACGGATTCCGGGCGCTGTTTTCCACCATGGCCAATGAAGCGGGCTGGGATGGTGACGTGATCGAGCGCCAGCTTGCCCATGTGGAGCGCAACAAGGTGCGCGCCGCCTACCACCGCAGCACCTACACCGCAGAACGCGCGCGCCTGGCGCAGTGGTGGGCGGACGTGCTTGACCAACGCCGCACGGGCGGCAACGTCATTCCCATGCCCCAGCGCGCCGCCTGAAAGCCGCCCGCTTTGCCATCCATTCCCAGGGGCCGAAAGGCCCCTTTTTCGTGTCCTGGTGGCACTGACTCCGAGCTAAGAGTTGAAAAACAGTCGGGACACTTGGGACATATAGCAAGGAATCAAGCATCCATGCGGGTTTCAAGCGGATTCGGCAGTTGGGAAAAAGTCGGGACAAAGTAGGAACAAAGTTGGGACACATTCACTATATGAAATGAATTCAATCATTCATTCATGTTTCTTGCCCCTTGAACCCTAGCCCTTGAGTCCCAGCCGTGGCCGCGCCCGGCCCGCGCCGCCGCACACGCATGCGCACGCCCGTGGAATCGAGCGCAAAGGAGCCTTCCCTTGGCGCATCGCCTGCGCGCGGCGGGTTTGGGCTTGTTTGTGCACCAATACGCACCAATTTGCGCGGTTACGCGTTAAGATGGCTGCCGATAGAAACGGCTGCCCCACAGGTGACATGTAACAGAAGGCCTTGTCCTTCGACCTGTTCGGCGGCCAATTTTTTTGCCCCGATGCCCAGCAGCTACGCCATTTTGATTGACGGTGGATACGCCAAGCGCAAGCTGGGCAAGCCACCGCACTACGCCACCGCAGAAGATTTTCGGGCGCTGATTGACGCCATAAGAGCGCACGATGCGCTGCGCAGCCATCGCCTGCACCGGGTGTATTACTACGACTCCTTGCCGCTGGAATCGGCCCACGACAAGCCCCTTGAAGGCGGCAAGGTGGAATTTGCCTTGGAACCTGTTGCCACCCGTGCCCGCCAGCTTTTTGAACAACTCTGGCGCTTGCCCTTTGTGGCCCTGCGGCTGGGTGAATTGAGCTTTGAAGGATGGGCCGTCAAAAGTGCCTTGCTCAAGCGGGCCAAGGGCGACACGCTGCACCTGAAGCACACCGACTTGCAGCCGTCCATTTCGCAAAAGGGCGTGGATATGCGCATCGGAATGGACATTGCCGCCTTGACCCTGAAGAAGCAGGCGCAAGTGATCGTGTTGGTCACGGGTGACAGCGACTTTGTGCCCGCCATGAAGTTTGCGCGGCGTGAAGGCGCACAGCTCTTTCTGGTGCCGCTTGGCCAGCGCCTGCGCCCGGCCATGTACGAACACACCGATTTGATGCTCGACATTCCCTTGCCCGTGCGGCCAGCCCCGCCCCCCGCCGCTTGACACCCCGCCCCCAGCCCCGCCACAATCCGCCCAGCCCCTGACCGGGGCCGGTGCTTCAAAACACCTTTTGCAATCAGCGGTGCGAGCCCCCCGATAGCGGGCTTTCGTCACGTCTGGACTTTGGCTGCTTGGCCCCGCTGCGGGCCGCGTGGCCGCAGCTTTTCGGGCGGGATGGGGCCACCCGCAAGGCCGCCCGCACGTCTGATTGCGTGTTTTGAACATCCCGTCCACCCGCCTGGCTTCAAAACCGGGTGGGTGGGTTTCAAGTCTCAATCAGGAGAATTTGACCCATGGCAACCCCTGCCACCCACCGCGCCGCAGCCCCTGCGGCCATGTCTGCCCGTGCGGGCCGCGCCCTTGACCCCATTGAACGCCAGGCCGCCATTGAAAACGCCCTGAGCATGGCCCTGTACTTCATGCGCCGCCCTGGCGATACCCCGGCCGAAGCAGCGGCCAACCTGTGGGCCGCCACCGCCCGCACCAACCGCGCCCTGACCTTGCTCAAGGCCGCTGCGGGTGCGCACCTGTGCACGCAAGGGAGGGCTTGAGCCATGGCAACCGAAAAAGAACTGAAATCCGCCGTTGAAAGCATGTACCACGTGGGCGGTGATGCCCTGGCCGCCATTCGCATGCTGGCGCAATTGGCGCTGCACGAATGCGACCGGGGGCCGGGCAAGCTCTCGGGCCATCTGATCGTGCGGGCGCTGGAAGAAATCAGCATCCGCGCTGGCGATGCTGAGGATGGCATTGACTATGAGGCCGAAAAGCTGGGGATAAGCGACACGCCCCGCTTCATGCAGCGGCAAGCGCGCGCCTGCGCTTTGAGCGGGAGGGTTTGAGCCATGGCAACCGAAAAACTTGATTTGTCTGGCGTGCATGTTCAGAACTGGCGCACTGACTGCGGCCCGCCGCCTGTGGTGCTGAACCCCGATGCCACCGTGCATGCCTGCATTGCGTGGGCATGGGGTGAGTTGTACGAGGTCAAACATCTTGCCATGGTGGGTTTGTCCGCTGATGAAGCCGATACCCCGCTTTTGATTGAGGCCATTCACAGCCGAATTAACGCCGCTGAAAGTGTGTTGCGCATGCTTGGCGAATTGACGCGCAACGACTCGCGCACGGTGGCGCAATGGCAGGAAGCGATGGGGGCTGAAAAGGCAAGGCAATGACAGACAGCGACACCATCCAAAGGCTTGACCAATGGCGGCTTACATCGTGCGGCCTGCACATGCGTGCGGACGAAACCGAGGGCGGCAAACTGGCGCGCCTGGCAGATGTGGTGCTGTGGCTGATTGAGGAAAAGCAACTGCCCCGCAAAGAGGCTGTGGAATCGCTTTGCAAGGCGTTGGAGGCGGCCAGCCCGCCGCCTGCCTTGTATTACGCCCAAAGCGGCAGCTATGCGCAGCCTGCCGATGCTGTGAAGCCGGAAGCCCTGGCGCGGCGTAGGGTGGCGCGCTACTACATAGCAGGGAATCCGCGCCCAGCCCCCGTGCCTGTCTTTCGGGATGCACCTGATGTGTCTGGCGTGCCTGCCGTGGTGTGGGTGTTGCGCAGGCGCTGGGCGTTGGAAAGTTTGGGCAAATGGAGCAATGCCGACTTTTTTTCTTCTGCCCATCCTTGGGGGCATGGCTTGGCTGTCCGTGTGGCCGATGCGGCCCGGTTATGGGGCTGGGGCGGCGAGGCGGCGGCAGTGCCTGATGCGGAAAGCTTGCGCGACTTTCCCGATTCTGATGGCGAAGCACTTGGGCAGTGGCGACTTGAGTCGTGCGGCCTTTACATGGGATCAGGGCAAGGCGACGCCGGAAAACTGGTGCGCCTTGATCGCGTGCGGCGCTGGCTGATGGCCGGTGACGATGGATTGCCCTATGAAGAGGCAGGCGAATCACTTTTGGCACCGCTGGAAAGTCTCACGCATGCTGAACTTGGCACATGGCTGTTCGTGGCGAGCAAAGGACGCTATGCGCGCTTGATAGCCGACTCGGATGAATTCGATCCGCCTGCAATGTGGGGGGTAGGTGAGAGCGATCACCTTAGCGCCCCGGAGGATTGCGGCTTGCGGGGCGCTTTGCGCCATGCGCGCCGATGCTGGTGCGAAAGCCCGGGCAATGGCCGTAGGTGGCTGCACCAGGAAACCTTAGATCGCTTGGCCGTGCCCGTGGCGAAAGCGCGTGAGTTGTGGGGCTGGGGGACTGATGCAGCCCCAGCGGATGCGGAACTTGACGTGGAAAACCTGCGCAATCTTGCCGAGCTGGTGGCGTACCGCAGAGGGCCAGGGCGTGGCAAACCTTGGGACGTAGGCAACCAGCGGGCCGTTCTTGCCGATGAAGTGGACAAGCGCGGGGGCAAGGGTGCAAGGGGCGCTTTGGATGGCGTTGCAAACGAGCTGGGCATCAGTCGCCAGGCAGTGAATTCACAGCTTAATGCTCAAGGGGCCGACCGGAACGCCAGCAAGCAAGCCAGCGTTTTCAACCTGCACAAGCAGCAAAAGCGCCAGGCCTGAGCGCGCGTCGCGCCATCACCGACTTGCAGGCAACTTGCAGGCGGGCATGCCGAAAGCCAGCGGGTTTGCAGGGTGCAAGCCGTTGCAGGTTTGCCTGCAACCCCTTGCAGGCAGGACAGTTGCCAGCAAGCCGACACGCACCACCTTGGATGCGACGGCGATTGCAACCGTTCAGCAAAGGAAACCCCCATGCAACTTGTCCATTCCGCCACCCCCGCGCCGCCGCGTGACCGCCTTTTGCGCCTGCCCGATGTGGAGCGCCTGGCAGGCATCAAAAAGTCCACCGTCTATCAGCTCATGAAAGAAGGCAAGTTTCCCCAATGCGTGCGCATCACGCGCCGCCTGTCCGCCTGGCCCGAAAGCGCCGTGCTGGCATGGGTGCATGCCCGTATCCAAGAAGGGGGTGCCCAATGAACCGCCGCAACCCTGACACTGAAATCGGCTTGCTGCCCAGCCATAACGTGGTGGAACTGGTGGAGCAATACACCGGGTTCATTCAAATGCCCACCCAGGACGAACAAGGCAAACAGCTTGCCCCGCTGCCGCCCGTGGTGCAGGCCGCCCAAATTTTGGCTTGCGCCCTTCTGCACGGCATGGGGCTTGTGGCCAAGGCGCTGCGCCATGTGGCCAAAGCCAGCAAAGCCATTGGTCACGCCATCCATGCCTTGGCCAGCAACGTCAACACCCTGGCCAGTGCGAATGCCGCGATTGCCGAAGCAATTTCCAGCCACGGCGAGGCGGTATCAGCCGCCATCGACGTGCACAGCCAAAGCACTGATGACCTGGCCCAAGCCCTTGAAACCCGCGCGCCATAACCCGGCTGCGCCCATGTCATGTCCCCCATTACTCCCGACCTAATCCGCGCCGCCCTGGCCCACGTATCGCCCGCCTGCGGGCGCGACGAATGGGCCAAGGTGGCCATGGCCATCAAGAGTGAATACCCCGACGCTACGGGCTTTGACCTGTTCGACCGTTGGAGCCAGGGCGCAGCCGACCAATACGATGCCCAAGCCACACGCGCCACCTGGCGCAGCGTGAAGGCCGCCGGGGGTGTTGGCATAGGCACCTTGCTGCAAAAGGCCAAGGAAGGCGGTTTTACGCTGCCCAAAGGCCAAGAACCAGGGCATGCCCCCGATGCCGCCGCGCTGGCAGAACAGCAGCGCCAGCGGCAAGCGCGCCAGGCCCAGGAACAGGCCCGCACCCAGGCTGCCCAGGCCCAGGCCGCGCAGCTGGCCGCCGAGCAATGGGCCGCTGCCAGCGAAGGCGGGGCAAGCCCCTACCTGGTGCGCAAGGGCGTGCAGGCGCATGGCCTGCGCTTTGCCGCCGATGGCGTGGCCCTGGTGCCCCTGCGCGACGGGGCGGGCAAGCTGTGGAACCTGCAAACCATTGCCCCGCAGCCCCCCGCCGATGGCGGCAGCGACAAGCGTTTTTTGAGGGGCGGGCGCAAGTCCGGCCTGTGGCACTGGTGCGGCCCGGCCCCAGCCCCTGGCGATGCGGGCAGCCAGGGCGATGCCCCGCCGCCGGTGCTGTGCGTGGGCGAGGGCTACGCCACCTGCGCCAGCGTGCACGAAGCCACGGGCTACCCCGTGGCCGTGGCCTTTGACGCGGGCAACCTGGCGCACGTGGCCAAGGCTTTGCGGGGGCTGTACCCCCGCGCCTTGATCGTGGTGTGCGGCGACGATGATGCAGGCACCGCCGCCCGCACAGGCGTGAATGCGGGCCGCAGCAAGGCAGAGTCAGCCGCCCGCGCCGTGCGGGGTGTGGCCGTGTTTCCCGCGCCCCTGCCCGAAGGCGGCAGCGACTTCAACGACCTGCACCACGCATCCGGCCTGCCCGCCGTGCGCGCCTGTGTCGATGCCGCCGTGCAAGCCGCCATGCAGGCCAGGGCCGCGCCTAAGGCGGGGCGTCAAGCACCGACTCAGGGCGCTGCGGATGCAGGCGACGGGCCGGGGCCAGACCCCTTCACCGTCACGCCCGAGGGTGTGTTTTTTCAAGGCTTTGACCGCGAGGGCAAGCCTGCCCGGCCCTTGTGGATTTGCTCCCGCCTGGAAGTCACGGCCCTGACCCGCAACACCGACCGCAACGGCTGGGGCTATCTGCTGAGCTTTGCCGACCCCGAAGGCCGCCCGCGTGAATGGGCCATGCCTGCGCGCATGCTGGCAGGCGACGGGGGCGAATACCGGGCCATGCTGCAAGACATGGGCCTTCGCATCGCCCCAGGCGCTGCCGTGCGCAACCGCTTGGGCGAATACCTGCAAACCCGCAACCCCGAAGCCCGCGCCACCTGCGTTGACCGCAGCGGCTGGCACCCGGCAGGCGAAGGCGCTGCGGTGTATGTGCTGCCCGGCGAAGCCATAGGCGATGCGGCTGAACGCGTGGTGTACCAGTCCGACGCCGCCGTGGAAAACCCTTTTCGCGTGCGCGGCAGCCTGGCCGCCTGGCAAGAGCGCATAGGCGCGCTGTGCGTGGGCAATCACCGCCTGCTGTTTGCCGTAGCCTGCGCCTTTGCCGGGCCGCTGCTGCGCCCTGCCGGTGTGGACAGCGGGGGCTTTCACTTCCGGGGCGATTCCAGCTCAGGCAAAACCACTGCCTTGCGCGCAGCGGCCAGCGTCAACGGCGCGCCCGGCTACATGCAGCGCTGGCGCACCACCGACAACGCCTTGGAAAGCATCGCCGCGCAGCATTGCGATGCGCTGCTGATCCTGGACGAGCTGGCGCAGGTTGATGGCAAGGTGGCCGGTGAATGCGCCTACATGTTGGCCAATGAATCCAGCAAAGCCCGTGCATCGCGTGGCGGCGCGCCAAGGCAGCGCTTGACCTGGCGGTTGCTGTTTCTGTCCGCTGGCGAGCTGGGGCTTGCCGACCACATGGCCGAAGCCATGAAACGCGCCCGCACCGGGCAAGAAGTGCGCATGGTGGACTTGAGCGCCGATGCGGGCGCGGGCATGGGCCTGTTTGAAGCGCTGCATGGCCGCGAAGGCCCGGCAGCCCTGGCCATGGAAATCACTCGATCTGCCGCTGCCGTGTACGGTGCCCCTGGCCGGGCCTGGCTGCAATGGCTGGCTCCGCAGTGGCCGGGGCTGCCCCGGCTCTTGCGTGATCGCATGGATGCCTTGCGCGCTGCATGGGTGCCCGAAGGTGCCAGCGGGCAGGTAGAACGCGTGGCCACCCGTTTTGCCCTGGTGGCCGTGGCGGGCGAGCTGGCTACCGAAGCAGGCTTGACCGGCTGGCCCCAGGGCGAAAGCACGCGGGCCGTGCGCACCTGCTTTGAAGCCTGGCTGGCCCAACGCGGCGGGGCGGGCAATCTTGAAAACGTCCAAATGGCCCGGCAGGTGCGGGGCTTCATCGCGGCCCACGGCGAAGGACGCTTCACCTGGTGGCACCGCGCCGCCGATGACCATAACGCCAAAACCCTGCATCGGGCGGGCTTTCGCCGCATGGTCATGCCCGATGGCACCCCCATCAACCGCAACGCGCAGCACGGGGCCGAGATTGGCGACCACATGCCCGCCGATCTGGGCGAGGAAATGCGCACGGACTACTTCATCCTTCCAGACGTGTTCCGCGCCGAGGTGTGCCAGGGCTTTGATTACAAGTCCGTCTGCCGCGTACTGTTGGAGCATGGTTGCCTGCACACGGACAAAGGCGGCGGCTTTGACCGCAAGATGCGCCTGCCCGGCGTGGGCCTGTCCCGCTGCTACCACATCAACGGCGAAGCCTTGATGGGCCTGAGCCTGTAGCCCTTGCGCCCCAGCCGTGGGGCTTTACGACGGGCCTGCCCCTGCCTTTTGGGCATGGGGCTGTTTGCCCCGCCATGCAGCGGCATGGCCGACCCAAGCCGCGCCCGTAAAGGGGGCCGGGCGGGGGCTGCTTTTGCGCTGCATCACCGCTTCGTCAAACCCTGTTGCACTGATCTTCCAAGCAGTTAAGGCCGGGGCTTTTTGCTGCCCCCGGCAGGGGCTTTGCACGCCCCCAAGCCAGGGCATGGCACTGTCTGCCACCGTCATACGACAGAAACACCTTGAAACGCGCCCATTTGACCCCGCAGAGGAAAAACAGCGTTTTAACGTTACATATCAGGGCCAATTCGTTACATATTGTCCCGACTGTCCCAACTTTAAAAAGGGGTGTCCCAAGTACAAAGTCGGGACAACTTTTCTTTTGCGTGACAACAACTTAGAAGCGTTTTTCGGGTTTGTCCCGACTGTCCCGACTTTTTTTGAACGACACCCGAGAGAAAGAGGCGCGGCGCACTGCATTTTGGGCGTGGCTGGCTACCCTGGCTTGGGGCTTGAAGGTGCTGCCCTGATGGCCGTGCAGGCCAGCCGGGGGCAGGTCAAAAGTTCAGCACCGCCATGCCCTAGACCGACCGGTTTCCCAGATTTTTGCGTGCGCAAGTTTTCGGGGGGTGGGGTATGCCAAGGTACTTCCCAGCCCCCGTGATCGGGGGTCATTCGCACCCCGCTTTTGCGTTAGTGGGTAGCTTGCCTATTTGGTTGACATCTTGCTTGACTGGACTGCACGGAAAGGGGCAATGGCTCGCCCTGCAAGTGGCTGGGGGCAAATGTGCCCCCACTTTTCAAAAATGTGCCCCCAAATTTGCCCCCACCATCCCCCCGAGGGATGCACACATATGCAGTCGGATGCGGCCGAAAGCCCGCGCCCCTACAGAGGAAAAAACTAAACGCCCGCACGTTCTTGGAACGGTGCGGACGTTGATTTGGTGCCCGGGGTCGGACTCGAACCGACACACCTTGCGGCGGGGGATTTTGAATCCCCTGCGTCTACCGATTTCGCCACCCGGGCAGGGTGAATGGTCAAGCGCGAAATTATGGCACAGTGCGCGGCATGAACTATCCCACCATTGAAGACGCGGTTGGCCGCACGCCGCTGGTGCGCTTGCAGCGGGTGCAGGCGCAGGACAACGCCGCGCGTGGCAACGTGCTGCTGGCCAAGCTGGAGGGCAACAATCCGGCGGGGTCGGTCAAGGACAGGCCGGCGCTGTCCATGATCCGCCGTGCTGAGGAGCGCGGCGACATTCGCCCTGGCGATACGCTGATCGAGGCCACCAGCGGCAACACCGGCATTGCGCTGGCCATGGCGGCGGCCATCAAGGGCTACCGCATGGTGCTCATCATGCCGGAGGACTTGTCCGTTGAGCGCGCGCAGACCATGAAGGCGTTTGGCGCGGAGCTGATCCTCACCCCCCGCTCGGGCGGCATGGAATACGCGCGCGATCTGGCCGAGAAGATGGCCGCGCAAGGCAAGGGCCGCGTGCTGGACCAGTTTGCCAACGCGGACAACCCGCGCATTCACTACGAAACCACCGGCCCCGAGATTTGGGAGCAGACGGGCGGGCGCGTGACGCACTTCGTATCAGCCATGGGCACCACGGGCACCATCACGGGGGTGTCGCGCTTTTTGAAAGAGAAGAACCCGCGCGTGCGCATCATCGGCGCGCAGCCGGCCGAGGGCTCGCGCATTCCGGGCATCCGCAAGTGGCCCGAGGAATACCTGCCCAGAATTTACGACCCGCAGGCGGTGGATGAGCTGGTGCTGGTCGATCAGCTCGATGCCGAGGACATGGCCCGCCGCCTGGCGCGCGAGGAGGGCATTTTTGGCGGCATCTCCTCCGGCGGCGCGGCCTGGGTGGCGCAGCACATCGCCGCGCGTGAGCAGGGCGCCACCATCGTTTTTGTGGTGTGCGACCGGGGCGACCGTTACTTGTCCACGGGCGTCTTTCCAGCTTAATGGTGAAAAATGCCTTTTGCGCGCATCTATCAAGCGCAAGCAGCTATCAAATAAATAGCTCATGAGCGACTGGAAATTCTGCCCCTGCTGTGCCACGCCGCTGCAATGGTTGACCGAGGCGGAAGACTCGGGGCCCAAGGCGCGCCTGCGCTGCCCGGCCTGCGGTTTCACGCACTGGAACAACCCCACGCCGGTGCTGGCGGCCATCGTGGAATACCGGGGGCAGGTGCTGCTGGCGCGCAACGCAGGCTGGCCCGCGAAGATGTTTGCGCTGATCACCGGCTTCATGGAAGCGGGCGAGACACCGCAAGAAGGCATCACGCGCGAGGTGCAGGAAGAAACCAACCTGCATGTGCAGGCGCTGCAACTGGTGGGCGTGTACGACTTTCAGCGCATGAACCAGGTCATCATCGCCTTTCATGCCGTGTGCGAGGGGCAGGTGCGCCTGTCGCCCGAGCTGGCGGATTACCGGCTGTACGACTTGCCGCAGCTCAAGTGCTGGCCCGCGGGCACCGGCTATGCGCTGGCCGACTGGCTGCGCTCGCGCGGGCACGAGCCGGTGTTTTTCACGCCAGAGGAAAACGCCGAGCGTCGGCGCGGGCTGGACTGACCAGCGCCGCTGGCCGGCTGAGCGATAGGCCGGTGGGCCGATTGGCTCACAATTGGCCCGCTATGGACATTGCAAAAGAAGTGGACGCCCGGGGGCTGAACTGCCCGCTGCCCATTCTCAGGGCCAAGAAGGCACTGGCCGAGCTGCAAAGCGGCCAGTTGCTGAAAGTGGTGTGTACCGATGCGGGCTCGGTGCGCGACTTTGAGGCGTTTGCCCGGCAGACCGGCAACACGCTGGTGGAGCAGCAGAGCGTGGGCGAGGAATTCATCCACGTGCTGCGCCGGCGCTGAGAGGGGCGTTCTGGATGCGTTGATGCGGTGGGAGCTGTCGCGCCTTACAGCTTGAGCGTGCGCAGGTAGTCCTTGAACGCCGTGCCCATGTCCGGGTGTTGCAGGGCCAGCTCCACCGTGGCTTGCAAAAAGCCGTCTTTGCTACCGCAGTCATAGCGCTTTCCGCTGTATTGGTAAGCGTAAACGCGCTCTTTGGCCATCAGGCGGGCAATGGCGTCGGTCAGCTGTATCTCGCCACCCGCGCCAGGCGGCTGGGCACGGATTTCATCAAAAATGCGCGGCGTGAGGATGTAGCGCCCGGCCACGCCCATGCGCGAAGGCGCGGCTTCGGGCGCAGGTTTTTCCACAATGCGCTCGATGCTGATGAGCCGCTCGCCCGCCGGGGTGCCCGCCACGATGCCGTAGCGGCGCACCTGGTCCTCGGGCACTTCCTGCACGGCCAGTACCGAGCGGCCCAGCGACTCGAATGCCTGCGCCATTTGCGCCAGCACGGGCGGGCCACCGGGCGGGCCGACCATCAGGTCATCGGCCAGCAGCACGGCAAAGGGCTGGCTGCCCACGATGTGTGCGGCGCACAGCACGGCGTGCCCCAGGCCCAGCGAGCGCGGCTGGCGCACGTAGGTGCAGTCCATGTCGGCGGGCGAGACAGCGCGCACCACATCCAGCAGAGCCTGCTTGCCCGCGCTTTCCAGCTCGCTGTCCAGCTCGTAGGCCGTGTCAAAGTGGTCTTCGATGGCGCGCTTGCTGCGCCCGGTGACAAACACCATGTGCCGCACCCCGGCGGCGTAGGCTTCTTCTACTGCGTATTGGATCAGGGGCTTATCCACAATAGGCAGCATTTCCTTGGGGCTGGCCTTGGTGGCTGGCAGAAAGCGTGTGCCCAGGCCGGCAACGGGAAACACAGCAGTGAGAACCTGCGAAGGCGTTGACATAGGGGAAAAGAGAATAGGAGAGCAAGGAGACAGTGATACAGTGCCTGTTGCTGGAAAAAAAGCAGCGCCTCAGTCAAGCACCGCCTGCATCAGCAGCCAAAGGCATGGTTTGTAGCGAGCCGGCTTCATGGTTGCGGACGCGGCCTGTTCCCAAGTTGGGCGCAAGTGCAAAGGGAGAGAGAACGCGTGGATATTCTTCTGCTGGAGAACTTGGCTGCAGACGCCTGCCAGTGGCTGGCTGAGCGGTACGAAGTGCATTATCGGCCAGAGCTGCTGGACGATATGAGCCAGTTGCGTAGCCAGTTGTACAAAACCCGTGTGTTGGTGGCGCCCTCCGGGCTGATGGTCAACAGCCAGCTGCTGGACTTCGCGCCGCGCCTGTCGGTGCTGTGCCGCATACATGAGGACACGGAAAACATCGACTACGAGGCCTGCCAAAAGCGCGGCGTGCGGGTTGTCGTGGCATCGGGTATGACAGCGCGTGCCAATGCCGAATACCTGCTGTCGACGCTGCTGTCGCTGTTTCGCCATGGTGTTCGTCCGCCGGGGATGGTGGATGACGTGCACACGCGCCGTCAGCGCGGGCGCGAGATCAATGACAGCGTGATCGGCCTGCTGGGCCTGTCGCCGCCGGCACAAATGCTGGCAACCATGTTGGTGCCGCTGGGCGCGCGCCTGGTGGGGTATGACCCGGCCTTGCACCGCAGCGCGGAGATGTGGGCGCGCCTGGGCGTGCAGCCCATGGGGCTGCCCGAAATGCTGGAAGCGGCCGATGCCGTGTCGATGCAGATGGTCTATGCCTCCCGCTACCAGGGGCTGCTGAATGAGCGGGTGCTGTCCGCATGCAAGCCAGGGCAGATGTGGACCAGCATCAGCAGTCCCGCTTTTTTCGATGTGGCCGCCTTGGCGCAGTTGCTGCGCGATGGGCAGATCAGCGCTTTCATGCTCGACAGTGACGATGCCAGCCTGCAAGTGCCTGGCATGCCCTTGCGCAGCCTGCACAGTGTGCACATCACGCCGCGGCTGGCGCCCTACACGCGCGAAGCGGCCGTGCGCGGCAGCTGGTTCCTGGCCGACCGTATCCAGGCCATCCTGGCGCACACCGAAAGCCGCCCCATGGCGCTGGCGCGTTGAAAGCGAAGGCTCTATAAGAAAAAGGCCATTTGCGCGCTTTTGGTAAGGGCTTTAAGCTATTTTATTTGTAGCAAATGGCTTGTGTGGGCCGTGGGCCGTGGGCTGTGACAGCCGCGCGTCTGCCGGCCCTCTGTGGCGGACGTGCAGTCAGCGGAAGCTGCTTTGCGGCACCGTTTTCAGCTCGCCTGGCAGCGAGCCGATGTAGCGCGCCATGGCCTTGAGCTCGGCATTGGAAAACTGCTTGACCATGCCGGCCATGATCGGGTTGGCGCGGCCCCAGGTGGCGTGCGTGCTGTCGCGGTAGGCGCGCATGGCCGCGTACAGGTAGTCGGGGTGCTGGCCGGCAATCTTGGGGTAGCTTGGGTCGATGGGTGCGGAGAAGTTGGCGCCGTGGCAGGACACGCAGGCGCCTTTTTGCAGCAGCTGCGCGACCTGGGCGGCAGGCTCGCGCGCGGCAGCGGGTGGCGCGCTGCTGTCAGACTGGCCTTGCTGCGCATAGAAGGCGGCCACGTCGGCGATGTCCTGCTCGCTCAGGCTGCCGGCGATGCCCTGCATGCTGGGGTGCTTGCGATCGCCCTTTTCATAGCCTTTGAGTGCTGCGGCGATGTAGGCGGCGCTTTGCCCTGAAATCATGGGCACGCGGTACACATCCGGAAAGTTGGCCCGGTAGCCCTGGATGCCATGGCAGCCGATGCACATGGCCACTTTTCCTGCGCCTGCTGCGGCATCGCCCTGCGCGGGCTGGGCATGCGTGGGGGCCAAGGCGGCCATGCCAGCGGTCAACACGGCGGCAGCGAACAGGGGAGACAGGCGTGTGGTCATTTTGCGCGCACAATCAAAGGCTGTTTGATCCATGTCAGTGCCGTTTTTTAGCACGCTTGTCAACGCTTCGGCCTCCTGATTTCCCCTGTTTCCACGGCTTATCGTTTTTTGCTTGTCATGAAATTCCAAGGCTCCGAAAACTACGTCGCCACGCAAGACCTGATGCTGGCGGTCAATGCCTCCATCACCCTCAAGCGCCCGCTGCTGGTCAAGGGCGAGCCGGGCACGGGCAAGACCATGCTGGCCGAAGAAGTGGCCCAGGCGCTGGGCCTGCCGCTGCTGCAGTGGCACATCAAGAGCACCACCAAGGCGCAGCAGGGCCTGTATGAGTACGACGCCGTCAGCCGCCTGCGCGACAGCCAGCTGGGCGACGACAAGGTCAAGGACATCCAGAACTACATCGTCAAGGGCGTGCTGTGGCAGGCCTTTGCCGCCGAGCAGCCGGTGGCGCTGCTGATCGACGAGATTGACAAGGCCGACATCGAGTTTCCCAACGACTTGCTGCGCGAGCTCGACCGCATGGAGTTTCACTGCTACGAAACGCGCGAAACCATCCGCGCCAAGCACCGGCCGGTGGTGTTCATCACCAGCAACAACGAAAAAGAACTGCCCGACGCCTTTTTGCGCCGGTGCTTTTTTCACTACATCAAGTTCCCTGAGGCGGAGACCATGCGCCAGATCGTGCAGGTGCATTTTCCGGACCTGAAAAAAGAGCTGCTGGCCGCCGCCATGAAGGTGTTTTATGACGTGCGCGGCCTGCCGGGGCTGAAGAAAAAGCCCTCCACCAGCGAGCTGATCGACTGGCTCAAGCTGCTGCTGGCCGAAGACATTCCGCTGCAAGCCTTGCAAAGCGCCGACAGCAAAGTGGCCGTGCCGCCGCTGGTGGGCGCGCTGCTGAAAAACGAGCAGGACGTGACGCTGTTTGAAAAGCTCGTGTTCATGAACAACAGAAACCGTTGATCCCTCCTCAAGGCGCCTGCGGCGCCTTTTCTTTCTCCCGTCTGGGGTTGCAGTCAAATTGCCCATTTGCGCGCACCAGGCAAGCGCTATAAGCTATCAAAAAAAGAGTAATCATGCCCGCAGCCGACGCATTCATTCAGCCCGTGACCCTGTGCCGCAACGGCGTGCGGCTGGAGCCGCTGGCGCTGTCGCACGAAGAAGGCTTGCGCGCCGCCGCGGCCGACGGCCAGCTGTGGACACTGCGCATCACCAGCGTGCCCGAGCCTGAGCACACCCGTGCCTACATCCAGCAGGCGCTGGACATGCGCGCCGCAGGCAGCCGCCTGGCCTATGCCGTGGTCGATGAAGCCAGTGACCGCGTGCTGGGCAGCACCAGTTTTCACGACATCGTGCCCGCCATTGCCCGGGTGGAAATTGGCTACACCTGGTACGCCAAAAGCGTGCAGCGCACCCACGTCAACACCACGGCCAAGCTGCTCATGATGAGCCATGCCTTTGACACCCTGGGCTGCGCCGTGGTCGGCTGGCGCACCGACAACTTCAACTTTGCCAGCCAGCGCGCCATTGAGCGCCTGGGCGCCAAGCGCGATGGCGTCATTCGTCACCACGCGCTGCGCCGCGACGGCACCGTGCGCGACACGGTGATGTATTCCATGCTGGCTGGCGAATGGCCCGAGGCCCGCGCGCAACTGCTGTACCTGCTCGCGCGGTGACAGGCCCTAACATCAGCGGCCCCGCCGTCACCGCGCCGCCTGCCAGCCGCCCACCGGCCCTCGTGGCCCGCTAGGAGAAAACCCATGCTGCTCAACGCTGACGACAGCCAACTGGTGCTCATTGACTACCAGGAGCGCCTCATGCCCGCCATCCACGACAGTGCCGCCGTGCTGGCCAACGCCATGCGCCTGGCGCGCATGGCTCGACTGGTAGACGTGCCCGTGTGGGCCACAGAGCAAAACCCCGCCAAGCTGGGCGGCACGCCCGCCGATCTGGCCGCGCTGTGCGACCGCGTCGTGCCCAAAATGGCCTTCAGCGGCGCCCGCGAGCTGGACAGCCTGCTCAAGCCTGTTCCCGCCGCACCTCCGCCGCCGCGCGGCAATGTGCGCAGCCTGCCGCGCCACCTGCAAAAAGCCGAACCCGAGCCCGAGCGTGGCACCCTCGTGCTCGCTGGTTGCGAGGCCCACGTCTGCCTGTTGCAAACCGCACTCACCCTGCTGGAGAACGAGTGGGACGTGTGCATCGTCACCGACGCCTGCGGCTCGCGCACCGAACGCAACCGCGACGCCGCCTTTGACCGGCTGGCTGGTGCGGGCTGCGAACTGGTCACCACCGAAATGGTCGGCTTCGAATGGCTGCGCGACTGCCGGCACCCGCGCTTTCGCGACCTGCAAGCCCTGGTCAAATAAGGAAGGCACGCCCCCATGACAGCCGCCGCACAGGCACGTCTGGCGCGCCAGACGGCCGAACTCCACCGCGCGGTGCCCCAGGTGGTGGCCATGCGTTTAGGGCGCCTGTTGGGCGCAGGGCCGTTGCCCGGTCCGGCCGAGCAGCAAGAGATCTACCGCATGGGCGCCGAGAAAGTGGCTGCCTTTGGCG
Organism: Pseudomonadota bacterium; assembly: GCA_030535425.1. GTDB lineage: Bacteria > Pseudomonadota > Gammaproteobacteria > Burkholderiales > Burkholderiaceae_C > Ottowia. The sequence goes on along the minus strand of JAUNHQ010000038.1, from coordinate 1,190 downwards.
AATCCTGGCTGGCCATGGCCGCCCAGTCCTGGGCCGCACAGCAGCGCCTGGCCCAGTGGTGGCTGGGCACCTGGTGGCGTGTGGCGCTGGGCGGGTGGACAAACCCGCCTTCCGTGAACCACTTGCTGGCGCACACCCAGCAGCACCTGCTGCATGCCTGGCTCGACACCGCCACGCATGGCATGGCCCCCATGCACCGCCGCGCCACCGCCAATGCGCGCCGCCTGCGTAAAGCCAGCCGCACCCCGCGCGCGAGTCGCCGGGCAGAAAAATGAAGCTACTGTTTTAATAGCTTAAAACCCTTTATTTTTATGCGGAAAAGGCTTTTTTGTTGGGGTGTTCTTATGGCGTGAAAGTGTGCTGACCGGGCTTGCCCGGATTGCCTGCCTGTCTCTGGTCATGTCCATAATGGCTGCGAACCACCATGACACACAGGAGACAACGCATGTCCAGCTATGCCGACTTTCACCGCCGCTCCATTGAAGACCGCGACGCTTTCTGGGCCGAGCAGGCCCAACTGATCGACTGGCAGACCCCGCCGCAAACCATTTGCGATTTCAGCAAGCCGCCTTTCGTCAAGTGGTTTGCCGGCGGCACCACCAACCTGTGCCACAACGCGGTGGACCGGCACCTGAAAGACCGCGCCAACCAGCCCGCGCTGATCTTCGTCTCTACCGAAACCGGGCAGGAAAAAACCTACACCTTTGCCGAGCTGCACACCGAGGTGCAGCGCATGGCCGCCGTGCTCAAAGAGCTGGGTGTGCAAAAGGGCGACCGGGTGCTGATCTACATGCCCATGATCCCCGAGGCCGCCTTTGCCATGCTGGCCTGCACCCGCATCGGCGCGCTGCACTCGGTGGTGTTTGGCGGCTTTGCCTCAGGCTCTTTGGCCACCCGCATTGACGATGCCGAGCCCACCGTCATCGTCAGCGCCGACGCCGGCTCGCGCGGGGGCAAGCCCGTGCCCTACAAGCATTTGCTGGACGAGGCCATCCGCATTGCCAAGCACCAGCCCCGCGCCGTGCTGCTGGTGGACCGCGGCCTGGCCCCCATGCAACTGCAAGACGGGCGCGACCACGTGTGGGGCCCGCTGCGCGAAAAACACCTGAATGCCCAGGTGCCTTGCGAATGGGTGGAATCCACCCACCCCAGCTACACCCTCTACACCAGCGGCACCACCGGCAAGCCCA
>JAUNHQ010000121.1 GCA_030535425.1 Pseudomonadota bacterium | reverse complement strand
GCGGCGCGACAAGTTCGCGTTGCATCTCAAGGAGACCGAGTTCCGCTTCAATCACTGCCATCTTGATCTCTACAAGGCCCTGCTTAAACTGCTCAAAAATGAGCCTTTGTGAAGCGTTTGCTTCCTAAGCCCCAAAATTAATCAGACATTGCCTGATGGATGCGTATGAATGGCTGCGGTTTTGAGGATTCCTTGTTTGATGTGCTGAAACTCCTCGTCCGTCAAATTCCCCTCGCGATAAAGCGCGCCGGCTTGTTTGAGTTGATGCAAGGCGTTGTCGATGCGGCTGTCCAGGGTGGCGGGCGCTTGCGCCAGTGCGGGGGCAGGTGTGGCCGTGGGCACAGCCAAAGGCGCTGAGGTTTGTGGTTTGCGCGGGGCAGGCTGCGCAGCGGAGAAAAAGCTCTTGAGCTGGCAGAACACTTTGCTGTCACCGAACAGAAAACAAAAGAGCAGAAAAATCAGGACAAGAAAGACGGCGGCTTGCATGGGTTTCTTTCGTGTTAGGGGGGGCGGTTCAGGGTGGGCTGGCGCGTGTTGCTACTCAGACCATTGCTGCAACGCCTGCCGCAGCTCTTGCAGCAGTTGGTCGTGCCAGGGCTGGGGCTGGAGGATGCGCGCGTGGGGCAGCCAGTAGCGGACGACGGGCAGCAGTTGCTGGGGGTGGTGGATGTGGGCGGTGACGATCAGGCTGCCGTCGGTGTCGGTGCGGGTTTGTTGGCGGGGCAGCAGGGGGCGGCGGCTGAAGTAGTGGGCGGCCTGGGGGCTGATGCGCAGCAGCACTTCGGTGCTCTGGCTGGTGAACCACACGTCTTGCTGTTGTTCGATGTAGTCCAGGTCCGCTTGGCGTGGGGTAAAGCGGCTGGCGGCGTCTACGGCCAGTTCTTGGATGAGGGCGATGCTGAAGTTTTTGGGGTGGGGCGTGTCGCTTGTGACTTCGGCGGCGGCCAAGTACCACACGCCGTTTTTCTGGATGAGGCGCAGGGGGTGGGCGTGGCGGGGCTTGCCCTTGTAGCTGAAGCGGCAAGGCTGGCGCTGTTGCACAGCGGTTTGTAATTGGTCGAAGAGTGCGCTTTGGGGGCGCAGGTCTTCGCTGGGGGTGGGCTGCACGTGCAGGCCGGTGTGGGCGGGGCCGGTTTGGAGCTGGCGGATGAGCCAGGCGCGGCTGGGGTCGGGAAACAGGTGCTGGGTGCCGGCAAGCTGGGCGTAGCTGTCGAGCCAGCCCACGGGGACGGTGCTGCGGGCCTGGGCGGTGAGCTGCCAGTGGCCTTCGGGGGCGCGTTCGATGAGGCCGTGCAGGCGTTGGTGCAGGTCGCGCTCAATGGTGCGCACGTCAACGCTAAATTGCTGGGCCAGCTGGTGCTTGTCGGGCTGGCCGCCTTGGTGCATGAGGGCAAGGATGTGGGCCAGACGGCGGCCAAGTTTTTCGTTTTTGGCGCTGATCAGGCGCTGGGGCAGGCTCTGCGCAAATTGCGCACGTAGCGGGGCTGGAGCCAGGCAGAGCTGGCTTTGCGTGCGGAGATGGACCGCAACTACCTTTCGCTGATTGAGCTGGGGCGCAACAGCCCCAGCGTGCGCATGCTGGTGCGGCTGTGTCAGGCGCTGGATGTGGAGCCAGCGCATGTGCTGGCAGATATGCAGCGGCGCGTGGCGGTGCTGGCGGACCCGGGCAAGCCAGGGCAGCGGCCGTGACGCCCCGGTGGCGCTGAAGGCAGGCCGCTGCGCGGCAGTCAGCGGCAGGTGTTTTTCAAAACGGGCCTTGCGCGCGTGGTGAAAAGGCTTGGGCCACCAGCGCGGCGGCTGTTTTTAAAGTGGCTTGTGCCACCTTTTATCAGGCGTTTTCAGCATGTTTTGCAGCCGAATGCGGCTTCTGGCGCGTGGCAGAAGCTCTTAAAAAGAGAGCGGTGCAGGCGTTTTTCAGCAGGGTGGTGCCGTGCAGGTGCTGAGGGCGTGCTGCCTTGGCAGAGCAGCACGGCACGATATCTAAACGCAAACCAATGGATGGCGCGCCAGGGCAAGGCGCCAGGCGCAGCGATACGGCGCAACAGGGCAGATGCAACGGCCGTGATGGACTTTGCGTGGCAGGCACCGGGGCGCGTGCCTGGTTTTGGGGTGTACAGCGATGGCCCCAGCCCTTATGCGGCCACCAGCCCCGCCGCTGCCGTGCGGTGGCTGGCGGTGTCAACCAATATGAAGGCGCCCAGGGTGCGGCTGGTGGCAAAGGGTGCGGCGGGGATGGGCTCTTGCAGTTGCAGCTCGACCAGGCCGATGGCGTTGGGCTCCAGCTGATCGGCGTTTTGGCGGGCCAGGGTGTGGATGTCCAGCCGGTGTAGCACGCGGCGGGCCTTGGCCTTGACCCAGCGGTGGCCGTGCAGCAGCCAGTACACGCGCCCGGGCAGCAGGGGCTCGTCGTCCATCCAGCACAGGGTGGCTTGCAGCTCGCGCACGGCAGGCCAGGCGGGCTGAAGAACAGGAGTGTCGGCAAAGTCGTCGTCTGCTGCGGCTGCCGGGGCGGGGGCTGTGGGTGCCGTGGGGGCGGCCATGATCCAGTCGCCGCGCGAGACGTCCACTTCGCGGTCGAGCACGATGCCGGCGCTGTGGCCGGCCAGGATGCGCGGCTGGGGCTGGCGGGCGTGGTCGAGCACTTGGGCGATGTGGACGATGTGGCCGCCGGGCAGCAGTTGTACGGCGTCGCCCGCAGCCACCTGGCCGGTGCCCACGCGGCCCCAGAAGATGCGGCGGCCCTGGCGGGTGTCGCTGGAGCTGGAAAACTTCTCCACCCACTGCACGGCAAAGGCCAGGGGCAGGGCGCTTTGGTGGGCGGTGGCGGGCAGGTTTTCCAGTATTTGCAGCAGGCTGGGGCCTTGGTAGCCGCACCAGCCGGCGGCAGCGGGCGCCACCACGTTGCTGCCTTGCAGGGCGGAGATGGGCACGATGGCGGCGGCTTGCAGCCCGGCTTCTTGCGCAAAGGCTTGCAGCGCGGCGCGGATGTGGGCAAAGGCGCTGGCCGCGTCGGCCACGGCGTCGAGTTTGTTGATGGCAAAGACGATGGAGGGCACGCGCAGCAGGTGGGCCAGCAGGCTGTGGCGGCGGGTTTGGGGCAGCAGGGCGGGCAGGGCAGGCGCAGCGGTTGCCCAGTCGATTTTGGTGGCGTCCACCAGCACCACGGCGGCGTCGGCCTGGGAGGCGGCGGTGACCATGTTGCGGGTGTATTGCTCGTGGCCGGGGGCGTCGCCAATGATGAATTTGCGCGCTTCGGTGGCGAAGTAGCGCCAGGCCACGTCGATGGTGATGCCTTGCTCGCGCTCGGCTTGCAGGCCGTCGGTGAGCTGGGCCAGGTCGGTCTGGCCGGCGCGGGTGACGCCGGCCAGGTGGTCTTGCAGCACGGCGCGGCTGTCTACCAGCAGGCGGCCGATGAGGGTGCTTTTGCCGTCGTCCACGCTGCCGCAGGTGATAAAGCGCAGGGCGGTCTGGGTGTCGCCGGGGGTGCTGGCTGCGGCGCTGCCTGCGGTTTGGGCATCAAATGGGGCATTTGCGCGCGTCTGGTGCGTGGTGGCAGCTATGGTTTCTGTAGTGGTCATGGGGTTTGATGGGCGGGGTGCGGTGGCAGGGGGCAGGGTTTGGTCTTGGGTGATTCAGCGGGCTTGCTCAGGGGTTTGGTTGAACATGTAGCGCTGAATGAGCCACTGGTCTTGCACTTTTTTCAGCACGAAGAGTTCGCGGTTGTGGTCGGGGATTTTTTTCTGATCGCTTTTGTGCGTGACGAAAGCGCCCACCGGGTGGTAGGTGCTGACAACGGCCAGGTCATGCGACACGGCTACGTCGTCAATGAGGTATTCGATGCCTGCAAAGTCGATGGCGGCAAAGGTGGCCTGGTAGTTTTGCAAGACGGCGGCTTTGCCGCGCGCGGTGAGCCGGTCGGCAAAGGTGGTGACGACGTCATCGTGCAAGGTGGCGGCAATGCCGGGCAGGTTGGCGTTGCGCATGGCCTGCTGGTAGCGCTGCATCAGGTTCAGCACGGCTTGGCGTTCATCGGCCTGGGCGGTGGCGGGCGCTTGCACGCTGCGGCTAGGTGAAGTGGCCGATGAGGCGGCCGATGGCGCGGTTGGCGGGGTGGATGCGCAGGCGGCCAAGGCCAGGGCAGTGATGGAGAGGCAAGCCAGGGCGGTGCGGGGGATCAGGCGGTTCATGGGCAGGGTTTTAAAAGTAGCCGTCGCGCTTGCGCTTTTCCATGCTGGCTTCGCTGGTTTGGTCGTCCATGCGGGTGGCGCCGCGTTCGCTGACGTCGGCGGCCAGGGTTTCCACAATGATCTGGCCGGGGGTGGCGGCGTTGCTGGGCACGGGGCAGGTGCAGGTGATGTCGCCCACGGTGCGAAAGCGCACGCTGCGGGTGTGCACGGCTTCGCCCGGCTTGGGCGGGGTGAGTTCGGTCACGGGCACGAGCAGGCCGCGCCGCTCGATCACCTGGCGCGGGTGGGCGTAGTAGAGGCTGGGCAGTTGCACCTGCTCGCGCTCGATGTATTGCCACACGTCCAGCTCGGTCCAGTTGCTGATGGGAAAGACGCGGAAATGCTCGCCGGGGGCTAAGCGGGTGTTGAACAGGGTCCACAGCTCGGGGCGCTGGGCCTTGGGCTGCCATTGGCCAAAGCTGTCGCGGTGGCTGAAGATGCGTTCTTTGGCGCGGGCTTTTTCTTCGTCGCGCCGCGCGCCGCCGATCAGCGCGTCGAAGCGGAATTCTTCAATGGCTTCGAGCAAGGTGACGGACTGGTGGGCGTTGCGGCTTTCGCCTGGGTGGGCCAGGCGCACGGTGCCGCGGGCCATGCTGTCCTCCACGCTGCGCACGATGAGCTGCGCGCCCAGCTCGGCGGCGCGCTGGTCGCGAAACTGGGTGACTTCGGGGAAGTTGTGGCCGGTGTCGATCATCAGCAGCGGGTAGGGGATGCGGCCGGCGCCAAAGGCTTTTTCAGCGCACTTGAGCATGACCAGCGAATCCTTGCCGCCTGAAAAGAGCAGGGCGGGGCGCTCAAAGGCGGCGGCCACTTCGCGCAGGATGAAGATGGTTT
>JAUNHQ010000037.1 GCA_030535425.1 Pseudomonadota bacterium | reverse complement strand
GGGGCCGGCGCGGGTGCAGCGGCTTCAGGCGCGGGCGCGGGCGCAGATTCGGGCGCGGGCGCGGGCACGGGCGGGGCAGAAGGCTGGCAAGCCGCCAGTGTGGCCGTCAGGGCCAGGGTGGACAACAACGGGGCCAAGTGCGCCATTGCGCGTTGGGTATCAACCATGTGAAAAGACTCCTTCAAACCAATCAAACAAAGCAAAAGGCAGCGCCCCTTGCCAAGCCCGCCGGGTGCGGGCCATGCCTGCCCATGATAGATAGGGGCCGCCTGCTCTGCTGGCCCGGTCAACAACCGGGCATGGCAGGGCAAGCGACCTGGGGCGTGTTCACACGGTTGGCGCCCCGGCATTGCCCTGCGGCGGCGAGGCGGCCAGCGCGCGCAGCGCCTGCCACGTGTGCGGCCACAGCGTGCCAGCAAAACGGGGGTGAAACCAGCCCAGATGTCCGATGCGTGACAGGCCATGATCGGCCGGGGCCACGCGCTCCAGCTGGCGCGGCGCGCCCGCGTACAGGCCCAGCAGGCTTTGCGTGCCTTGCAGGGTCATCATCTCGTCATCGGCCACCGACAGCGCCCGGATGGGGTAGCGCACGCGGGCATAGCGCGCCAGCGCCTGCGGCCCTTCGGCGCCGCTGTAGCGCGGGTGCAGGCACCAGCGGCGCCATTGGCGAATCACCCCCGCGGGCAAATCGCCCACCGCCCCCAGCCGCTTGCCCGGAAAGTAGCCCCACAGCGGCGTGAGCACCGGCACCAGCGCGTGCCACATGAGCAGTGCGCGGAGGCGCAGCGCAGGGGCGTTTTCGCGCCAGTAGCCGCTGCCTGCGGCCACCATCAGCAAGCCGCCCACCTGCTGCGGCTGCGCAAACAGCCCCGGCAGTTGCGCGCCCATGCTGTGGCCGATGAGCAGCGGCGCCGCCCCCCGCGCATGCAGCCAGGCCACGGCGGCTTCGTAGTCATCGCGCCAGTCGTCCAGCGTGGCCTGCACACCGCGCAGACTGGCGCTTGGTGCCCCCAGCAAGGCCAGCGACGCAAACTGCCCCCGGTAGTCAAACGTGAGCACGCGCGCCCCCTGCCCCGCCAGCCAGGCGGCAAAGTCGGCATAGCGCTGCTGCGGCACGCCCATGGCCGGGCCGATCACCACCTGCATGGCCGCCGCCGCACCTGCGGGCGGCTCAAACACCCGCGCAGCCACCTGCCCGCCGCCGGAGGTGTGCAGGTGGATGGGGGTAAAGGCAGCGTGACTCATGGCCACAGATTCAGGAAAGGCAGCGGACGTACGCGGCCTTATTCCCACTCAATCGTCGCTGGTGGTTTGGATGAGACGTCGTAGGTCACGCGGTTGATGCCTTTGACCTCGTTGATGATGCGGCTGCTCACTTTTTTGAGCAGGCTGTAGGGCAGTTCGGCCCAGTCGGCGGTCATGAAGTCGCTGGTTTGTACGGCGCGCAGGGCCACGACGTAGTCGTAGGTGCGGCCATCACCCATCACGCCCACGCTTTTAACCGGCAGAAAGACGGTAAAGGCTTGGGATGTGAGCTCGTACCAGCTTTTGCCGCTGTGCGGCTCGATGGTGGAGCGCAGCTCTTCGATGAAGATGGCGTCGGCCTGGCGCAGAAGGTCGGCGTATTCTTTTTTGACTTCGCCCAGGATGCGCACGCCCAGGCCGGGGCCGGGGAAGGGGTGGCGGTAGACCATGTCGTGCGGCAGCCCCAGGGCCACGCCCAGCTCGCGCACTTCGTCTTTGAACAGGTCGCGCAGGGGTTCCAGCAGTTTCAGGCCCAGTTGCTCGGGCAGGCCGCCGACGTTGTGGTGGCTTTTGATGACGACGGCTTTTTTGCTTTTGGCGCCGCCGCTTTCGATCACGTCGGGGTAGATGGTGCCCTGGGCCAGAAAGGTGGCTCCTTTCGCGCCGTTGCCTGCGGCTTTGAGTTTTTCGGCCTCGGCCTTGAACACGTCGACAAACAGCTTGCCGATGATCTTGCGTTTTTGCTCAGGCTCAGACACGCCCTTGAGCGCGTCCAGAAAGAGCTGGCTGGCGTCCACGCGCACCACCCTGGCATGAAGCTTTCCAGCAAACATGTCCATGACCATGTCGCCTTCGTTCAGGCGCAGCAGGCCGTGGTCGACAAACACGCAGGTGAGCTGATCGCCAATGGCGCGGTGGATGAGCGCGGCGGCCACGGATGAATCCACCCCGCCTGAGAGGCCCAGGATGACTTCTTCATCGCCCACTTGCGCCCGGATAGCGGCCACGGCTTCTTCGATGTGATCACGCATGATCCAGTCGGGCTTGGCGCCACAGATGTCCAGCACAAAGCGTTCGAGCATCGCCCTGCCCTGCACGGTGTGGGTGACTTCGGGGTGGAACTGCACGCCGTAAAAGCGCCGCTCTTCGTCGGCCATGCCGGCAATGGGGCAGCTGTCGGTGCTGGCCATGAGCTTGAAGCCGGGGGGCAGCTCGGTGACTTTGTCGCCGTGGCTCATCCACACTTTGAGCATGCCGTGGCCTTCGGGGGTGTGAAAGTCCTGGATGCCATTGAGCAGCGCGGTGTGGCCGCGCGCGCGCACTTCGGCGTAGCCGAATTCGCGGGTGGCGCTGCCTTGCACCTTACCGCCGAGCTGCTGGGCCATGGTTTGCATGCCGTAGCAAATGCCCAGCACGGGCAGGCCCAGCTCAAACACGGCATCGGGCGCGCGGTCATCCACCTCGTACACGCTGGCGTGGCTGCCGGAGAGGACGATGCCTTTGAGGCTGCCGTCTTTGGCCCATTCGCGCACCCAGTCGCTACTCACATCGCAGGGGTGGACTTCGCAGTACACGTGCGCTTCGCGGATGCGGCGGGCGATGAGTTGCGTGACTTGGGAGCCGAAGTCGAGGATGAGGATTTTGTGGTGAGTCATGAGAGCTGGGCTAGAGGCGCCGCGCCAACATATGCGCGGTATCAATGGACAAGGACAGGAGCGAAAAAACTGTGTTTGAACAGTTGATATCAGCCAATAGGCCTACTATTTTGGCCGATGTCGCGAAGTACGACGCCAGTTGCGTCTGCAAACGCGCGCTGGCAACCGCCTCTTGCCCCGCCGAGGCAAGTTCTGCCGTAGCTCGCCGTACTACACGCATAGCAACACCGTCCAGGACATATTGGTGCATCGCCTTTGCCTAGATCCAGTGCAATGCACCAAATAGGGTTGCCCCTGATGAGCAATTGATGGTTTTTTTCTATAAAGAAGAAAGCCATGTGACGAGTGGCACGCTATCTGCTTAATTGACCGGGTATGTACGCGGCATTGCCGCATCCTTGTCTTCTCGCGACTTAACCATGGAGATTGTTGATGCCTAAACACGTCTGTACCCTGCACCATGCTGGTTACCGTTGGCCCCTCGCCTTACTCGTTGGAGCTATAAGCATTAGCGTCGCACCCATGACCTATGCACAGCCAGGCAAAACACTCCGCATTGCCATGACGGCTGCTGATATTCCGCGCACGCTAGGACAACCTGACCAGGGCTTCGAAGGCAATCGATTCACAGGGATTCCTATGTATGACTCGCTAACTCAATGGGATCTATCTAAAGCTGATGCGCCAAGCAAGCTGGTGCCAGGGCTGGCGCTATCCTGGAACGTGGACGAAAACGACAAGACCAAGTGGATTTTCAAGCTGCGCCCAGATGTGAAGTTTCATGATGGTTCGGCTTTTAATGCGGATGCTGTGGTGTGGAACGTGCGCAAGGTGCTCGATAAGGAGGCACCCCAGTTCGATGCCAGCCAAGTGGGGGTTACGGCGTCACGCATGCCCACCTTGCGCAGCGCCCGAAAAATTGATGATCTGACCGTGGAGCTGACCACCAGTGAGCCCGATGCCTTCTTGCCCATCAATCTGAGCAATCTGTTCATGGTATCGCCTGCCCACTGGCAAAAAAAATTCGATGCAGCCAAGGGCAATACGCCCGCCGACAAGGCGCGCGCTGCATGGACGGCCTTTTCCAGTGATGCGTCGGGCACGGGGCCTTTCAAGATGGCACGCTTCGTGCCGCGCGAACGTCTGGAGATAACCGCTAATAAGGACTATTGGGATGCTAAGCGTCGCCCCAAGGTAGATCGTGTGGTACTTTTGCCCATGCCTGAAGCCAATGCCCGCACGGCGGCGCTGCTGTCTGGACAAGTGGACTGGATCGAAGCGCCAGCGCCGGATGCGCTGGCGCAGATCCAGCAACGCGGTTTCAAGGTTTACAGCAATGCCCAGCCCCATGTCTGGCCGTGGCAGCTGTCATTTGCTGAAGGGTCGCCATGGCTGGACAAGCGCGTGCGCCAGGCCGCTAATCTGTGCGTGGATCGCGAAGGTCTAAAAACTTTCCTGGGCGGCATGATGGCCGTGCCCAAAGGTATCGTCGAGCCAGGCCACCCCTGGTGGGGTAACCCCAAGTTTGATATCAAATATGACGTCAAAGCAGCGCAAGCGCTGATGCAGCAAGCGGGTTTTTCGGCAGCCAAACCGCTGAAAGCCAAGGTTCAGATTTCAGCCTCCGGCTCCGGCCAGATGCAGCCACTGCCGATGAATGAGTTTGTCCAGCAATCCCTTAAGCAGTGTTACTTCGACATCCAGTTTGACGTGATTGAGTGGAACACCCTGTTCACCAACTGGCGACGTGGCACTAAGGATTCCACTGCCAATGGTGCCAGCGCTATCAACGTCAGTTTTGCCGCCATGGACCCCTTCTTTGCCATGGTTCGCTTCGCCAGCACTAAAACTGTTCCGCCAACTTCCAACAATTGGGGTTATTACGGCAGCGCCGAAATTGACGCGCTGATCACTGAAGCGAGAACTAGTTTTGATGAAAAAGCGCGGGATGCAGCGCTGGGCAAACTGCACGCTCGTATGGTAGAGGACGCGCCCTTCGTTCTGATTGCGCATGACGTGGGGCCGCGTGCTATGAGCGCCAAAGTTAAGGGTGTCGTGCAACCACGCAGTTGGTTCATCGACCTGGCGCCTATCTCCATGGATTGATAGCTGCGGACATTCACCCTGCCCAAGGCGCAATCGGCAGAGCCGCTAACTTGCGTCTTGGTAGGCGGAACCATTGCGCTCCAGTGTGATGGCCGTTTTCCTAGCCGCATCACGCTTTTGGTGACCTAGCCCTGTTTGCTACCTGCGCGAGATTACCCATGATCGGTTTCCTGTTGCGCCGTTTGCTCTACACCCTGCCCATCATGCTGGGGGTTGCACTAGTTTGCTTTGCCCTGGTACATCTGTCCCCTGGTGACCCCCTGGTTTCCATCCTGCCGCCAGACGCCTCTGTCGAGCTGCAGGCTCAACTAGCCGAGTTGTATGGTTTCAACCGCTCCTATCCTGAGCAGTTTTTCAGCTGGGTCTGGCGCGCGCTTCAGGGTGATCTAGGCACATCCATCGCATCCAGCCGTCCCGTGGCGGAAGAAGTTATGCGTGCCGTGGGCAACACCTTGCGACTGGCCGTAGTGGCCACGCTCATCGGTTTTGCTCTGGGTTGTCTGTTTGGTTTTGTAGCGGGCTATTTTCAAAACACCTGGGTGGACAAGGCCGCTTCGATCACCTCGGTGTTGGGCGTTAGCGTGCCGCATTACTGGCTGGGCATGGTGCTGGTGATCATCTTTGCCTCACAGCTGACGTGGCTGCCACCTGGGGGCGCCGGGCCCAGTGGGTCGGACGAGTGGATTTGGGACTGGGAACACGTGCGCCACATGATCTTGCCCGCCCTCACGATGAGTGTGATTCCCATGGGCATCATTGCGCGCACGGTGCGCGCACTGGTTGCCGACATCCTGAGCCAGGAGTTCATCGTCGGCCTGCGTGCCAAGGGTTTGACTGACACGGGCATCTTCTGGCACGTTGTTAAAAACGCCGCGCCCACTGCGCTGGCTGTCATGGGTCTACAGCTGGGGTACCTGCTGGGCGGATCCATATTGATCGAAACTGTCTTCTCCTGGCCAGGTACGGGGTTTCTTCTGAACTCTGCCATCTTCCAGCGTGATCTTCCCCTGCTGCAAGGCACGATCCTGGTGTTGGCCATGTTTTTCGTGGTACTGAACCTAGTGGTGGACATCGTGCAAACGCTGCTGGATCCGCGCATCGCGCGCCACTGAACCTCTCAGGACATCGCCATGCCCCAAGCTGTTGCCAATCTGCCAGCACATGCAGCGGTAGCCAATGAGCGTTCCCCCGGCTACTGGCATACCGTAAGCCGGCGCTTCGTTCGAGACAAGGTCGCCGTAAGCGCCGCTGGTGTACTTCTGCTGCTGTTTCTAGTAGCGGTTTTCGGCCCCTGGCTGGCGCCGTCCGACCCTTATGCATCTTCCATGCTCAACAGGCTCAAGCCCATTGGCTTTGAGGGCCACCCATTCGGTACGGATGAGTTGGGACGTGACATGCTTTCCCGCTTGCTGGTCGGTGCGCGCCTGTCGTTGTTCATGGGTATCACCCCCGTGGCACTGGCCTTTGTACTGGGGTCGTTGATCGGCATCGTGGCTGGCTATGCAGGTGGCTGGGTCAATGCCGTGATCATGCGCACCATCGACGTTTTCTATGCCTTTCCCTCTGTTCTGCTGGCCATTGCACTTTCTGGCGCGTTGGGTGCGGGCATTACCAATTCCCTGATTTCACTGACGATCGTTTTCATTCCGCCGATAGCACGTGTGGCAGAAAGCGTAACCACGCAAATACGTGGACGCGACTATGTGGATGCGGCGCGCGCCTCTGGCGCCAGTGCCTTGACCATCGTTCGTGTGCATATCTTGGGCAATGTGCTGGGGGCCATTTTCGTGTATGCCACTAGCCTGATTGCCGTGTCGATGATCCTTGCCTCTGGCCTGTCGTTTCTGGGACTTGGCGTCAAACCGCCCGAGCCGGAGTGGGGTCTGATGCTCAACACCTTACGCACGGCCATCTATACACAGCCTTGGGTGGCAGCTTTGCCCGGCATCATGATTTTCATTACTTCCGTTGCCTTCAATCTGCTGGCAGACGGGCTACGTTCAGCCATGGAAATCAAGCAATGACGTCACTTCCAACTGCTCGTTTTCCCTCTTCTGATGTGGGTGGGCCACATCAGCCCCTGTTGTCGGTGCGCGGTTTACTTAAGCACTTTCCGCTTAAAAAAGACCTGTTTGGCCGCGGCGGAGGCATCGTACGTGCGGTGGACGGCATTAGCTTCGACATCCACAAGGGGGAAACCTTGGGCATTGTGGGCGAGTCTGGCTGTGGAAAATCCACTACGGCGCGCTTGCTGATGCAGCTGACCTTACCCGATGCTGGCGAAATCATTTTTGACGGTAATGCCGTCGGCGGCAGTGCCTTGCCCATGAAGGCATTTCGCCGTCAGACGCAAATGGTGTTTCAGGACAGCTATGCCTCGCTCAACCCCAGGCTGACAATGCAGGACTCCATTGCCTTTGCGCCGCAAGTGCATGGCGTAGAGCGTAAGCAGGCACTGGAGCGTGCGCGAGATCTGCTGGCACGCGTAGGTCTGGAGCCCAGTCGTTTTGCCGAACGTTATCCGCACGAGTTATCCGGCGGCCAGCGCCAGCGTGTCAACATCGCGCGCGCACTGGCCCTGCAACCACGCTTGGTGATTCTGGATGAAGCTGTTTCGGCGCTGGACAAATCCGTGGAAGCCCAGGTGCTCAACCTTCTACTGGATCTGAAAGAGTCTTTTGGTCTGACCTATGCCTTTATCAGCCACGACCTGAACGTGGTGCGCTACATGAGTGAGCGCGTGATGGTAATGTACCTAGGACAGATCGTGGAGATTGGTGACAGTGAGGTGCTGTTTGAGCGGCCCGCGCATCCTTACACGCGAGCGCTACTGTCGTCCGTTCCCTCCATGGATCCGGCGCACCGCACGCAGAAGCCGCCACTTTCAGGCGATCCGCCTAACCCCATCAATCCGCCGCCGGGCTGCCGCTTTCACACGCGCTGCGCGCATGCGCAAGCCATCTGCCGGCAGAAGATGCCCATTTTGTCCACCGTAAATGTTCATCAGCAAGCCGCCTGCTGGATGCATGTACCAGGTACTGGACACACAGAAGCAGCCCAGGTTAGGGAGGCCGCATGAACCAATCAGAAGTTCCCCCTCCCAGTGCTCAGACACTTGTCGACGTGCGTGATCTGCACATCACTTTTACGGGTGGCAAAAAGCCTGTGCAAGCCGTCAATGGCGTGGACTTGCGCGTACAGCGTGGTGAGGTCGTCGCCCTGATTGGCGAATCGGGCTCTGGCAAAAGCGTTACCTTGCGCAGCCTGCTGCGCCTGCACCCAGCTGCACGCACACGCATGGAGGGTCAGGTGCTTGTAGGTGGTCACAATGTGATGACCCTGTCTGCCAAGGCGCTGGCGGACTACCGGGGAAAGGTGGTCTCGATGATTTTCCAAGAGCCGCTGCTCGCCCTGGATCCCGTATACACCGTTGGCGCCCAAATCGTGGAAGCCATTCGCCGTCATGAGCGTGTCAGCATTGCACAGGCCCATCTGCGTGCCTTGCAACTTTTTGAGCGCGTGCATATTCCCAGCCCCGAAAGAAGGCTGTCCGCCTATCCTCATGAAATGTCCGGCGGCATGCGCCAAAGGGCCATGATTGCGTTGGCACTGGCTTGCCACCCGCAGCTTCTGCTCGCCGACGAACCCACCACTGCACTGGATGCCACGGTACAGATCCAAATCCTGCTGCTGCTGCGGGAGTTGCAGCGCGAACTTGGCCTGTCTGTCATTTTTGTCACTCACGACATCGGCGCGGCAGTGGAGGTAGCCGATCGCATTGCTGTGATGTATGCAGGCCGTATTGTTGAAGAAGGTCCGGCGGCCACTTTGCTGCACGAACCACGCCATCCTTACACCCAGGCACTGCTGAAAAGCCGTGCGGACGGCGCCATGAGCAAAGGCGCGCGCCTGCAGACCATCGCCGGCTCGCCACCGGACCTCACAGCGCTGCCGACAGGCTGCGCCTTTGCTGAGCGCTGCCAGATGGCGCAGGACGCCTGCCTCAGCGTCCAACCCGATGCGACCTGGCTAACTGATCAGCACAGCGCTCGCTGCTTGCGTGCGAATGAAATCTTCGTCTCACCACCCTGAAAGCTTCATCGCCCAGGTTGACTCATATACCCCTCATCCGTCACCATTTGCTGCGGTCTATTCCATGTCTTTGCATACCGATATCCTGGACGATCCGGCGCACGCCTTCATGCCTTATCCCGCCATGACTGTCGCCAGGGCTAGCACCGGGCCACTGGCCGGTTTGGACTTTGGCGTCAAGGATCTGTTTCACGTGGCGGGCTATCCCACCAGTGGCGGACAGCCGTTGATGCTAGCCTTGCTAGGGGTGCAAAACCGTACTGCC
Organism: Pseudomonadota bacterium; assembly: GCA_030535425.1. Lineage (GTDB taxonomy): Bacteria > Pseudomonadota > Gammaproteobacteria > Burkholderiales > Burkholderiaceae_C > Ottowia. Next base: position 22,492 of record JAUNHQ010000037.1, on the reverse strand, counting down.
CCCACCGTCCAGCGCCTACTGGATGCAGGCGCACGATTTGTGGGCAAAACCGTGACCGATGAATTGGCCTTTTCCATGAATGGCCAGAATGCCCACTTTGGTTCCCCCGTCAATGGTGCCGTCTGCGACCGTATCAGTGGTGGCTCTTCCAGCGGCTCTGCTTCTGCTGTATCCAACCACTTGTGTGACTTTGCCTTGGGTACCGACACTGGCGGATCCGTGCGCGCACCTGCCAGCCACAACGGCTTAGTGGGGCTGAGACCTACCCATGGGCGAGTCAGCCTGCAAGATGCACTTGATTTATCGCCCAGTTTTGACACCTGTGGCTGGTTTACGCGCGATGTGCCTACTTTTTCCCGCGTAACCCACGTACTTTTGCAGCAAGACGCGACTCCCTTGCCCGACACAGTGCGATTGCTACTTCCTTCCGACTTGTGGGCTCTAGCCGCCCCTGCAGCTCGCCGCGCGCTGGCCCACGCTCGCACACATGCAGAAGAGGTGCTAGGACAGGCCAAGCCCGTCAAGGTCATGCTGGAAAGCCAGGAGGCGATGTACTGGCACTTTCGCCATTTGCAAGGCCGTGAAGCATGGCAAACCCATGGGGGGTTCATTACCCGTTTTTCGCCGCCTTTGGGGCCTGGTGTGGCCGAGCGCTTTGCCTTTGGCAGTCAGGTAACGGATAACCAAGTGGCTGAGGCGCGGGTTTTTCGCGAGCGGTTTAGAGCACGCCTGAGCGCCTTGCTTGGGCACGACGGTGTATTGCTGCTGCCCACCATGCCCGATATTGCTCCGCGTACCAGTGAGCCTGAAAGCGCCTTGGAAGACTACCGTAACCGCGCCATCAGCCTGCTTTGTGTGGCTGGCATGTCCGGCTTTCCCCAGTTGACGCTGCCCTTGGCCACACGTGAGAACGCCCCTTTGGGCATATCCCTGCTGGGGCCGGCGGGCAGTGACCTCAGCCTGGTGCGGCTGGCCGAACGCATCGTTGCGGCGTGACACCGATCGCGGTGAAGTCTTCAGTCAGGCATGTCCGGCATTGTCAGCCGCACAGACACGGGCAGGAACACTGTTTCACAGTCAACCGTCAGGGATCCCCGTTCCAGGATCATGAAGTCGCCTGCATCCAACGCAATCAGGGGGTGATGCCAGGTGCCCGGATGCAGGGTGAAGCCTTGATCCCCCGTCACATAAAAAGCCGCCAAACTGTCTGGCTGCGGCGCCATTGCACCCAGCGCCACGATAACCACGCTGCGCGCGCCTGCCAGCGGGATGAAGCTTTGCGAGCCCAGGCAATGACGTTCCATTTCACGCCAAGGCCCGTGCACAGGCTGAGCCTGCGCGCGAAACAGGGCCAAACTGGCCTGTCCGCTTTCGGCGTGCACATGCGGGTGGGGCAAGTCAAAACGCTGCGTTGTGCCGCGGTTGATAGGGCGCCCAAAACGCCCATGGGCATCCAGCACGTCGCCATAGGGAGCAAACCCCTGCGATGTCAAAGCTTGTGCGCGCAGCAACAGTTCGCCAGAAGGCATGGGGGCTCCTTTCTCTTTTGTCTGCCAGCGCACCAGCGTCTTGCCTGCTGTGTCGTCACTGTGCCTGCGTTCTTTTCCTTTACGGGACCATTTCCGGAGTTTTCTGCCTTATGAAAATCCTGCTGATTAATCCGAACACATCCCAGGCGATGACTCGCGAGATTGCACACGCCGCGCGTGCGGTGGCTGCGCCTGGCACACTCATCAGCGCCGTTAACCCGAGTTTTGGCCCCGTATCCATAGAAAGTCATTATGACGAAACCCTTGCCGCCGCTGGCGTGGCCGAACAGATGCACGCCGCCCGCGAACAGGACTATGCAGCAGTGGTTATCGCCTGTTTTGGCGATCCTGGGCTAGATGCGGCGCGCGAAACCACACGAGCTCCCGTGTTAGGCATCGCTGAAGCGGCCTTTCATGCCGCTGCGATGATTACCACGGGCTTTTCAGTTGTCACCACGATGAAGCGCACCTGCATCATGGCCGAGCGCCTGCTGCTGCGCTATGGGTTTGAGCGCCACTGCCGTGGCGTGCATGGCACGGATATTCCGGTACTGGCCTTGCAGGATGCCGGCGTACTCACACAAATAGAAAAAACGGCGCGCAAGGCTCTCACCCGCGATGGCAGTCAGGCTATCGTGCTTGGGTGCGCGGGCATGGCGTCGCTGTGCCAGTTACTCAGCCAGCGCCTGGGGGTGCCTGTGATTGACGGTGTAACGGTCGCCATCAAATTTGCCGAAGGGCTGTCAGCCCTGGGGCTACAAACCAGCAAGCAAGGCGACTATGCCGAGCCCTTACCCAAACCCTTTACTGGCTGGGCAAGTCCACTGCGCTGGAATCCACCTCATTGATTGACAAGCAAAACCACAAACCAGCTGCCCAGCGCGTGCAGATTAAAGACTATCGCGCCTGGTAGACACATATCATGGTATCAATCCGCCCGGTAGTTGGGCGCTTCCTTGGTGATCTGCACGTCGTGCACGTGCGATTCACGCATGCCGGCGGCCGTGATCTGCACGAACTCGGCCTTGCTGCGCATGTCCTCAATGCTGGCGCAGCCACAGTAGCCCATGCTGGCGCGCAGGCCACCCGCCATTTGGAACAGGATGGCCACCACACTGCCCTTGTAGGGCACGCGACCTTCAATGCCTTCAGGCACCAGCTTGTCGGCGTTGGGGTTGCCGGTGCTGCTTTCTTGAAAGTAGCGGTCAGCGCTGCCTTGCTGCATGGCGCCAATGCTGCCCATGCCGCGGTAGCTTTTGTAGCTGCGGCCCTGGTAGAGGATGACTTCGCCCGGCGCTTCCTCGGTGCCGGCAAACACGCCGCCCATCATCACGGTGCTGGCACCTGCGGCAATGGCCTTGGCAATGTCGCCGCTGTAGCGGATGCCGCCATCGGCAATCAACGGAATGCCCGTGCCGTGCAAGGCGGTGGCCACGTTGTCAATGGCGGTGATTTGCGGCACGCCCACCCCCGCGACGATGCGGGTGGTGCAGATGCTGCCGGGGCCAATGCCCACTTTCACGCCATCGGCCCCGGCATCGGCCAGCGCCTTGGCGGCGGCGGCGGTGGCAATGTTGCCGCCAATGACTTGCACCTGCGGGTAGTTTTGCTTGACCCAGCGCACGCGCTCGATCACGCCTTGGCTGTGGCCGTGGGCGGTGTCCACCACGATGGCGTCCACCCCGGCCTTGACCAGCGCCTGCACGCGCTCTTCGGTGCCCTCACCCACGCCCACGGCAGCGCCCACGCGCAGGCGGCCGTTTTCGTCGCGCGCGGCGTTGGGAAAGGTGGTTTGCTTGGTAATGTCTTTGACCGTGATCAGGCCCTTGAGGCGGTCGGCATCGTCAATCACCAGCAGGCGCTCAAGTTTGTGCTTGTTCAGCAGCGCCTTGGCCTCGGCGGCGCTGGCGCCTTCTTTCACCGTGACAAGGCGCTCGCGCGGGGTCATGATCTCGCGCACGGGCACGTCGTAGCGGGTTTCAAAGCGCAAATCGCGCCCGGTGACGATGCCCACCACCTTGCCCTGGTCAATCACGGGAAAGCCGCTGATGCCCAGCTCGTCAGACAGCTGCATGACTTGCAGCACGGTGTGCTCGGGCGTGATGACCACCGGGTCGCGCAGCACGCCGCTTTCATAGCGCTTGACCTTGGCCACCTGCGCGGCCTGCTCTTGCGCGGTGAGGTTCTTGTGCACGATGCCGATGCCGCCTTCTTGCGCGATGGCAATGGCCAGGCGCGCTTCGGTCACGGTGTCCATGGCGGCGGACACCAGGGGCATGTTCAGGCGAATGCCGCGCGTGAATTGGGAGGAGAGGTTGACGTCCTTGGGCAGGACCTGGGAGAACGCGGGGACGAGCAAAACGTCGTCAAACGTCAGCGCATTGCCGAGGAGGCGCATGGGTGAAAGCTCCAAAAAACGGATTGTAAACAGTCCCTTTCGGCGCTACACCCAAACCCTGCATGTGTGCAAAAAACCGCGTCCAGCGTGTTTAAGGCTTCCTGGCAACTCGTTAATGCGCAACTGCCGGGCAATTTAGGCTTGACGTACTTCCCCACCGCCTCGTTACACTGACGCCGCCATGAAAACTGCCCGTGCATTGCTTTTTACCCTTTCCCTGGCTTGCAGCATGACTGCGTTCGCCCAATACCAGTGGACCGACAAAAATGGCCGCCGTGTCTTCAGCGACCGTCCGCCGCCAGCCGACACTACCGCCACCAACGTCACACGCCAGCCGCGCGCTGGGGTTGCCGGCCCCGCAGCGCCTGCCCCGACCGCCGCTTCAGCCCCTGCATCTGCCACGGCGACCTCGGCTACGGCCCCCCTGGCAGCTGCCAGCAAGCCTCCGGGGGTTGACAAGACGCTGGAGGACAAAAAGCGCGAGGCAGAAGCCGCCGAAGCCGCTGCCAAGGCAGCCGAAGAGAAAAAGCTGGCCGCTGTCCGGGCAGATAACTGCAAGCGCGCCATGAACGCCAAGGCCGGCCTGGATGCGGGCGGTCGCATTGCACGCACCAATGACAAGGGCGAACGGGAAGTGCTGAACGACCAGCAGCGCGCTGCCGAGCAACAGCGCCTGCAGCAAGTCATCGCAGAAAACTGCCGCTGAAACTGAAAGCTTCCGCCGAAACCGCCGTGGATATGTCGTGTGATATCTCACGCATCTGACGGCGCGTTTTGGTGCCCCCCCACACCCTTGACGCCCACTTCTCGGGCGGCCGATCGCCAAATCGCCAGGGTCACGCACTTCGTCGTTGCTGCACGAAGAAAAGCCCCTGCATCAACCAAGTTTTGCCGCCATGGGCCGCCTGCCAACACATGCGGCCGGGTTGGTTGCCGGCCAGCTTTGCCTTCAGGTCATGTGTTGAAGGCATGGCACACAGGCGGGTTTACCCAGACTACCCCTTCAGCTCGGCTCGGGCGCCTGTCTAGACAACCCGGTTTGGGCATCACCTGCTGCTGGCAAGGGAAATGCTGATCACAAAAAATGGCACGCCACCTGCCAAACTGTGCCTGACGCAGATGTTATCAAAAACATAGCAATCAACCCTTTGATCAAAAGCGCAAATGGCATTTTTCACGCAGAAACCAGCGCCTGCCACTGCGCTGCCTCCAGCCAGCGCCATTGCCCCGGCGCCAAATCAGCAGGCAGCTCCAAAGTGCCAATGCGTGAGCGGTGCAGCGCTTGCACAGGGTTGCCCACGGCTGCAAGCATGCGTTTGACCTGGTGGTACTTGCCCTCTGTCAGCGTCAGGCGCAACTGGTGTGTGTCAACCAGTTCGCAAGCAGCGGCACGCACGGGCATGGGGTCATCGCGCAGCACCACACCGTGCAGCAGTTGCTGCCGCTGCCGCTCTTGCACAGGGGCAACCGTGCGTACCTCATATACCTTGGGCACATGGTGGCGCGGAGAGCTCAGGCGGTGAATAAAAGCACCATCATCGCTTAGCAGCAGCAAGCCGGTGGTGTCCTGGTCCAGCCGCCCCACAGCCTGCACGCCCATGACCTTGGCCGACGATTTGGTTGCTGGCGGGCGCTGCCGCAGCGGTGTAGGCAGCAGGGTATACACGCTGGGCCAGGCACCTGGCTTTTGCGAGCATTCATAGCCAGCAGGTTTGTGCAACATGACATAGGCACGCTGCTGGTACAGCCAGGGTTGGCCCTGCACGGTCAAGCGCAGTTCGGATACGGTGGTGTCCACTTCGGCCGCCGGATCGGTACAAGGCTGGCCTTGCAAGCACACCAGCCCCTGCTCGATCAGGCCCGCACACACACGGCGCGTGCCAAAGCCCTGGGTAAACAACATGTGATCAAGCCGCATGAATCAAGTCTGGTGAAAGTGCTCAAGAAGTGAGGAATATGACCAAGGAGACTTAGCAGGGGACGTGATTTTTGCCCACCCAAAATTGAACCAAGACATAACAATATGAAACCAAGTGAATCAAATTTCTAGGGCTTCTCCGCTCAGGACATAGAGGTTCATCATCCCACGTCACACACCACATAAAACTACAGGGAGAGGGTATTTTGTTAAGTTCGCTGCCAGGTTCATTGGAGGCGCTTTTAATCGTCTTGGGGGTCGTTGGCACCCTGGCGGGCATCGCGGGTGCGATGTTCTACGCCACCGCTCGGCGCCAGCGCTTGGCACGCTTGCAGCCTAAGCGCGTTCTGCCCCGCCAATGGCCGTTGAATCCGCGGCCATTGGCCAACACTGAGGAGAGGCAGGTGTGGCACTGGCTGCACCAGACCTTTCCTGAATACCATGTGCTACCCAAGCTGCCGCTGACGCGCTTCACCATGCCTCGCGATCCCAGCCAAGGCAGTGAGTGGTTCAGCCTGCTCAGTGGCGCCTATTGCAGCTTCACGCTGTGCGACGATGAAGCGCATGTCCTGGGTTGTGTGGATGTGCTCGGTTCACGCGGTCTGCCGCGCGACAACCGGATCATGAAGCAATCGCTGCTGAGCCAATGCGGCATTGGTTACTGGGTCGTTTCTCCTGACGACCTGCCCGACCCGAAAACCATTCGCACCGATTTCCTGGGCTTGAACAGCACAGAAACGCGCAGCGCCATCACCGACCAGGCCCATCTGGAAAGTGTGCGCCAGCGCCTGCATGAGGCACTGGACCGCAACCGGAGCCAGCGCCACTACCCGGTAAGCGGCGATGCGCGAGACCCGGACGCGGACATCACCCCTTGGCCGCAGCCTGATTCCTTTCTGGGCGCGCTCGACCCCATCACCAAAAAGCTGAAATAACCGGGCAAAGGCGCGTCCGTTTCGCCTCGCTTCTTTTGCTAAGCCAGCCGGATGAAGTGCTGCCGGTAATGCGCCAGCTCGTCAATGGACTCGTGCACGTCCGCCAGCGCCGTGTGGGCCTGCTGCTTCTTGAAGCCATTGACCACCTCGGGCCGCCAGCGGCGCGCCAGTTCCTTGAGGGTGCTCACGTCCACGTTGCGGTAATGGAAAAACGCCTCCAGCTGCGGCATGTACTTGACCAGAAAACGCCTGTCCTGCCCGATGGTGTTGCCGCACAGGGGCGAAGCGCCCTTGGGCACGTAGCGCTGCAAAAAGGCCATCAGCTGCACCTCGGCCTCGGCCTCGCTCAACGTGGACGCCTTCACCTTGTCGATCAAGCCGCTGCGCCCGTGCGTGCCCTTGTTCCAGGCGTCCATGGCGTCCAGCACGCTGTCGGGCTGGTGGATCACCAGCACCGGGCCTTCCACCCGTGGCGCCAGCTGCGGGCCGGTCACGACCACGGCAATTTCAATGATGCGTTCTTTTTCCGGATCCAGCCCGGTCATTTCACAGTCCAGCCACACCAGGTTCTGGTCCGACTTGGGCAACTCTTGCGCAGGGGCTTGCATGGTTTCAGTCATGGCGCGCATTGTCCACCGTTGCTGCCGCCGGCACGGCCTGCCACGCCCTACACTTGGCAGCTTTTGCGCCGCCGCGCGCTTTTTGCACAGCCGCTTTAGCCTGGGACCCACACCGCCTTGCACACCGCTTTGTCCAACCCCGCCTTTCTCATCAGCGCCGTGTTTTGCGCCGGGCTGCTGGCCCATGTGCTGACCAAACTGTGGCTCAACGCACGCCAGGTGCGCGCCGTGGCGCGCCACCGGGGTGCCGTGCCCGCTGAATTTGCCGCCGCCATCGACCTGCCCGCCCACCAGCGCGCGGCCGATTACACCCTGGCCAAGCTGCGCCTGGGCCTGCTGGACACGGCCTTGGCCACCGCCGTGCTGCTAGGCTGGACGCTGCTGGGCGGCCTGGACTGGCTCAACAGCGCGCTGCTGGACGCCATCGGCCCCCACCCCCTGATGCAACCGCTGGCGCTGCTGGTGCTGTTCAGCCTCATCAACGCGGCCATCGACCTGCCGCTGTCGCTGTACCAGACCTTCGTCGTTGAAGAGCGCTTTGGCTTCAACAAAATGACCTGGCGCCTGTGGCTGGCAGACTTGCTCAAATCCACCCTGCTGGGCTGCGTCATCGGCATTCCGCTGGCGCTGGGCGCGCTGTGGCTGATGCAGCTGACCGGCCACTGGTGGTGGCTGTGGACCTGGGGCGCGTGGATGGGCTTTAGCCTGCTGATGCTGGTGGTCTACCCCACCCTCATCGCCCCGCTGTTCAACCGCTTCGAGCCGCTGCAAGACCAGGCGCTGAAAACCCGCGTCACCCAGCTCATGGCGCGCTGCGGCTTTGCCGCCAAGGGCCTGTTCGTGATGGACGGCAGCCGCCGCAGCGCCCACGCCAACGCCTACTTCACCGGCTTTGGCGCCGCCAAGCGCGTGGTCTTTTTCGACACCTTGCTCAAGCAGCTCAGCCCCGACGAGGTTGAGGCCGTGCTGGCGCACGAGCTGGGCCACTTCAAGCACAAGCATATCGTCAAGCGCATCGCCGGCATGTTCGCCTTCAGCCTGGCCGCGCTGGCGCTGCTGGGCTGGCTCAGCCAGCAGTCGTGGTTCTACGCCGGGCTTGGCGTCACCCCCAACCTGCCGCCCGCCCTGGGCGGGGCTGTGCCCAACCACGCGCTGGCGCTGCTGCTGTTCATGCTGGTGGTGCCCGTGTTTGGCTTTTTCCTCTCGCCGCTGATGGCGCAGCTGTCGCGCCGGCACGAATTCCAGGCCGACGCCTACGCCGCCACCCAGGCCCGCGCGCAAGACCTGGTCAGCGCGCTGGTCAAGCTCTACAAAGACAACGCCAGCACTCTCACCCCCGACCCGCTGTACGTGCGCTTTTACTACTCGCACCCGCCCGCCAGCGAACGCATTGCGCACCTGCGCCGCGCCAGCTGAGGCCTTTTTGCCCACGCGCCCCATGCCCAAGCCGCGCCCCCCTGCCCCCGCCGCTGCCGCCGCCTTGCAACCCGGCCTGGTGGTGGCCAGCCACGGCCGCCACTGCGTGGTCGAGCAGCCCGGCGGCGCGCGCCTGATCTGCCACCCGCGCGGCAAAAAGCTGAGTGTGGTGGTGGGCGACCGCGTGGGCTGGCTGCCCAGCCAGGACGAAGGCACCATCGAGCGCATCGACGAACGCCGCAACCTGCTGTACCGCCAGGACGAAGTGCGCACCAAAAGCTTTGCCGCCAACCTGGACCAGGTGCTCATCCTCGTGGCCGCAGAGCCCGTGTTTTCTGAACACCAGCTCGCCCGCGCCCTGATCGCCTGCGAAGCCGCCCACATCACCCCGCTGATCGCGCTGAACAAGGCCGACCTGACCCAGCCCTTTGCCCACGCCTGGCAGCGCCTGGCCCCCTACCGCGCCATGGGCTACACCGTGCTGCCGCTGGCGGCCAAGCCCGCCGCGCCCGGACACGACCCCGCCAGCGCACAAGCCCGCGAAAGTGACGCGGGTCTGGACCGCCTGGGCGAGCACCTGTACGGCCACACCACGCTCATCCTGGGCCCCAGCGGCGCAGGCAAAAGCACCCTCATCAACCGCCTCATCCCCGGCGCTGCGGCGCAGACCAACGAAATCTCGCAGGCCCTGGGCAGCGGCAAGCACACCACCACCACCACCAGCTGGTACTGGCTGGACGACACCCAAACCAGCGCCCTGATCGACTCGCCCGGTTTTCAAGAATTTGGCCTGCGCCACATCGACCCCATGCAGCTGGCCGCCTACATGCCCGACATCAAGCCCCACGTGGCCGCGTGCAAGTTCTACAACTGCACCCATTTGCACGAACCCGGCTGCGGCGTGCGCGCCGCGCTGGCCGACCAGGGCACCCCGCCCCTCGTCAACCCCAGCCGCTACCGCATCTATACCGATCTGTTCACCGAGCTGCGCCACGCCCCCGGCCCTTGACCCGCGCCAGGCCCTTTTGAGCCGCCATGCACCTGACACCCATGGCGTGAGCAGGCCCGGGCATTCCAGCTGCGTGCAAAGCATTCATAAAAAAGGCCATTTGCGCGCGTTATGAAATGGTTTATAGCTATATTAAAAATAGCAACCCTTGCGGTATTCTTCTCATGCCATGCACGTTGCATGCAGCGTGTTTTGAAAACCCTCGCCCTTGCCGCACATGATCTTTGCCGCCTTCTCCCGTCCATCAGCCCTTGCCAAACCGCTGCTGCTGGCTGCCGCGCTGCTCAGCCCTCTGGCCATGGCCAACGAACGCTTCGTGCTGGGCATCAGCGAAAGTGCTGCAGCCGACGCCAACCGCCTGAACGCGCAGGTGCGCTACCGCGCCTTTGCCGATCTGCTGGCGCAAGCGACCAAGACCCCTGTGTTCGTGCAAGAGCGCTCCAAGCTGAGCGACATTGAAGCAGGCGTGCGCAATGGCGAGTTCGACTTCGTGCTGGTGCGCCCTGCCGATATCGCCGCGCGCGCCATGCGAGAACACAACTATCGCTACGTGGCCAGCGGCAAACCCGAAGCACGCTGCCTGGTGGGCGTGACCAAGGACTCGCCCATCCAGCAGCTGGCCGACGTGCAAGGCAAACGCATCGCCACGCTGGACAATGCCCGGGCCTACATCGTGCGCTTTTGTGCCGCCGACCTGCGCGACAACGGCATTGACTTGTCCAAGCAAAAACTGCACACCGTCAAGCTGCAAGGGGCTGTAGGCGTCAGCGTCGCATCCGGGCTGGCCGACGTGGGTTTGTTCACCATTCAGGACGGCAGCGCCTGGGAAAAACAGGGCAACCGCATCATCCACACCAGCGTGCCGCAGCCTTACTTTCCCCTCGTGGCCAGCCCGCGCGTGAGCAACGAGCAAATCGAGGCCGTGCGCCGCGCCCTGCAGGCACCGGCCAACGCGGCCACCCTCAAGGCCTTGGGCATGGACGGCGTGGACATAGGCCAAGAGCAGCAGCTGCAAACCCGTCTGCTGCCCTGGCTGCAAGGCCAAGCCAAGCCTTCTCCGTAACACAGGCACGCTCAAACACGCTCGGCCGGCCCTTTGCACAGCCCTTGGGAAAAGGTTAAAAAGCCATTTCCGCTTTATCCACAAAGATTTTTAGCTATTTAAACAATAGCATTTACAGCCATAAAAAAAGCCACCGCACATGCGGTGGCTTTGGGTGCTGGCGTTAGGCCCACAGCCCTTGGCTGGCGCCTGCCAAGGGGGCATCAGCCAAAGTTCTTGGCGGCAAAGTCCCAGTTGACCAGCTTGTCGAAGAAGGTTTCGACGAACTTGGGGCGGGCGTTGCGGTAGTCGATGTAGTAGGCGTGCTCCCACACGTCCACCGTAAGCACGGGGACATCGCCCGTGGTCAGGGGGGTGCCGGCAGCGCCCATGTTCACGATGTCCAGGCTGCCGTCGGCCTTTTTCACCAGCCAGGTCCAGCCGCTGCCGAAGTTGCCCACGGCGCTGGCGACAAAGGCTTTTTTGAAGTCGGCGTAGCTGCCCCATTTCTTGTTGATGGCATCCAGCAGCGCGCCAGCGGGCTCGCCGCCGCCTTGGGGTTTCATGCAGTTCCAGAAGAAGGTGTGGTTCCAGATCTGGGCGGCCTGGTTGTAGATGCCGCCGCTGGATTTCTTGACCACGTCTTCCAGTTCCATGTTTTCGAACTCGGTGCCTTTTTGCAGCTCGTTGAGCTTGTCCACGTAGGCTTTGTGGTGCTTGCCGTGGTGGTATTCCAGGGTTTCCTGGCTGTAGGCCGGAGCCAGGGCGTCGATGGGGTACGGCAGGGGGGGCAGGGTGCGTTCCATGTGGGCTGTGTCCTTGTAGGTGGGATGAAAAAAAGAGCTTGCAAAGGCGCCTTTGGCCTGCTCATTCCATTTCCAGATCAGAGCGAAACGCGAAGCGAGGCCGCAGACAGTGCTGTAGCACGGCAAGTGCCGAGCGACAAAGTGTCGCTTTGATATGGAAATGGAATCAGGCAGGGCGGCGCCTGCGCTGCCATTGTAGAAAGTCAGCGCAGCTGCCGCCCGGTGACGGTGAGATCAACCTTGCCGTCAGCAAGGGTGGCGGCCAGGGGCTGGCCCACGGCGATGTCGGCGGCGCGGGTGACGGGCTGGCCGCTGGCGTCTTGCAGCCAGGCGTAGCCGCGCTCCAGCACCAGGCGCGGGTCCAGCAGGTCCAGCCGCAGGGCGGCGCGGGCCAGGCGCTCATGCTGCTGGCGCGTGTGTGCGGCCAGGGCGGCGGGCAGGCGCTGGGCCAGCTGTTGCAGGCGGGCCTGCTCGGCACCCAGCAACGGTGCGGTGGCGCGGGGCAAGCGCGGGGCCAGGGCGTCCAGACGGGCGCGCTCGCCTTGCAGGCGCAGGGCCAGGGCGTGGCGCAGGCGCTGGTCGGCACGGGCCAGGCGCAGGTGTTCACTGGCCACGGCGGCCGATGGGCGGCCCAGGCGCGCGCTGAGCCAGTCCAGGCGCTGGGCCTCGGTTTGCAGGCGCTGGGTCAGGGCGCGGGCCAGGCGCTGGTGCAGGCCGTCCAGCGCGGCCTGCCACTGCTGGCGCGGGGCGCTGACCAGTTCGGCGGCGGCGGTGGGGGTGGGCGCGCGCAAGTCGGCCACGAAGTCGGCAATGGTGAAGTCGGTTTCGTGCCCCACGCCGCTGACCACGGGCACGGGGCTGGCGGCGATGGTGCGGGCCAGCTGCTCGTCGTTGAAGGCCCACAAATCCTCTATGGCGCCGCCGCCGCGCACGAGCAGGATGACGTCAATGGGCGGGGTGCCGGTTGGCACCGGGTGGGGCACTGGATTTGGGGCTAAATCGGCCTCTGGCGCTTGTCCAGCGCGCGCGAGCAGATACAACTTTGATAGCGCCTGGCGCAGCTCTGCGGGTGCCTGCGCGCCTTGCACGGCTGCGGGCGCCAGCAGCACGGGGATGTGCGGCACGCGCCGCGCCAGGGCAGTGAGCACATCGTGCAGCGCCGCCGCGCCCAGCGATGTGACCACGCCAATGCCGCGCGGCATGGCAGGCAGCGGGCGTTTGCGGGCTGCATCGAACAGACCTTCAGCCTCCAGCCGGGCTTTCAGGCGCAAAAACTGCTCAAACAGCGTGCCCTGGCCGTCGCGCTGCATGCTTTCAACCACCAGTTGCAAGTCGCCGCGCGGCTCGTACACGGCCAGGCGCCCGCGCACCTGCACCTGGTCGCCCTCGCGCGGGGCAAAGTCCAGCAGGCTGGCAGCGCGGCGGAACATGGCGCAGCGCAGCTGGCCGGTTTCGTCTTTCAGCGCGAAGTAGCAGTGCCCGCTGGCCGCGCGGGTAAAGCCCGATACCTCGCCGCGCACGGCCACGGGGTTAAAGCGTGCGGCCAGCGCATCGGCCACGGCGCGGGTAAGCGCGCCCACGGCCCACACGCGCGGGGCGGGCGCGGCAGCGGCGGAGGGCCAAGGCAAGTCAGTGGCCATGCGCTTGGCCTGCCACTGCTGCTGACATCGGCCCTGCCGCCATTGCTGCCGTCATTTCTGCCGCCATTTCAGCCACCGCTTCTGCCGCCCGGCCCCGCCAGGGCGCGCGGTTTACTCCACAGCCCGCGCCAGGCAGGCCAGAGCGGCCCGCAAACGGCCCGCAAAGGCGCATAACTACGTGTAACCCATTGATTTGCATAGATATTTTTTTGCTCAAGGCTTCATCAAACTGACACAAGGCCCGTATTTTCAAGCCTTTGCGCGTGCCCAGGCGGCGTTGTGCACAAAGTTATCCACAAAAACCGTGCATGACTTTCCGCCCGCCAGGGCGGCCCAGGGCGGGCGCGGCAGATGTGGCACAGGTGCCGACTTTTTGGCACCTGCGCCCAGCCGCTGCCGCCAGCGGCCAGGGCGTGCGCCATAATCGCCAGCGTCCTTGCAAGGACGGCATTTGTGGCGCGGCCCTTCCATCACAACAACTCCCGCGCCTGTGGAGAAAACCCTTGCTTTCCATCATTCAAGCCGCTGGCTGGCCCATCTGGCCGCTGATTCTGTGTTCCATCCTGGCGCTGGCCTTCATCATCGAGCGCTTCATCAAGCTCAAGACCAGCCGCGTCATTCCCCCCGGCTTGCTGGAAGAAGCCATTGGCGTGTCGCGCGAGGCCGTGCCCGCGCCTGACACGGTGAACCAGCTGGCGCAGCACTCGGCCCTGGGCGAAGTGCTGGCCGCAGGCTGGCGCACCCTCAACGCCAACCCGCGCAGCAGCGACGAGGAAGTGCGCGCCGCCATGGAAGCCGCTGGCCGCCAGGTCACCCACCGGCTGGAGCGCTACCTGCCCGCGCTGGGCACCATTGCCAGCGCCGCCCCCCTGCTGGGCCTGCTGGGCACGGTAATCGGCATGATCGAAATCTTCGGCGCGCAAGCGCCCACCGGCGCGCTGGCCGGCGGCAACCCGGCACAGCTGGCGCACGGCATTTCGGTGGCGCTGTACAACACCGCGTTTGGCCTGATCGTGGCCATTCCGGCGCTCATCTTCTGGCGCTACTTCCGCGCGCGGGTAGATGGCTACGTGCTGGAGCTGGAAGTGTCGGCCGAGCGCTTTGCCCGCCACCTGTCCAAGCTGGGCGGCGGCCAGGCTGCCCCCGTCAAAACCAGCGGCAGCGCCAGGGAGGGCAAGCGGTGAAGTTCCGCCCCCGCCCGCACACCGAGCCGGAGATCAACCTGATCCCCTTCATTGACGTGCTGCTGGTGATCCTGATCTTTCTGGTGCTGACCACCACCTACAGCAAGTTCACCGAGCTGCAAGTGACCCTGCCCGTGGCCAACGCCGACGCGCAGCGCGACCGCCCCAAGGAAATCATCGTCGCCGTCTCCTCCGACGGGCGCTACGCCGTCAACCAGCAGCCGCTGGAAGCGCGCAGCGTAGAAGCCGTGGGCAATGCCCTGCGCGAGCTGGCCGGCAAAGACAGCGTGCTCATCATCAGCGCCGACGCCGCCGCCCCCGTGCAAGCCGCCGTCACCGTGATGGACGCCGCCCGCCGCGTGGGGCTGACGCAAATCACCTTTGCGGCGCAGACGGGCAATTAAGCGCCAGAGCCAAGAGCCAGAGCCGGGCTTTTGCCCCCTCCTGTGCTAGAGTTTTCGCCATGGCATACGCATCGTTCATTCACGGCAAGCCCCAGCGCCCCAAGCGGGTGATGACGGGTTATGCCGTGTATGCCGTGCGTCCATTGCGCAGCCGTCATAACCTGCAAGCGGCAAAGCCCACCCCCCAAATGCTGGCCGCTTTGCGCACCTTGCACGCCCTGTCCGACCCGAAGAACGCCGCTGCTTTCACTGCTGAAAGCGCTTGTCAGGCGTTTGCCCATATCCCAGCGTAGCGCCGGGAGGCGCCTTGGCCACTTACCTGACAGGGCCGCTGCGTGCGCAGCTTGAGTCTGTCGGCGGCGATCCGGATGGGTTTGCCCATGCCTTTGACGAATGGAAAGCCTCTTTTCCCGGTAGCGAATTCAGCCGCTATTTGTTTGGCAAGGACAGGGCTTACCATAGCCCGCCCGTTGCCGGAAAACCTTATTTGCTGCGGCATGTGCATCTGGCTCCTTTGGCCGACAAAGATGCCCTGAGACGGTGGGAGACGGATTTCCGGCGCCAGCGCCGAAAGCAAAGCGACCGCGCACTGATCTACACGTCTGACAGAACAAGGCACTTGCTCATATACATTCTTGACGATCCGGGTGCACACGCGATTGCCCAGATGCGCACGCCTGAGCACGCCAAGCTGATGCGGCAGTTTGCCGCCGTGGCGGCTGAGTTCATCGCCACGGGCAAGATCATCGCGTAGCCTGGTTGCCAACGCTTTTTTCCTTTTCTTTGCCCATGCTCCGCGCTTTTGTTGAACACCGCCTGCGCGCTGCCTGGCAGCGGCGGGGGCCGCTGGCGCGGCTGTTGTGGCCGCTGTCGCGCCTGTATGGCGCGCTGGCGGCGCGGCAAGGCGCGCGGCAGCGGGCGCAGGCAGCGCGCCTGCCCGTGCCGGTGGTGGTGATCGGCAACGTGGTGGCAGGCGGCGCGGGCAAAACCCCCACCACCTTGGCCGTGGTGCAGCATCTGCAAGCGCGTGGCTGGCGGCCCGGCATCATCTCGCGCGGGCATGGGCGCACCGGCAACGACTGCCGCGAAGTGCTGCCCGGCAGCGACCCGCGCGACACAGGCGACGAGCCCCTGCTGCTGCGCCAGCGTGCGGGGGTGCCCGTTTTCGTGGCCCCCCGTCGCGCCGATGCGGGCCGCGCCCTGCTGGCCGCGCACCCGCAGGCCGACATCCTCGTGTGCGACGACGGCCTGCAACACACGGCCCTGGCGCGCGATGTGGACATCTGCGTGTTCGACGCGCGCGGCGTGGGCAACGGCTGGCTGCTGCCCGCAGGACCCTTGCGCGAACCCTGGCCCCGCCCCGTGGACCTGGTGCTGCACACCGAGCCGCCTGCTCACCCCCTTGCCGCCTCTCCTGCCGCCACGCTTTCCGCCCCCCTGCTCTGCCCCGCCTTCACCGCCCACCGCCGCTTGGGCAGCCACGCCCTGCGCGCCGACGGCAGCGCCGTGCCGCTGGACAGCCTGCGCGGCCAGCCCCTGACGGCCCTGGCGGGCATTGCGCGGCCCGAAAGCTTTTTTGCCATGCTGCGCGCCGCCGGGCTGACGCTGGCCGACACCCTGACCTTGCCCGATCACTTTCATTTTGATAGCTGGCGCCACACACCAGACAATCGCAAACAGCTTGTTTGCACCGAAAAAGACGCGCTGAAACTGTGGCGCCACGCCCCTGGCGCGCTGGCCGTGCCGCTGGTGCTGGACGTGCCCGCCGCCTTCTTCACCGCGCTGGACCAGCGCCTGGCCGCGCAGGGCTATCATCCCCGCACACCCTCGTCCCCAGTCCCCACCCCAGCCGCCGCGCCATGATCTCGCACATTGACCACATCGTCCTGACCGTGGCCGACATTGAACGCGCCGTAGCCTTCTACCAGCGCGTGCTGCACATGCAGCCCGTCACCTTTGCGGGCGGTCGCCGCGCCCTGGCCTTTGGCACGCAAAAGATCAACCTGCAAACCCTGGGGCAAGAGCTGCGCAACCGGGCCGCCACCGGCTCTGGTGACGTGTGCCTCATCACCGACTGGCCCACCCCCCGCCTGCTGGCCCACCTGGCCACCCAAGGCGTGACCGTGCTGGAAGGCCCCGTCACCAAAACCGGCGCGCAAGGCCCCATCACCTCCGTCTATTTCAACGACCCCGACGGCAACCTGATCGAAGTCAGCCGCTATGGCGCCGACGGCGAGCAGACCGCCACCGCCGCACCACCGGCCCACTGACTTTTTTTGCCCGCTTCACACCATGGACCCCAAACTGCTCGAACTGCTCGTGTGCCCCGTCACCAAAGGCCCGCTGGAATTCAACGCGGACAAGACCGAACTCATCAGCCGCAGCGCGCGCCTGGCCTACCCCGTGCGCGACGGCATCCCCATCATGCTGGAAGGCGAGGCGCGCGAAATGGGCGAAGACGAAATCGCCCAGCTGCCCGCCCGCACGCCCGTGGTGGGCTAAAAAAGAGCGCGTCATGCCCGCCCAAGACACCGTGGACGACGGCTTTTACGACCGCGCCGACGCCCACATTGAACTGTCCAACACGCAAATCACACCCGCTGCCGGGCTGGGCAAAGTCAGCGCATCCATGCTGTACGCTGCGGCACGCTTTAACGCATTTGTCAGCGCCACGGGTTTCTCATCCAGCCACGAGATGGCCGCCGCCCGCCAAGAAACGCTGGACTACTTCTGCCGCGAATACCGTGCCATGCTGGCTGAGCACCTGGACGATTACATCGCCCACTTTGACCGCTACATGGCCCCCGGCGAGCCGCCCGACACCGCCGCCTGAAAGCGCCCATGCCGCCACCCCCCACGGAATACAAGCAATGGCTGGGCGCGCTCAAAGCGCGCTTTCGCCAGGTGCAGATCAAGGCCGCCGTGGCCGTCAACACCGAGCTGCTGCGCTTTTACTGGGAGCTGGGTGCCGACATCACCGCCCGCCAGGCCGAGCACGCCTGGGGCAGCGGCTTTCTGGAAAACCTGAGCCGCGACTTGATGCAGGAGTTTCCGCAGGTCAAGGGCTTTTCCAAGCGCAACCTGGAGCAAATCCGGCGCTGGTTTCAGTTCTGGAGCCGCGAGCCGGCCATTGCGAAGCAAGCTGCTACGCAATTGTTCGCCATCCCCTGGTGGCACAACGTGCTCATCATCAGCAAATGCCCCAGTCACGCCGAGGCGCTGTACTACGTGCAGCAAACCCAGGCCCACGGCTGGAGCCGCGCCGTGCTCACCCACCAGATCGAAAGCGGCCTGTGGCAGCGCGAAGGCCAAGCCCTGCACAACTTTGCCCAGACCCTGCCCGCGCCGCAGTCCGACCTGGCCGCGCAGGTGCTCAAAGACCCTTACGTGTTCGACTTCCTCTCACTCACGCCCGAGCACACCGAGCGCGAGCTGGAAAACGCCTTGCTGGAGCACATCACCCAGTTTCTGCTGGAGCTGGGCGCCGGCTTTGCCTACATGGGCCGCCAGGTGCCCCTGCAAGTGGGCGAGCGCGAATTCTTTCTCGACCTGCTCTTCTACCACGCCCGCCTGCACTGCTACGTGGTGGTGGAGCTGAAAACCGGCGACTTTGAGCCCGAGTTTGCGGGCAAGCTCAACTTCTACCTCAAAGCCGTTGACGCGCAAATGAAAGGCGAGCACGACGCGCCCACCATTGGCCTTTTGCTGTGCAAAAGCAAAGACCGGCTGGTGGCCGAATACGCGCTGTCCGACATTCACAAGCCGCTGGGCCTGGCCAGCTATCAGCTCTCGCACACCCTGCCCGAAGCCCTGCGCCAGCAGCTGCCCAGCATCGAGGCGCTGCAAGCCGAGCTGGGCGGCTGAAAGGCACACTCAAAGGCCGCTTTTTCTCTCCCCTTTCGCTTTCCTGCCCATGCCCCCCACCCCCTTCACGGTCCTCATCCCCGCCCGCCTGGCCTCCACCCGCCTGCCCCGCAAACCCCTGGCCGCGCTGGGCGGCAAGCCCATGGTGGTGCGCGTGGCCGAGCGGGCGCAGGCCTCAGGCGCGGCGCAGGTGGTGGTGGCCGCCGATGCGCCCGAGATCCTGGATGCCTGCTCAGCCCACGGCGTGCACGCCGTGGGCACGCGGGCCGACCACGCCAGCGGCAGCGACCGCCTGGCCGAAGCCTGCGCGCTGCTGGGGCTGGATGGCGAAGACGTGGTGGTCAACGTGCAAGGCGATGAGCCGCTGATCGACCCCCGGCTCATCGACGCCGTGGCCGCCCTGCTGCCCCGGCAGCCGCAGGCCGCCATGGGCACCGCCGCGCACCCCATCGACAGCGTGGCCGACTTCACCAACCCCAACGTGGTGAAAGTCATTACCGACGCGCAGGGCCTGGCCCTTACCTTCAGCCGCGCGCCCCTGCCGTGGTGGCGCGACGGTTTTGCGGGCGGCACGGGCCACATCAGCGCCTTGCCCACCCAGCCCGCGCCGCTGCGCCACATTGGCATCTACAGCTACCGCGCCGGTTTTTTGCGCCGCTTTGCCGCCTTGCCCCCCGCGCCGCTGGAGCAGTGCGAGGCGCTGGAGCAGTTGCGCGCCCTGTGGCACGGCCACCGCATTGCCGTGCACGTGACCCCGCACGCCCCCGGCCCCGGTGTGGACACCCCCGAAGACCTGGCGCGGGTGCAGGCGCTGCTGGCCGCTGGCGGCTGATAAAAACACAAGCATCAAAAAGGCCATTCGCGCGCGCTAGCAAAGGGTTTTAAGCTACTTAAACAGTAGCAAACCCCTTTAGCCAATGCTCTTGGCCGCCACTGACCGCGCGCCCTTCGCGCGCTTGGCTTTGGCCTCAGCGCATCAGGGCCGATATCAGGGCTTGACCTGGCGGTGGTAGTGCGCCATGCGCAGCGCCAGCACGGCCGAGGCCAGGTAGGCGGCGGGGGTGTCGTGGCGGTGCGTGCACAGGGTGATGGGCACGCGCGCGCCCAGCACCAGGCCCGAGGCGGTGGCCCCGGCCAGGTATTGCAGCTGGCGGCCCAGCATGGAGGCCGCTTCCAGATTGGGCGCCAGCAGCACGTCGGCCTGGCCGGCCACGGCCGAATGCGGGTGCTTGGCGCGGGCGGCGTCGGGGGCGATGGCGCTGTCAAAGCTCAGTGGCCCGTCGATCAGGCCGCCCTCGATCTGGCCGCTGTCCACCATCTTGCACAGCGCGGCGGCATCCACGGTGGAGGGCACGGCCGCGTCGATTTCCTCCACCGCCGACAGCACGGCCACGCGCGGCGTGTCCACGCCCATGGCCTGCGCCAGCGCAATGGCGTTGCGGGCAATGTCGGCTTTTTCAGCCAGACTGGGCGCGGCGTGCAGCACGGCATCGGTCAGCAGCAGGGGCTTGGCGTACAGCGGCACGTCGTAGCGAAACACGTGCGACAGGCGCCGGCGCGTGTGCAGCGCGGCGGCGGCCTGCACGGCGCCCAGCAGCTCGTCTTTGCGCAGGCTGCCCGCCATCAGCGCCTCGACCTGCCCTTCGGCGGCCATGACGGCGGCGGTGGCGGCCGAGGCGGCGCTGTGCGGCGCCGCCACCATGGGCAGGCCCTGCACGCTCAGCCCCGCCGCTTCAGCCACGGCGTGAATGCGCTCAGGCGGGCCGATGAGCACGGGCTCAATCAAACCGTGCTGCGCCGCACGCAGCACGCCTTGCAGCACACCGGCATGGCAGGGGTGCACCACGCCGCAGCGCACGGCGGCCAGCCCGTCGGCCTGGGCCAGCAGGGCGTGCAGGCGCGCCTGGGGGTCAAACAGCTGGATATGCGGCGCGTGCATGCGCGGGCGCCGCACTTTTTGCGTGGGGGCCAGCACGCGGGCCACGCCGCCCAGCACTTTTTCCTCGTGCTGGTTGTGCACCACGCAGTCCAGCTCCACGCGCTTTTTGGCCTCGTCCTTGCTCAGCACGGTGACGGTGACGGTGAGCGTGTCGCCCACGCGCACGGGGCGCGAAAAGCGCAGCGACTGTTCCATGTAAATGGTGCCCGGCCCGGGCAGCACCGTGCCCAGCACGGCCGAGATGAAGGCGCCGCCCAGCATGCCGTGGGCAATGACGCCGTGGAACATGCTGGCGTCGGCATAGGCCGCGTCCAGGTGCGCGGGGTTGACGTCGCCAGAAATGGCGGCAAAGGCGCGAATGTCGTCTTGCGACAGCGTGCGCACCAGGCGTGCGCTTTGGCCCACGCGCAGCTCGTCAAAGGTAACGTTCTCGATCCATTCCGATGCGGCTTCGCTGGCGGCGTCGGCAGGGGCTTGAAGTGAAAGTTCAGGTGTGGACATAGGGCTGCGCAACAGTCGGCAGGGGCACGGCCCCCGCCATGACGAATCAGGGTTTACCCTGGCATTGTCGCAGCCTGGCGTGTCAGCCCCATGACGGGCCGCAGGCGCCCAGGCCAGCCCCTGCGGCGCGCGGCCCAGTCCAGCCATTTGCTATTGTTTAAATAGCTGCCGCCACGCTCCAGACGCGCGCAAACGGCCTTTTTGGCTCATATTCCCCAAGCCGTGCGGCACCGGCCTTGGCGCCCGGGCTCAGAACGTGCCGGGGTAGCTGCCGCCGTCGGCCAGGATGTTCTGCCCGGTGATGTAGCCCGCCTGCACGCTGCACAAAAAGGCGCAGATGGCGCCAAACTCCGCCGCCGTGCCAAAGCGCCGAGCCGGTATCTGCGCCTGCTGCGCTGCGCGCACCTCGTCCACGGTTTGGCCGGTTTTGCGCGCCGCGCCGGCAAAAGTGGCGGCCAGGCGGTCGGTGTCGAACTTGCCCGGCAGCAGGTTGTTGATGGTCACGCCACGGGCCGCGATCTGCGGATTGCGCGCCAGCCCGGCCACAAAGCCCGTCAGGCCGCTGCGCGCACCGTTGGACAGGCCCAGAATGTCAATGGGCGCCTTCACCGCGCTGGAAGTGATGTTGACAATGCGCCCAAAGCCGCGCGCGGCCATGCCGTCCACCGTGGCGCGCATCAGCTCAATGGGGGTCAGCATGTTCGCCTCCACCGCCTTCAACCAGGCCGCGCGGTCCCAGTCGCGAAAGTCGCCCGGCGGCGGCCCGCCCGCGTTGGTGACCACGATGTCAAAGTCCGCCCGCCGCGCCAGCACCGCCGCGCGGCCCTCGGGCGTGGTGATGTCCTGGGCAATGAAATCCACGCTAGCGCCTGATTTACCAGTGCAAGCAGCTCTTATTTTGGAAGCAGCCTCGGCCAGCGCCGGCTCGCCGCGCGCCACCATCAGCACATGTACCCCTTCAGCCGCCAGCGCCTGCGCGCAGCCCCAACCCAGCCCCTTGCTCGCGCCGCACACCAGCGCCCATTTGCCTGCAATGCCCAAATCCATGGCCCCTTGACCTCATCGAAAAAAACACCAGCGCCCGATTGTGCCGCCGCAGAAACAGCCCGCTTTAGCGCTTTAGACTTGGCGCCCCCATGTCCACGAGCCTGACTTTTCGCACCGCCTTGCTGCTGACCGTGCCCCCGCTGCTGTGGGCGGGCAACGCCGTGGCCGGGCGCCTGCTGGCGCCACTGGTGCCCCCCATCACGCTGAACCTGCTGCGCTGGCTGCTGGCCGCGCTGGTGC
>JAUNHQ010000036.1:18240-31916 GCA_030535425.1 Pseudomonadota bacterium | reverse complement strand
CCATCGAAAAGCTGGGCCTGCTGACCGATCTGCGCGCACGCGAGTTCTACGAAAAACCCACTGCCGAGCGCAAGCGCAAGAAGGCCGCCGCCGTCAAGCGCCACTACAAGCGCGTGCGCAGCATGCAACTGCCCAAGAAGCTGTACTGAGAAAGCCCTGCTGGCGTTTTCACTTCACACAGCCAAAGGCTCGCCGGGGACGCTCAGCGGGCCTTTTTTGTTTCTGAAAGACTTTGGCACCATGACCTTGAAAGACCAGATCACCGAAGACATGAAAGCCGCCATGCGCGCCAAGGACAGCGCGCGCCTGGGCACCATCCGCCTGCTGCAAGCGGCCATGAAGCAAAAAGAGGTAGATGAGCGCGTGACGCTGGATGACGCGGCCATCGTCGCCATCGTGGACAAGCTCATCAAGCAGCGCAAGGACAGCATCGCCGCCTTCACCCAGGCCGGCCGCCAGGATCTGGCGGACAAGGAAAACGCCGAGCTGCAAGTACTCAGCGCCTACCTGCCCGCGCGCCTGTCGGCAGAAGAAATCGCCGCCGAGGTCAAGGCCATCGTGGCCGAGCTGGACGCCAGCGGCCCCGGCGACATGGGCAAGGTCATGGGTGTGGCCAAAACCCGCCTGGCAGGCAAGGCCGACATGGGCGCCGTCAGCACCGCCGTGAAAGCCGCGCTGGCGGGCTAAATCCTAGGGGCTGTTCACACGGGCATGGCTGGGCGGCACAGGCCAAGTCATGTGACCTTTTCAGTCGTCCTGCGCCGCACCGCGCACGACCAGCACAGGCAGGGGGGCGTGGGACAACACGCGCTGTGCCACGCTGCCCAGCACCAGCTTTTCCAGCCCACGGCGGCCATGCGAGCCCATGACGATCAGGTCGGCTCCCTGGTTGTCCGCAGCTTCCAGGATACCGCGCCAAGCCGAGTGCGATTCCACCACGCGGGCATTGACGGCCACGCCTGCGGCTTGCATGCGTTCGGTCACGGCCTTGATGGCAGCATCGGCCTCGCTCTTGGCGGCGCTCAGGTACTGGTCTTGCCCATAGGCAAAGTCTGCACCTACGCCGGTGAAGGGGTAGGGGTCGATCACGTAGATGGCCGTGACCTTGCTGCCAAAGGCCTTGACCAGGCCGGCGGCCTTGTCGATGGCGGTCAACGAAGTGTCGGATCCGTCCACGGGAACCAGGATGTGGCTAAACATGGTGTGAGCTCCTTTCATGCGCGATGTGATTCATTGTGCCTTGCTGGTCATGGCGCTGCTTGACATGACGCAAGCCGATGAGGCCGGGCTTACTGCTCCACGAACGCGCGTTCCACCACAAAATCGCCCGGCGTGGTGGTGTTGCCTTCCTTGAAGTGGCGCGCCTCCAGCACGGCCTTGATGGACTTGAGCATTTCCGGGCTGCCGCACAGCATCACGCGGTCTTCCTGCGGGTTGAGCGCGGGCAGGCCCAGATCGGCCGCCATCTTGCCGTTTTCAATCAGATCAGGAATGCGCCCCTGGGTGGGGAAGGGCTCGCGCGTGACGGTGGGGTAGTACCTGAGCTGGTTGCGCACCAGCTCGCCCAAGAACTCGTGTTGCGGCAGCGTTTGCGTGATGTAGTCGCGGTATGCCAGCTCGCTGACCAGGCGGCAGCCGTGCACCAGCACCACGGTTTCAAACTTCTCGTAGGTCTCGGGGTCGCGGATGATGCTCATGAACGGCGCCAGCCCCGTGCCTGTGCCAAACAGGTACAGGCGCTTGCCCGGCAGCAGGTAGTCGATCAGCAGCGTGCCCGTGGGCTTGTGGCCGACGATGATGCTGTCGCCCGGCTGGATGTGCTGCAAGCGGCTGGTCAGCGGGCCGTCTTGCACCTTGATGCTGAGAAATTCCAGCGTTTCTTCGTAATTGGGGCTGACGATGGAGTAGGCGCGCAGCAGCGGCTTGCCATCCACCTTCAGCCCGATCATGGTGAAGTGGCCGTTGGAAAAGCGCAGGCTCTGGCTGCGCGTGGTGGTGAAGGAAAACAGGCGGTCCGTCCAGTGGTGAACGGTGAGGACTTTTTCGTCGTCGAAAGCGGCCATGGTGTGAAGCGGTTGTGCGCGGCGCGCACCAGCAAGGGTTGGGTAAGGGTTGGGTCAAACCCCGTATTGTGAACCGAGCCTTCATGACGAATGGGCATGAGGGTATACGAGGGCATGTGCGCTATCACATGTGTGATGGGGTGGGAGCGTGTTCTGCCCTATGCTGCCTGCCGCCGTGCTTGGCCATGGGGGACAGGCAGGCATGGATGAGGAGGCAGACACGGATGAATGATTCTCTTCCCCTGACGGGCTTGCGCGTGCTGGATTTGTCCCGCGTGCTGGCGGGTCCGCTGGCGGCGCAGGTGCTGGGTGACTTGGGCGCAGACGTGGTGAAGGTCGAACACCCGCTGCGCGGCGATGACACCCGTGATTGGGGCGTGCGCACGGGTGAGCGCAACAGTGCTTACTTCAACAGCATGAACCGCAACAAGCGCTCCATCACGCTGGACTTGCAGCAGCCCGAAGGGCAGCGCCTGGCGCGCGAGCTGGCGCTGCAAAGCGATGTCGTGATCCAGAACTTCAAGTTTGGCGGCACGGCCAAGATGGGGCTGGATTACGACAGCCTGGCAGCGGCGCACCCGGCCCTGGTGTACTGCTCCATCACCGGCTACGACCCCACGGGCAGCGAGGCCGCGCGCCCTGGCTATGACCTGGTGGTGCAGGGCGAGGCGGGGCTGATGGGGCTCAATGGCGAGGAGGGGCAGGCGCCGCTGAAGTTTGGCGTGGCCATGGTGGATCTGATGACCGGCATGTCGGCGGGGCAGGCCATCCTGGCGGCGCTGTGGGCGCGTGATCGCAACGGGGGGCGTGGCCGCCACGTTCAGCTGTGCCTGTACGACTGCGGCGTGATGCTGTCGGTGTATTACGGCATGGAGGCGCTGCTGCAACAGGCTGACCCGCCCAAGTACGGCAACGCGCACCCGTCCATCGTGCCCTATGGCGTGTTTGACGCGGCCGATGGCCCGCTGGTCATCACCGTGGGCAACAACGCGCAGTTTGAGCGTTTTTGCCGTGACGTGATCGAGCAGCCTGCGCTGGCGCAGGACGCGCGGTTTGCCACCAACACGGGCCGGTCCATGCACCGGCACGTGCTGCTGCCGCTGGTGTGCCAGGCGCTGTCCAGCCGCCCGCGTGCCGAGCTGCTGTCCAGGCTGGCGCAGGCCGGCATTCCCTGCGGCGAAGTGCTGGGCGTGCTGGATGCGCTGACCTCTGCGCGCACCCGCGCCAGCGGCGGCGTGCTGCAAACCACACTGGCCGATGGCACGCCTGTGCCCGTGCTGGCCGCCCCCTACCGCTTTGAGGGCAAGCGCACGCCCTTGCGCCGCCCGCCGCCCACGCTGGGTGAGCACACGCAGCAGGTGCTGGCCGAGCGCCTGGGGGTGGATGACGGGCAGCTGGCCCGCCTGCGCGAGCGCGGTGTGGTGTAGCGCGCCCGCTGGCCGCATGTTTTTTGCAAGGTATGTCCGTGCACGTCCAAGGCACGGCTTTTGAAAAGTTCATTGAGGAGTTCATCGACCATGTATGCATCGTCTTTTTCATCTTCCCGCCTGAGCCGCCGCACTGTGTTGACCGCTGCCGCCGCCCTGTGCGCGGCAGGGCATGTGCGGGCGCAAGCCTGGCCCGCCAAGCCCATGAAGCTGGTGGTGCCCTGGCCGCCGGGCGGCCCCACGGACACGGGCTCGCGCATCGTCAGCCAAACCCTGGCCGAGCGGCTGGGCCAGCCCATGGTGGTGGAAAACCGTCCCGGCGCCTCAGGCTCGCTGGCCTATCAGCAGGTGATGAAGACGGCAGGTGACGGCTACACCTTTGTCATGCTGGCCACACCCACCATGCTGGCGCCACGGCTGTTTCGCAGCGCCAGCTATCACCCGGTCAATGACATGCAGCCCGTGGGCATGGTGTACGACCTGCCCATCGTGCTGGTGGTCAACCCGGCAGTGCTGCCAGGTGTGACTGACCTGAAAACGCTGATCGCCGAGGCCAAGGCGCGCAAGGGCCAGCTCAACTACAACACGGCGGGGCCAGGCAGCTTTGGCCATTTGTCGATGGAGCTGCTCAAGCAGCAAGGCGGCTTTGAGGCGCAGCACATTGCCTACAAAGGCTCGGCACCGGCCATGACAGACCTGCTGGGCGGGCAGGTGCCGGTGATGTTTTCTGACCTGGTGGCGGCGTTGCCGCACATCCAGTCGGGCAAGCTGCGCGCGCTGGCCGTGGGCTCGCCGCAGCGCGTGCCTGCCTTGCCGGAGGTGCCCACAGTGGCCGAGCAGGGGTTTGCGGGCTTTTCCGCCGTGTCGCTGGGCGCCTTGATGGCACCCAAGGGCACACCGGCTGATGTGATCGAGCGCATGAGCAGCGCGCTCAAGGCTGTGCTGGACACGCCCGCTGTGCAAGAGCGCTTGCGCCAGGCGGGCTGCTACGCGGCCTGGCGTTCGCCGCAGGACACGGCGCGCCATGTCAGTGCCGAGTTCGACAAGTGGGGCAAGCTCATTCAGGACAAGGGCATTGCCGTCGAATAGAACGGGGCCGTGGCAAGCGTGATCGGATGTTTGATGAAAATGCCGTTTGCGCGCGATACATAAGGGTTTTATGCTACCTTAAATGTAGCAATAAGTTTTCTGAAGCGTTTCACGCACGCCATGCCCCGGCGCGTTGCGCAGGCCAGCGCCGGGGCAGCGGCGTTTACAACTGCTCCAGCGTGTCGCGGGTGATCAGCTTCCACACCGCGGGCTTGGGCTGGCCGGGCAGAAGGCGCACCAGGTACACCTCGTCGTTGCCTTGCTTGATGCGCTGCACAGCCTCGGCCACGGGCATGTCCAGCAGGGCCGCCAGCGCCAGCGGGTTGACGCCGCCATGCGCCACGATGGCAATGCTGCCGCCGCTGCCGCGGTGGCGCTGAAGGATTTGCTGCACGGCGGATTTGACGCGGTCGGCCTGCGATTGCAGGGACTCGCCCCCGTCCAGCGCGTCGCCCAGCACCTTGCCGCGCTGCTGGAATTCGGCGTAACGCTGGGCATCGCGCTGGTCTTCAAAAATGCCCTCGAACTTGCCAAAGGAGCGCTCGTTGAGCGCGGGCATGGGCGTGACCGGCGTGCTGCCGGCAAAGGCGCCAGCGGTCTGGCGGGCGCGTGTGAGGGCGCTGGAATAGATGTGGTCAAACTTCACGCCTGCCAGCTTGCCAGCCAGCTCGCGTGCCTGCTGCTGCCCGGTGGCGTTGAGCGGGTTGTCGGTGCCGCCTTGCAGGCGCTTTTGCAGGTTCCAGTCGGTTTGGCCGTGGCGCACCAGGTACACATCCAGCGCAGCGGTGGCTGTGGCCGCAGGTGCGCTGGCGGCGGCAGGGGTGGCAGAAGGCGCGGAACCGGCGCAGCCGCCCAGCAGGGCAGCGGCGGCCAGGGCAGCGGCCATCAGGGGGGCGTAAGCAGTCATGCAGAAAGTCCTTTCATCAAAACGCAGGGGATGAAGAAAAAGCGAAAAAGCAAAAAAAGCGGGCGGGCCGCTGTCAGCGCGCCTGGAGCAGCTCGGGCACGTGCAGCAGGATGAACTCGTTGTCGTCGTTGTGGCCCAGCCGCCGTCCGGCGGAGTAGGGCAGGTTGTTGTCGTTGGCCACGACGATGTGCTGCCCATCCACCACGTCCACGTTTTCGATGGTGACGAAGGGGAAGCTGAACTTGCCGCCTTGCGTGGCGCTCTGGCCCAGCCCCTTGGGGTCGTCGATGGCCATCAGGTCGATGTCGCCGATCTTGCGCACGAAGCCGTTGGCGTCAGCGTCTTTCAGGCTGATCTTGACCACCCGCTTGAAGCGCGCAGGCACGTTGTGGCAGTCGGGGCGGGCGGGGCCGTTGCAGGCTTGGGCGGGCAGCCCTTCGCCGTTGTCGCGCTCGATGACCAGCGCTGTGTCAGTGTCGATCATGTTGAAGTCGCCAATGTTGTGGCCGTTGGCGTGCAGCGCGTATTTCCATGACCGGCCTGTCCACGCCTGGCGCTGCACGTCGAATTCGAGAATGCGCAGGTATTCGCGCCCGTTTTGGTTTTCCCAGGCCTTGGCGCTTTCGTCCCACAGCGGGCCTTCGAGCATGGGGTACAGGTAGCGCCCGTCGGGCGATGCGGCCATGCCCTCGTAGCCGCGCGAGCGGCGCACGCGGGTGCTGAAGGCGCCCGGCGTGGCAGGGGTGGTCACGGCGTAGTGGTCGGGCGAGCGCGCGGGCTTGCCGTCTACCAGGGTGTCGAACACGGCCAGCACCTTGCCGTTGCGATCGGTCTTGACCAGGTAGGGGCCCAACTCGTCGCCCAGCCATACGTCATCGCCAATGAACTGGATGGACTCGATGTCCAGGTCGGCGCCGGTGAGGTAACGCTCGCGCGTGCCTTCGTTGACGATCAGGAAAGGCAGCTTGCGATCAGGGTCGTGCAAGAACACGGTGGCGCTGCGCCGCACCTGGCCGCTGGCCCAGTCGGCCTGCACCTCGTGGAACATCAGCATGGCGTCGGGCGAGTTGGCGCGCGAGCCGTAGCCGTTGTCCGACAGCACGGCAAAGCGCCCTTGCCCCAGCGATTTGATGCCGGAAAAGCCCTGCACGGGCTGGCTGGCAAAAGGCAGGCTGATGCCGGTGGGCCGGGGCGCAGCCGGGTCGGACAAAAACGAGGTTCCGGGCAGCGATTGCAGCGCGTCCACGCGCTGGCCGCCGGCGGCGGTGTATTTGCCCGAGGTGCGCAGGCTCTCCGGGGCGTCGGCGGGCGCTTCGATAAAGCTGCGCGCGGCCAGCGCGGCGTGGCCGCGCAAGGTGGCGGGGTAGGTGGTTTGGGCGGTAGCGGGCAGGGCAGCGGCCAGCAGGCCGGCCAGCGCCAGCAGGGCTGGGGCAGAGGGCGTCATGCGTACAAAAACTTTGGCAAGGACAAGCGGCAACAGCGCCGCGCCCGCAAGCCTAGGTACGGGGCATGACGGTTTGGTGGCTGATGTGTGTCAGGTGCATGACGGCGCGGCCAGGCCCACGCTGACGTGTCAGGGTCAGCCCGCCATGCCCTCCACCAGCAGCCGCACGCGGCGCTGGCCGTCTGACACCTTGATGCTGAGGAACTTCAGCTTCTCTTGGCAATGGGGACAGGCGATGGAATACGGAATACGCGCACAGCAGCGGCTTGCCATTCACTTGCACCCTGTTGTGGTGAAGTGGCCGTTGGAAAAGTGCAGGCTATGGCTGCTGCGTGGTGGTGAAGGAAGACAGGCTGCCGATCCAGTGGAGGTGGAAAGGACTTTTTATGAGCAACGCCGCCCTGGTGCGAAAGACGCAGTTTGATGTGCAGTTATTTTTGGGGCAGCGCACCAGGGCTGCGCACACCGGATTGCAGCGTGATTTGCACCTGCCGTCCCGCGACCTGGATAGTGCTGCGTTGCTCGCGCACCTGTCGCGCCTGGAAGTAGCTCACATGCAGCTGGGTGGGTGAAAGCCATTGCACATCGGCGCCCCAGTTTTGGTCGTTGCGCGTGGCGCTGACCAGGCGCACCACGGTCTGGGCGCTGTCCATGGCCGAGCCCTTGGGCAGCACCGCTACTTCGTGGACAAAGGGCGTGGTGGCGCCGTGGTTGTGCTCCACGATCACGGCGTCCAGCACGCCGTCGGGAGATGTCAGGCGCTGCACTTCCTTTGTCGTGCCGCTTGGCTGGCAGGCAGCCGCCATGGCGGCTACGCCCAGCGCGACAAGCGTTTGACAGGCACGGGTGCGCCAGCACACGGCCTGCGCCATACGCGGTTCAGTCATTGGGCCAGACGCGCCACATGCCAGACTGGTAATAGTCATAGCCGGCAGCTATCTGAGCCTGATCGCGCGGGTCGTCGAAATAGGATGACACCCATTCCATGCCCTCGGATGTGCCGCTGATGAGCTGATAAGCACCCGCTCCCCCTTTGGCGATTTCTTCCGGGAAGCCAAAGGCTGCGGCAGCTACGCCAAAGTTGAAGTTGCCGAAGTTTTCATAGTCTTCCGCGTTGGCTGGGTTGCCGTTGCCGGCCTTGTAATCCATGGGGCCGCCAGACTTGACCTGGTCATAGAACCAAGCGAGATCGCCGCTGTTTTGATGGGATACGGCAATGTTGTCGTCAAGGGAAATGTTGGCTGGGTCTGGGTTGAGGGGCTGTTGCCACAGGCCCCGCTCAATGGCTTCTTCGCGGCTGAAGATTTTGCCCATGGCATCGGCCACGTTCTGCACTGATTGCGCGTTGGAGCCCTCCCTGCCGCCACCAATGCCCGTTTGCATTTCTTGCAGTACACCCATGGATGCCTTGAACGCTTGCGCGCGTGCGGGATCGTCCTTGGGCAGGTTGTTCACACCGGCGAGGATGTCGGTCAAGGGTTTTTCGCTGAACGAAACCAGGTTGGTTGGCGACTGGTAGGGAGAAGTGCTATGAATGCTTGTGTTTCGCATGCCTGATGCCGTGCGAAGCACATCGTCCAGCTTGCCCGCCTTGTCCAGGCCCTCAATGGCTTGGCCCAACGCTTCGGGTTGATCACGCATGCTGCCCAGCACATGCGCGATGGCCTGGGCCTCGGCATTGCCGCGAGTCGTGGCCGTGGAGCCAAAGGACGGGTGGGTTTGCATGCTGTCATTGGCCTTGTCCTGCATGGCCGCAATGAAATCGCGCTTTTGCTCAGCCGTGCCATGGGTGGCCACTGCTTCGGCCATGTCCTGTGCGCCAAAGGCATCGGCCACACGGGCGGCTTGCTTGCCGTCCAGCGAGGCGGCCAGGGTGTTGAGCAGCTCACGCCGCTCATCTGCGGGCAAGGGGCCATATGCGCCGGTGGTTTCCTCGGCCCAGTGTTTGAGCTCGTCATCAGACAGTTTTTCAATGGCCTGATTGCGTTCGTTGGGCTTCAGCTCCTTGATGGCTTGCGTGTTGTCACGCAACTCCTTGGTGGTGACGTCCCAATCGTTCCATGACTGTTTGTTGTTGTTCTGTATGCGCGAAACCGCTGCACTCACATCGCCCATGGCTGTGTACTCCTTTCAATGGCTCTGATGAAGGGGCCTGCTTCAAGCGCAGGCCAGAGCGCCATTGGGCGGGCAATGGGCGAACGTGCCTAGCTGGTAGTCTTCCTAGCTTGTAACACCCTCGCAGGGCGAGTGTTTCGGTCTGCTTACGCATCGGTACGCTTGTGACCTTCGTGTGTCGTGAAAGAGGCCACAGGTGAGCGGCCTGGGTGATGTGGGGCCCAGTCGCTGGGCTTTCAGACCTGCGCCCCCTCCACCAGCAGCCGCACACGGCGCTGGCCTTGCCACTCGTCGGCTTCCAACCGAAAGGCCAGCAAGGGGCGGGCGGGCAAGGGGGTGGTGTGGCCGAACCAGATGCCGTCCACGGGCTGGCCCTGGTGGCGCAGCTTCAGCGCCAGGTGCTTTTCGCCCACCA
Organism: Pseudomonadota bacterium; assembly: GCA_030535425.1. Classification (GTDB taxonomy): domain Bacteria; phylum Pseudomonadota; class Gammaproteobacteria; order Burkholderiales; family Burkholderiaceae_C; genus Ottowia. The sequence continues at coordinate 22,456 of JAUNHQ010000036.1, read as the reverse complement.
GGCGCTGGCTGATGACTTCCACCTCTTCGCTGAACACGGGCGGGGCAAAGCCCTGGCCCCAGACGGCGGTGTGCAGGGTGTCCACCACGTCGGGGCGGCGGTATTCGGCGGGCAGGGGGCCGTCGGTTTCCAGGCGGCGCGTCAGGGTGGCTTCGTCCAGCCATTCGGCGGCCACTTGTTGCAGGGCTTGCTCGAACTGCTCAAAGTGTTCTTCGGCAATGGTGCAGCCGGCGGCCATGGCGTGGCCGCCAAATTTGATGAGCACACCGGGGTGGCGTTTGGCCACCAGGTCCAGCGCGTCGCGCAGGTGAAAGCCGGGGATGGAGCGGCCCGAGCCTTTGAGTTCGTGCTCGTGCCCCGGCGCGCCGCTGGGGGCGAAGACGAAGGCGGGGCGGTGCAGGCGGTCTTTCAGGCGCGCGGCGACGATGCCGACCACGCCTTCGTGAAAGTCGGGGTCGAACACGGCCAGGGCCGATGGTGGTTCTTCATCCACGTCGAAAAGCCCCTCGGCAATCTGCATGGCTTGCTCGCGCATGCCGCCTTCAATCTCGCGGCGCTCGCGGTTGATGCCGTCCAGCTGGCGGGCCAGTTCGTCGGCGCGGGCGGGCTCGTCGGTGAGCAGCAGCTCGATGCCCAGGGTCATGTCGGCCAGGCGGCCTGCGGCGTTGATGCGTGGCCCCAGGGCAAAGCCGAAGTCGAAGGTGCTGGCCTTGGCGGGCTGGCGTCCGGCCACGGCAAACAGGGCGGCCAGGCCGGCGGGCAGTTGGCCGGCGCGGATGCGTTTCAAGCCCTGGGCCACCAGGCGGCGGTTGTTGGCGTCGAGCCGCACCACGTCGGCCACGGTGCCCAGGGCGACCAGGGGCAGCAGCGTGTCCAGCCGGGGTTGACTGGCCGCATCAAACGCGCCGCGCGCGCGCAGCTCGGCACGCAGGGCCAGCAGCACGTAGAACATGGCGCCCACGCCGGCCAGGGCCTTGCTTTCAAAGCCGCAGCCGGGCTGGTTGGGGTTGACGATGACGTCGGCCGCAGGCAGCTCGGGGCCGGGCAGGTGGTGGTCGGTGACCAGCACTTGCAGGCCCAGCTCGCGCGCGCGCTGCACGCCCTGCACGCTGGCGATGCCGTTGTCCACGGTGACGAGCACCTGCGCGCCGGTGGCGGCCACGCGCTCGGCAATGGGGGGGGTGAGGCCGTAGCCATCGACCACGCGGTCGGGCACCAGGTAGCTGGCCTGCCGCGCGCCCAGCAGGCGCAGCCCGCGCAGGCCCACGGCGCAGGCGGTGGCGCCGTCGCAGTCGTAGTCGGCCACGATGCAGATGCGCTGGCCGGCAGTGATGGCGTCGGCCAGCAGGCGGGCGGCTTCGGGCGCGCCTTTGAGGCTGGCGGGGGGCAGCAGGCGGGCCAGGTCGTCTTGCAGCTCGTCGGCGCTGGCCACGCCGCGCGCGGCGTACAGGCGCGCCAGCAGGGGGTGAACGCCGGCCTGCTCCAGCGCCCAGGCGGCGCGGGGGGGGATGTCTCTGACTTCAATTTTCATGGCGGCTGGGATGAGGCTGGTGGGGCAGGCGGGGCAGGGCACTGGCGGGGGGCATGCCGGTGATCGCGCGCTGCGTCAGCGCGGTGTGCCTTGCCAGGTGAATTACTTCATTTTTCATAGCTGCTCGCGCGCGTCAGACAAGCGCTGACGGCCAAAAAGACCAGTGATTTTCTGGCGCCAGCCAGGGGTGGCCTGCCAGGTGATGGCGCGGCGCGGGCTGCTGAGCGTCAGGCACACGGGCTGGCCGCTGTGCAGCGTGGCCAGCAGGGGGGCGGCCAGTTCAGTGTCAATGGCCTGCCAGGCGGCGGCGCGGACGGCGCTGTCGTGCAAGGCGGCGCCTTGCCCCAGGTGCTGGGCCTGGGCCACGCCGGTGTCGGGCGGCAGGGCATCGAGCTGGCCTGCGCCGTGCAGCCACAGGGCGTTCAGCGGCAGCAGGCCCGCGGCTTCGCGCGCGGTGTTCACGGGGTGACTGGCCAGCAGCATTTCCAGCTCGCTCATCAGGCGGGTGAGCTGGCGCTGGCGGGCCGGGTCGTCCGCTTGCACCAGTTGCGCGCGCGTGAGGCGCTGGCTGGCCGCGCGCTGGGGCGAGCGGGTGCGCAGCTGCGCCAGCGGCGCGCCGGTGGCCAGCCAGCAGCCGGGGGTGTGGTGCTGCACGTGCAGGCCGTCTTCGGCCAGCAGCGGGGCGCAGGCGGCCAGCAGGGCGCGGGAGTCGGCCTCGTGCAGCGGCAGCGCATCGGGCGGGATGAGAAGCACGTGGTCCAGCCCCAGTTGCAGATGCACGGGGCTGAGCCAGGCGCAAGGGGTGCCGGTGGTGGCGGTGGCCCACGCGGCCCAGGGGATGGCGTGCGGCGCGCCGGGCAGGCCGCAGGCGGCGGCGGTGGCCAGCTCGTGCGCAGTGGCGGGGCTGTCGTCGTCGGGTTCAAGGCGCTGCCGGGGCCGCAGCTGCTTGAACAAGGCGTTCAGGTGCGGCAGATCGGGCAAGGGGGGCGTGGGCTGGCCCGGCAGCGGCTGGGCGTGGGCAATGAGCAGGTGGCGCAGGGGTGGGACAGGGGGCATCAGGGGGCGTATTGTCGTCGCTGGTACAGGCACAGGCACAATTGCCCGGATGGATTACGGGGCGGCCTCTCGTGGGGGCCGCGCCGCTTTTTGGTGGACTACCCATGGCTTTTTCTTCCCGCCTGCCGTATGAGATGCTGCTGGGCCTGCGCTACACGCGGGCTGGGCGTGCCACGCGGCGCAATGGCTTCATCAGCTTCATCTCGGCGGCGTCCATGCTGGGCATTGCGCTGGGGGTGGCGGCGCTCATCATCGTGCTGAGCGTGATGAACGGCTTTCAGAAAGACGTGACGGGGCGCATGCTCAGCATCATCTCGCACGTGGAAATCTTCACCCCCGACGGCGCCGCGCTGCCCGATGCGGCGCAGACGTTGGCCGAGGCGCGCGCCAACCCCGAGGTGGTGGGCGCGGCCCCTTTCATTGGCGCGCAGGGGCTGCTGGCGCGCGGCGAGGCCATGCAAGGCGCCATGGTGCGCGGCATTGACCCGGCGCAAGAGCCGGCCGTGACCGACGTGGCTGCGCAGCTCAAAGACACGCTGCTGCCCAAGCTGGTGCCGGGCGAATTCGGCATCCTGCTGGGGGCGGATCTGGCGCGCAAGCTGGGGGTGGCCGAGGGCGATCAGGTCACGCTGATTGCGCCCAGCGGCCAGGTCACACCCGCTGGGGTGGTGCCGCGGCTCAAGCAAATGACCGTGGTGGGCACTTTCAGCAGCGGGCACTATGAATACGACTCGGCCCTGGCCATGCTGCACATGCAGGACGCCGAACGCATCTTCCGGCTGGAAGGGGCCACCGGCATCCGCCTGAAGCTGCGCGACATGAACCGCGCGCGGCAGGTGACGGAAGAGCTGGCAGGCAGCTTGAGCGGCCACCTGCTGCTGCTGGACTGGACGCGCCAGAACCGCACCTGGTTTGCCGCCGTGCAGCTGGAAAAGCGCATGATGTTCATCATCCTCACCCTCATCGTGGCCGTGGCCGCGTTCAACCTGGTCAGCACGCTGGTGATGACGGTGCAGGACAAGCGCGCCGACATTGCCATCTTGCGCACCCTGGGCGCCAGCCCGGCCAGCATCATGAAAATCTTCATCGTCCAAGGCGCCATGGTGGGCGTGATCGGCACCCTGGCCGGTCTGGCCCTGGGGTTGCTGGTGGCGCTCAACATCGACGTGATCGTGCCCGCGCTGGAGCGGCTGTTCAACGCCAGCTTTTTGCCCAAGGACATCTACCTCATCAGCCAGATGCCCAGCGACCCGCGCGCCAGCGACATCGTGCCCATCGGCATCATCTCGCTGCTGCTGGCCTTTGTGGCCACCATTTACCCCAGCTGGCGCGCCAGCCGCGTCAACCCGGCCGAGGCGCTGCGGTATGAATGAGGCGGCTCAGCCAGGTATGTCCGTGTTTGCTATATAAATAATAGTAAAGTTTGAGCAGGGACGCGCGCAAATGGCCTGTTTTGGCATGAGGGCCGAGCGCCCCTGGGCCGTGTGCGGGCCGACCGGCGGTGGGGCGCTACTGTCAAAATGCGGTGTTGCCCGGCCTGGTCTGCGCGCCGGGCAGGCGCGGCGCGTCTAAGCACGTCAAGCCAATGATTACCAACGACAGAGAAAGAACGCCATGAGCGACAAGTCC
>JAUNHQ010000036.1:0-18230 GCA_030535425.1 Pseudomonadota bacterium | reverse complement strand
CACGGCGCTTCCTGCAACGGCCGCAACGCGCGAAAATGGGGGGCCCAGCGCCGCACGCGCGCGCGCCTTCCATCCCCCGGAACCTCCACGCATGGCCGATACGCCCAAGATCCTCTACACCCTCACCGACGAAGCCCCCCTGCTGGCCACGCATTCGCTGCTGCCCATCGTGCAGGCCTTTACCGCGCCTGCCGGCATTCAGGTACAAACCAGCGACATCTCGGTGGCTGGCCGCATCCTGGGCCAGTTTGCCGATTACCTGAGCGAAGCGCAGCGCGTGCCCGACAACCTGGCCGAGCTGGGCAAGCTCACCCTCAAGCCCGAGGCCAACATCATCAAGCTGCCCAACATCAGCGCCTCGGTGGCGCAGCTCAAGGCCGCCATCAAGGAGTTGCAGGACAAGGGCTACAAGATTCCCGACTTTCCTGAAAACCCCAAGGACGACAAAGAAAAAGAAATCCGCGCGCGCTACAACAAGTGCATCGGTTCGGCCGTCAACCCCGTGCTGCGCGAGGGCAACTCCGACCGCCGCGCGCCCAAGGCCGTGAAGGAATACGCGCGCAAGAACCCGCACAGCATGGGTGAGTGGAGCCAGGCCTCGCGCAGCCACGTCTCGCACATGCACGGCGGCGACTTCTACCACGGCGAAAAGTCCATGACGCTGGACCGCGCCCGCAACGTGCGCATGGAGCTGATCACCAAAGGTGGCAAGACCATCGTGCTGAAAGAAAAGGTGGCCTTGCAAGACCGCGAGGTCATCGACTCCATGTTCATGAGCAAAAAGGCGCTGCTGGCCTTTTATGAAAAAGAGATCGAGGACGCGCACAAGACGGGCGTGATGTTCTCGCTGCACGTCAAGGCCACCATGATGAAGGTGTCGCACCCCATCGTGTTCGGCCACTGCGTGCGCATCTTCTACCGCGAAGCCTTTGAAAAGCACGCCAAGCTGTTTGAAGAGCTGGGCGTGAACGTGAACAACGGCATGGTCGATCTGTACAACAAGATCGCCGCGCTGCCGCAGTCCACGCAAGACGAGATCAAGCGCGATCTGCACGCCTGCCACGAACACCGGCCCGAGCTGGCCATGGTCGATTCGGCCAAGGGCATCACCAACTTCCACTCGCCCAACGACGTGATCGTCGATGCCTCCATGCCCGCCATGATCCGCAACGGCGGCAAGATGTGGGGCGCCGACGGGCGGCTGAAAGAGGTCAAGGCCGTCATGCCCGAATCCACCTTCGCCCGCATCTACCAGGAGATGATCAACTTCTGCAAGTGGCACGGCGCGTTCGACCCCAAAACCATGGGCACCGTGCCCAACGTGGGCCTGATGGCCCAGCAGGCCGAGGAATACGGCAGCCACGACAAAACCTTTGAAATCCCCGAAGACGGCGTGGCCAACATCACCGACATCGACACCGGCGAAGTGCTGCTGAGCCAGAACGTGGAAGCGGGCGACATCTGGCGTATGTGCCAGGTCAAGGACGCCGCCGTGCGCGACTGGGTCAAGCTGGCCGTCAACCGCGCGCGCAACTCCGGCATGCCCGTGGTCTTCTGGCTCGACCCCTACCGCCCGCACGAGGCGCAGCTCATCACCAAGGTCAAGATGTACCTGCACGAGCACGACACCACGGGCCTGGACATTCAAATCATGAGCCAGGTGCGCGCCATGCGCTACACGCTCGAGCGCGTCATCCGTGGGCTGGACACCATCAGCGCCACCGGCAACATCCTGCGCGACTACCTGACCGACCTGTTCCCCATCATGGAGCTGGGCACCAGCGCCAAGATGCTCTCCATCGTGCCCCTGATGGCTGGCGGCGGCATGTACGAAACCGGCGCGGGCGGCTCCGCGCCCAAGCACGTGCAGCAGCTGGTGGAAGAAAACCACCTGCGCTGGGACAGCCTGGGCGAATTTTTGGCCCTGGCCGTGAGCCTGGAAGACCTGGGCCGCAAAACCGGCAACGCGCGCGCCACGCTGCTGGCCCACACGCTGGACGCCGCCACCGGCCGCCTGCTGGACAACAACAAAAGCCCCAACCCGCGCACCGGCCAGCTGGACAACCGGGGCAGCCACTTTTACCTGGCCCTGTACTGGGCCGAGGCGCTGGCCGCGCAGACCGAAGACGCCGCGCTGGCCAAGCAATTTGCCCCGCTGGCCAAGGCGCTGGCCGCGGGCGAGCAGGCCATCGTGCAAGAGCTGACCGAGGTGCAGGGCAAGGCCGTGGACATTGGCGGCTATTACCAGCCCGACACGGCCAAGCTCAATGCCGTGATGCGCCCCAGCAAAACCTTTAACGACGCGCTGGCCAAGCTGTGAACGGGTGGGGCTTGACGGCCCCCTCTGTCGCCCTCTGCCCGACTTGGCTGCCAGGCCGGGCAGGGGCGTCGGTTGATCTTTTTTTGCTTTGGCAAATTGGTAGTTGCCCTCTGCGCACGCGCTGGGTGGGCTGATACGCTTGGACACCAGCGCGGGCCGGGGTTTGTTTAAGCGCCGCCTGCCAGCCCTTGATGGGCAAACCCCTTTTCCCCTTATTTCCAAGAACCTTTGCACATCCAAGAGGTAGCTATGCACAACACTTCGAGCCGCCGTCTGTTGCTGGGCGCCGTGGCCCTGGCCGCCGCTGCGCTGGCTGCGCCCGCCGCCTGGGCGCAGGCCAAGACCGTGGGCATCACCGCCATCGTTGACCATCCCGCGCTCGATGCCGCCCGCAAGGGTGTGGAAGACGAACTCAAGGCGCTGGGCTGGGACGAAAGCAAGCTCAAGATCCAGTACCAGAGCGCCCAGGGCAACGCCGCCACCGCCGGGCAGATCGCCAAGAAGTTCGTGGGCGACAAGGTGGACGCCATCGTGGCCATTGCCACCCCCAGCGCGCAGGCCGCCGTGGCTTCCAGCCGCAGCACCCCGGTGGTCTATGCCGCCGTGACCGACCCCGTGGCCGCCAAGCTGGTCAAGAGCATGGAGCCTTCGGGCACCAACGTTACCGGCGTGTCCGACCGTCTGCCGCTGGCGCCGCAGGTGGATCTGATTCTCAAGGTCAAGCCCGACGCCAAGCGTGTGGGCATGGTCTACAGCCCGGGTGAGGTCAACTCCACCATCGTGGTCAAGGAGCTCAAGGCCGAGCTGCAAAAGCGCGGCATGACCCTGGTGGAAGCCGCCGCCCCGCGCACCGTGGATGTGACCTCTGCCGCCAAGTCGCTCGTGGGCAAGGCCGATGTGATCTATACGTCGACCGACAACAACGTCGTTTCCACCTACGAAGCCATGGTGGCCGTGGCGCGCGATGCCAAGCTGCCGCTGGTGGCGTCTGACCCTGACTCCGTCAAGCGCGGTGCCGTGGCTGCCCTGGGCATGAATTACTACGACATGGGCCGCCAGGCCGGCAAGCTGGTCGATCGCATTCTCAAGGGTGAAAAACCTGGCGCCATCGCCAGCGAAACCGGCGAAAAGACCACGCTGGTCATCAACGAAACCGCTGCTGCCCAGCAGGGCGTGACACTGAGCGACGCCCTGCGCAAGGAAGCGGGCGAAGTCCTCAAGTAAGCCCTGGCCTCACGCGCCTCTGGCCCGACAGCCCGCCCGGCCTGCCCGTGCGGGCTGTCTGGCAAATGGGGTAAGGCCTTGGGCCGTGCCCCGCTGCCTTTTTCCTGCCTGTCACATCCCCACGCACACCATGTCCTTCATTTCCTTCATGGGCGCGCTGGAGATCGGCCTCATCTTCGCGCTGGTGGCGCTGGGGGTGCTGATCTCGTTTCGCATTCTCGATTTTCCCGACCTGACCGCTGACGGCAGCTTTCCGCTGGGCGGTGCCGTGGCAGCCGTGGCCATTGTGGCGGGGCACAACCCCTGGCTGGGTTGCCTGTACGCGGCGCTGGCCGGCGCAGTGGCGGGCCTGCTGACCGGCTGGCTGCATGTGCGCCTGGGCATCTTGCAGCTGCTGGCCTCCATCCTCACCATGATCGCGCTGTACTCCATCAACCTGCGCATCATGGGCGCACCCAACGTGCCGCTGCTGGGCGAGGCCACCGTGTTCACCCCTTTCGCCAGCGACGGCAACGCCCTCTGGATGCAGCCGCTGCTGCTGGCCGTGATCGTGGTGGCCGCCAAGCTGGGGCTGGACTGGTTCTTTGGCACCCAGACCGGCCTGGCCCTGCGCGCCACCGGCGCCAACCCGCGCATGGCCCGTGCCCAGGGCGTGCCCACCGGGCGGCTCACGCTGGGCGGCATGGCTTTGTCCAACGCGCTCATTGCGCTGGGCGGCGCGCTGTACGTGCAGACCCAGGGCGGTGCCGACATCTCCATGGGCGTGGGCACCATCGTCATTGGCCTGGCCGCCGTCATCATTGGTGAAACCCTCATCCCTGGCCGCGCCATCTGGGTCATTACCCTGGCCACCGTGGTGGGCGCACTGGTTTATCGCCTGTTCATTGCCCTGGCCTTGCAGGCCGATTTCATCGGCTTGCAGGCGCAAGACCTGAACCTGGTCACCGCCGTGCTGGTGGCCGTGGCGCTGGTGCTGCCGCGACTGAAGGCGCACCTGAAACCCAAGGCCAGAGCTGCCCAGAAAGCGGGGGGCTGAACACATGCTGCAAGCCGAAAACCTGCACAAGACCTTCAACCCTGGCACCGTCATTGAAAACCGCGCCCTGAGGGGCGTGAACCTGACCATTGGCGAAGGCGAGTTCATCACCGTCATCGGCAGCAACGGCGCGGGCAAGTCCACTTTCCTGAACGCCATCAGCGGTGATTTGATGGTGGACGAAGGCCGCATCAGCATCGACGGCCAGGATGTCACGCGCCAAAACGCCTGGCAGCGCGCCGCCCAGGTGGCGCGCGTGTTCCAGGACCCCATGGCCGGCACCTGCGAGCGCCTGAGCATTGAGGAAAACCTGGCCCTGGCTCTGCAGCGTGGCCAAAAGCGCGGCTTTGGCCGCGCCGTGCGTGCCGAGCAGCGAGCGCTGTTTCGCGACAAGCTGGCCACGCTGGGCCTGGGGCTGGAAAACCGCCTGGGTGACCGCATGGGCCTGCTGTCTGGCGGGCAGCGGCAAGCTGTGAGCCTGCTGATGGCGTCGCTGCAACCCTCGCGCCTGCTGCTGCTGGATGAGCACACCGCCGCGCTCGACCCCAAGACCGCCGCCTTCGTGCTGCAACTGACCGACCAGATCGTGCATGCCCAGCGCCTGACCACGCTCATGGTCACCCACTCCATGCGCCAGGCGCTGGATCATGGCAACCGCACCATCATGTTGCACCAGGGGCAGGTGGTGCTGGATGTGTCCGGCCCCGAGCGCGCCGCCATGGACGTGCCCGATCTGCTGGCCATGTTCAGCCGCGTGCGCGGCGAAGAAGTGGATGACGACAAGTTGCTGCTGGGATGAGGGCAGGGCGTAAAGAGTTGAATGAAAAAGGCTTTTTGCGCGCTTTTGACAAGGGTTTTAAGCTATTAAAATAATAGCTTTTGGCAACTCGTTGCTACCGGCGGCAGTGCCGTTTGGGCGGGGCAGTGGCCGAGTGGGGCAGCACACTAGAATCCAGCGCGCAGCCCTTGCTCTTTTCTTTCTCTCTTTCCCGCGCATCATTCATTTTCATGCCCCGCACCTCTGACACCCCCCATTCCCAGAGGCAAGCCGCGCCTGCTGCCAGCCCCCTGCCGCAGACCGAGGCGCAGGACATGCGCGTCATCAAGAAATACCCCAACCGCCGCCTGTACGACACCAGCAGCTCGTCTTACGTCACCTTGGCGCAGGTGCGCGATCTGGTCATGCAGCACCAGCCCTTTGTGGTGCGCGACGCCAAGACGGGCGAAGACCTCACGCGCAGCATCCTGCTGCAAATCATCCTGGAGCAAGAAGCCGCAGGCGCCCCGCTGTTCAGCGAGGCCATGCTGGCGGGCATCATCCGTTTTTACGGCCATGCCTTGCAGGGCTTCATGGGCAGCTATCTGGAGAAAAACGTGCAGGCGCTGATGGCGCTGCAAGCGCAGCTGGCCGAGCCGTCCAAGGGCTTTTCGCCCGAGATGTGGGCGCAGTTCATGCGCATGCACTCGCCCATGATGCAAGGGCTGATGGGCAATTACCTGGAGCAGTCCCAAAACGCCTTTTTGCAAATGCAAGAGCAAATGACGCGCCAGGCCGAGCAAGTGTGGGGCGCCTTTGGGGGCAAGCGCTGAAAGTGCTGAATGCGCCAACGGGCAGCGGCAGCTTTCGCTGCGACAATTGCGGCCTATGAGTGAAACCTCCACGCCCGCGCCGCGCATTGGCTTTGTGTCGCTGGGCTGCCCCAAGGCGCTGACCGATTCGGAACTGATCCTGACCCAGTTGTCGGCCGAAGGCTACGCCACCAGCAAAACCTTTGAAGGCGCCGATCTGGTCATCGTCAACACCTGCGGCTTCATCGACGATGCGGTCAAGGAAAGCCTGGACACCATTGGCGAAGCCCTGGCTGTCAACGGCAAAGTCATCGTCACCGGCTGCTTAGGGGCCAAAACCTTGCCTGCCGACACCCCCGGCGCAGGCACCGGCGACAACCTCATCAAGCACCTGCACCCCAGCGTGCTGGCCGTGACCGGCCCGCACGCCACGCAAGAGGTGATGGACGCGGTGCACCAGCACTGCCCCAAGCCGCACGACCCCTTCATCGACCTGGTGCCCGGCGCCTTTGGCGAAGCGGGCATCAAGCTCACCCCGCGCCACTACGCCTACCTGAAAATCAGCGAAGGCTGCAACCACCGCTGCACTTTTTGCATCATCCCCAGCATGCGCGGCGATCTGGTCAGCCGTCCGGTGGGCGACGTGCTGAAAGAAGCGCGCGCGCTGTTTGAAGGCGGCGTGAAAGAGCTGCTCGTCATCAGCCAGGACACCTCGGCCTACGGCGTGGACGTGAAATACCGCACCGGCTTTTGGGACGGCCGCCCCGTCAAAACCCGCATGCTGGAGCTGGTGCAGGCCCTGGCCGAGCTGGCCGCGCCGCACGGCGCCTGGGTGCGCCTGCACTACGTGTACCCCTATCCCCATGTGGACGACATCATCCCCCTCATGGCCGAAGGCCGCGTGCTGCCGTACCTGGACGTGCCGTTTCAGCACAGCCACCCCGACGTGCTGCGCCGCATGAAGCGCCCCGCCAGTGGCGAAAAGAACCTGGAGCGCATTGCCCGCTGGCGCGCGCTGTGCCCCGAGCTGGTCATCCGCTCCACCTTCATCGCCGGCTTTCCGGGCGAGACCGAGGACGAATTCCAACACCTGCTGGACTTCATGCAAGAAGCGCAGATCGAACGGGCCGGCTGCTTTGCCTACAGCCCCGTCGAAGGCGCCGCCGCCAACGCCCTGCCCGGCATGCTGCCTGCCCAAGTGCGCGAAGAACGGCGTGCCCGCTTCATGGCCGTGGCCGAAGCCGTGTCCACCGCCCGGCTGCAACAGCGCGTGGGCAGCACCATGCAAGTGCTAGTCGATTCCGCGCCCGCCCTGGGCCGCAAAGGCGGTGTGGGCCGCAGCTACGCCGATGCCCCCGAAATTGACGGCACCGTGCAACTGCTGCCGCCTGAAAAACTGAGCAAGCAGCTCAAGGTGGGCACCTTCACCCGCGCCCGCATCGTGGGCACGCAAGGGCACGATTTGGTGGGCGTGCCGGTTTGAAGGCCGCTGCGGCATGCTTTGAACAAACCTGGCTCTGCCAGGCCCGCATGAGCACGGGCGTGAGCAGAACATGTGCACCGAAGCAGCGTGCGGCTGCAAGCGGGCATGAAAAAAGCCACCCGAAGGTGGCTTTCTTTAAAAGGCTGCGTCTGCTTGTGTCAGACTCAACCCGGTATCGGTGGTGCCCAAGAGAGGACTCGAACCTCCACGCCTCTCGGCGCTAGTACCTGAAACTAGTGCGTCTACCAATTCCGCCACCTGGGCATCTCAGGAAAGATCAGAATTCTATACCAAAAAAAGCAAGCATGCAAAATTATTTGATGGATGAAATTGTGGGCACGGTGCAAGGCCACCGCGACGGACACGGCTTTGTGACCCGCGACGACGGCGAGCCCGATGTGTACCTGCCCGCCAACGAAATGCGCGCCGTGCTGCACCGCGACCGGGTGAAAGTGCGCGTGGTGCGCCACGACCGGCGCGGCCGCCCCGAAGGGCGCGTGCTGGAAATCGTGGCGCGCCCGCCGCACCCGGTGATCGGGCGGCTGCTGCAAGAAAGCGGCATCTGGCTGGTGGCGCCCGAAGACAAGCGCTACGGCCAGGACGTGATGATTCCCAAAGGCGCCACCGGCAAAGCCAAGACGGGCCAGGTGGTGGTGGTGGAGCTGACCGAGCCGCCTGCCCTCTACGGTCAGCCCGTGGGCCGCGTGACCGAGGTGCTGGGCGAGGTGGACGACCCGGGCATGGAAATCGAAATCGCCGTGCGCAAATACGGCGTGCCCCATGTCTTTTCAGACGCGGCACTGGCCCAGGCGCGCGCCTTGCCCGACACGGTGCGCGCGGCCGACAAAAAAGCCCGTGTGGACTTGACCGACGTGCCCCTGGTCACGATCGACGGCGAAGATGCGCGCGACTTTGACGACGCCGTGTACTGCGAACCGGCGGTGGTCACCGGCCGGGGCAAAAAGCCCAACGGCTGGCGCCTGCTGGTGGCCATTGCCGACGTCAGCCACTACGTGCAAACCGGCACGCCGCTGGACGTGGACGCGTACGAGCGCGCCACCAGCGTGTACTTTCCGCGCCGCGTCATCCCCATGCTGCCGGAAAAGCTCAGCAACGGCCTGTGCTCGCTCAACCCCGACGTAGACCGCCTGTGCATGGTGTGCGACATGCTCATCACGGCCAAGGGCGATATCCACGCCTACCAGTTCTACCCGGCCGTCATGCACAGCCACGCGCGCCTGACCTACACCGAGGTGGCGGCCATTCTGGCCAACACGCGCGGGCCGCAGGCCGCCCGGCGCGCAGAGCGCGTGCAAGACCTGCTGCACCTGCACGAAGTCTTTCGCGCCCTGCTGAAAAACCGCCAGGCACGCGGCGCGGTGGACTTTGAAACCGTGGAAACGCAAATCGTGTGCGACGAAGCCGGCCGGGTGGAGCGCATCGAGCCGCGCCCGCGCAACGACGCGCACCGCCTGATCGAAGAATGCATGCTCGCGGCCAACGTGTGCAGCGCCGACTTCATTCAAGACAGCAAGCACCCCGGCCTGTTTCGCGTGCACGAAGGCCCCACGCCAGAAAAGCAAGACACCCTGCGCGCCTACCTGAAAGCGCTGGGCCTGGGCCTGTCCATCAGCGATGCGCCCGAGCCGGCGGAGTTTCAGCGCATTGCCGAAGCCACCAAGGACCGTCCCGACGCCGAGCAAATCCACATGATGCTGCTGCGCTCCATGAGCCAGGCCATCTACACCCCCGTCAACAGCGGCCACTTTGGCCTGGCCTACGCGGCCTACACCCACTTCACCAGCCCCATCCGCCGCTACCCCGACTTGCTGGTGCACCGCGTCATCAAGGCCATCTTGGACGAGCGCGCCTACCAGCTGCCGGCGCTGCCCACGCCTGGCGAGGCGCATGAAAAGCTCAAAACGCGCTTGCAAAAAAATAGCGCCTCGCGCGCGCAGGACGGGCGCAAACCGCCTCAAAAGCTGTCAGCCGACATGCTGGCCTGGGAAGCGGCGGGCCTGCATTGCAGCGCCAACGAACGCCGCGCCGACGAAGCCAGCCGCGACGTGCAAGCCTGGCTCAAGTGCCAGTACATGAAAACCCACCTGGGCGAAGAATTCAACGGCACCGTCAGCGCCGTCACCAGCTTTGGCCTGTTCGTGCTGCTGACCGATTTGCACGTGGAAGGGCTGGTGCACATCACCGAGCTGGGGGGCGAATACTTCCGCTTCGACGAGGTGCGGCAAGAGCTGCGCGGCGAACGCACCGGCATCCGCTACGCCCTGGGCACGCGCGTGCGCGTGCAGGTCAGCCGCGTGGATCTGGATGCGCGCAAGATCGACTTTCGCCTGGTGCGCGAAGGCGATGAACTGACCGCCCGTGCCCTGCGCGACAAAGGCGTGGACGCCGCCGCACGCACCGCTGCCAGCCAGGGCTCAGGCAAGCCGCGCACATCGTCCAGCAAGGCCAGCCACCGCACTGCCGCGCCCTCATCGCCCATGCAGGCGCTCAAAGCCTCGGCCAAGAGAGCCGCAGCCAAGGCCAGAAAAAGCAGCAAGCCACGCAAGACTCGGCGCTGAAGTGCGGGCAGCCAAAGAAGAAGGCGTGAGGAGCATCGCCTGCGCTGACCGCCGAAAGAACGGCGGCTGGCAGCGGATAGATGCGCTCATGTGCGGTCAGAGGTGCGGCATGCAGCGGCGATGTCCAACGCGCGCAGGCGCAGCGCGGGCTCATAGATGTCGCAGGTGAACATCATTTCATCGCAGGCCGTGGATTCGGCCAGGGCTTGCAGACCGCGCTGCACGGTGTCCGGGCCACCGATAACGGCGCAGGCTAAAAAGTCGGCGATGGCGGCTTTTTCGCGTTCACCCAGGCTTTCCCAGAAATCTGGCTGCGGCGGGCGAAGCTGTCCGCGCTGGCCGCTGAGGATGCCTAGCACGCGCTGGAAGATGCTGCTGGCCAGGTATTGGGCTTGTTCGTCGGTAGGGGCGGCAACCAGCGGCACGCCGATCATGACGTAGGGTTGGGGCCACTGCGCCGAGGGACGGAAGTGGTGGCGGTACAGGTCAATGGCCTGGTGCAGCAGGGCAGGGGCAAAGTGCGAGGCAAAGGCGTAGGGCAGGCCGCGCTCGGCTGCCAACTGGGCAGAAAAAAGGCTGGAGCCCAGCAGCCAGATGGGCACGCGGGTGCCTGCGCCGGGCATGGCGATGAGTTTTTGGCCAGGTTGCGGGTCGGCCAGCAGGCGTTGCAGCTCAGTCACGTCGCGGGGAAAGTCGTCAACGGTTTCCGGGCGGTCGCGGCGCAGGGCGCGCATGGTCATGGGGTCGGTGCCGGGCGCGCGGCCCAGGCCCAGGTCAATGCGCCCGGGGTAAAGCTCGGCCAGGGTGCCAAAGGCTTCGGCCACGACCAGCGGCGCATGGTTGGGCAGCATCACGCCGCCGGAGCCGACGCGTATGCGCGAGGTGCCGCCAGCGATGTGGCCGACCAGCACGGCGGTGGCGGATGAGGCGATGCCTGGCATGTTGTGGTGCTCGGCCAGCCAGTAACGGGTAAAGCCCAGGCGTTCGGCGTGCCGGGCAGTGTGCAGGCTGACGGCCAGGGCATCGGCCACGCTGCGGCCTTCACGCACGGGCACGAGATCGAGCATGGAAAAGGCGATGTCTTTCAGGGCGGTGGGCATGAGATGCGGTTGGCAGGTGATGTGATCGATGCGGGGAGGCTGGTGCCCAGGAGGGGGCCGATAAGATGCACGCTTTGTCTGCTTTTCTCAGGGCACCATGAACCATCCCGATCCTGTTTTAGAAGTGTTGCCGCGTGACTTGTCCGCCTATCGGGCGGGCAATACCGGCATTGATTACGTACACCGTTTTGATTCTGGCAGGCCGGGGCCGCATGTGCTGATCAATGCGCTGACGCACGGTAACGAAATCTGCGGCATGGTGGCCGCCACGTATTTGCTGGACACGGGCGTGCGCCCAAAGATTGGCACGCTGACGGTGAGCTTTGCGCATGTGGAGGCCTACGAGGCGTTTCGCGCCGAGGAGCCGTTTGCCAACCGCCAGTTGGTGCATAACCTCAACCGCATCTGGTCAGACGAGTGGCTGGATGGCCCGCATGATAGCCCCGAGTTGCGCCGCGCACGGGCTCTGCGGCCCGTGGTGGCGGTGGCCGATCACATTCTGGACATTCACTCCACCAGCCAGCCGGTGGTGCCGTTCTGGGTGTATCCCGATTTCGCGCGCAATGCCCAGGCGGCGCTGGCACTGGGTGCGCAGGGACGGGTGGGCACACACATGGTCATGCCCAGTGGCCTGGGCAGCGGAACGCCGCTGATACAGCATGGACATCACGGACGCGACGGCGGGCAGGCTGGCGTGGCTCTGGTGGTGGAGTGCGGGCAGCATTTTCTGCAATCGTCCGCTGATGTGGCGGTGGCCACGGCGCTGGATTTTCTGGCGCACTTTGGCTTGATCGACGCCCAGCCGCCGGCTGCCCAGCCTGTGCCGAAGCGGCGCCTGAAGCTGCTGCAAACCTGCATGGTGCATACACCGGCGTTTCGCTTCACGCGCCCCTTGGTAGGCTTTGAAACCTTTGCCAAGGATGAGTTGATTGCCACTGATGGCGACGCGGGCGAGATTCGCGCGCCCTGCGACGGCTGCACCGTGATGATGCCGGCCCGCGTGCCGATCGTGGGGCGTGAGGCGGTGTACCTGACGCAGCCTGTGGCAGATGACTGAGGTGCTCAAGGTGATGCCTAATAAAAAACGGCATTTGCGCGCGTGTTTAAAAGGATTTATGCTATAAATAAAATAGCATTTATTTTCTTTCCACCCCATGTCTACCGTAGCCCCTGTACCTGAAGAGGCTGACACGCGCGTACAGGCCGTGTTTGCCGACATTCGTGCCACGCGTGGCAGTGATTTCATCAACCACTTCTGGCGCTACCTGGCCTTTGACGCGACGCTGCTTGAGTCCACATGGGCCGAGGTCAAGCGTGTGATGGCCACCCCTTCGGCGCTGGATCCGCTGACCAAGGAGATGCTGTACGTGGCTGTCTCGGTGGCCAACGGCTGCGGCTATTGCGTGCATTCGCACACCGCTGCTGCCCGTGCCAAAGGCATGACCGATGCCCAGCATGCCGAACTGCTGGCCATCGTTTCGCTGGCGGCCAAGACCAATCATCTGGCCACGGCCTTGCAGGTGCCCGTGGATGCTGCGTTTGATGCCGGACAAAACCGGAACACCTGAGCGACAGGATTTGCACTATTTGGCGTTTTGGCGGCGTATCCGCGTGACATCTTTTCAAGGGTTGCTATATAAAGTTACGATTTCGGTGCATGCGCTGTAAACAGCGCGTTTGCATCTTCGACACGATGACATCTTTCGCATGCAAGCGGTCAGCACCCAAAGCCCTTTGATCAAGCGCAGCCGGCAGGAAGCGGTCTTCATGGCCTCGTCCATGATTGACCGCAGTCTTGAAGCGGCGCTGGCCGCACTGGAAGAGGCTGAGCGGCGCGCCAGCTCGGTGGCGCTGCGCCTGCAACTGGCCGATGCCGTGGCGGGGCTGGGCAAATACCGCTCGGCCATGCGTGCGGGATATGCGGCCAAGGTGGACGATGCCATCGGCGAAGCCTTGCGCACGGCCAACGCGCAAGCGGCGTTGCCAGGCCGCAGCGCCGCTGCGCCGGAAAACGACTTTGAGCTCACCCTTGTGGAAGATGAGGATGTGGCGCGTTTCGTGGAGGCCTCGCGCTTGCAGCAAACCGCCTTGCCAGTGGTTGAGCAGGAGTTGTCCCAGCTCGACTCGCTGATGAGCTCTGCTTTGGGGCTGCCCGTGGTGCGCGCTGACCTGAACCCGCTGCGCCCGGATGTGCTGTGTACGGCGTTGCTGGCGCTGCTGGACGAGCTGCCTGAACCCACCGAAGTGCGTTCACACTGGGTGCGACACCTGGCGCGCCCATTCGCGCAAGAGCTCAAGCGTCTGTATGAAGCGGTTGCACGGCAATTGCAAGAGCAGGGCGTGGAAGAGGCGCGTTACCGCCTTAAGCTCACCGAAGGCAGCATTTCCTCTACAGGCAAAGCAAAAGACGGCACCAGGCAGGCAGCTGGGCGCTCAGGCCACGGCGAAGGTGCGGGTGCGGGCGGTGCGCCAGGTGAGAAACCTGGCCGCCCAGGCCGAGCCGCATCGCGGCGTGCATTGTTCCCACGCATGGAAGATCTGGCGGGGCCGATGCCGGGCGTGTCGCAGGCGCTGATGCGCGACTTTCTCTACCGCCCGCAATGGGTGAGCGAGCACGATGAGCCGTTGCCTGCCGTGTATTACGAAGCCGTCCAGCAGCAAGCCGCCCAGGCGCTGGCTGCGCCTGCGGCCTCTTTTGACGAAGCGGCCTATGCCCGCCAGCGTGCGCGTGATCGCGCATTGGCTGCGGTGGATCGCCCCGCGCGCGCGGTGGACGTGGCCATGCCATTGGCTCCCAAGCTCTGGGGCGAGCAGGCATCGCCAGAGGCGCGCACGCGCACGCTCATGGAGCTCAAAGGCCAGGCCAAGAAAATCAGCCAGGCGCTGGGCCTGGATGCCGTGCGCACCCTGGTGGGCCAGGTGGCGAGCGACGAACGCGTGCTGGCGCCGGTGCGCGAGGCCTTTGTGGCTATGGAGCCGGCCCTGCTGCGCATGGCCATGTCCGATCCGCGTTTTTTTGGCGATGACCACCATCCCGCGCGCCGCTTGATGGAGGCCGTGGCGCAGCGCAGTTTCAAATACAACGACGAGTTTTCCGAAGAGTTCGAGCAGTTCATGCAGCCCGTGCGCGAGGCTGTGCGTGAGCTCAATGCGCGTCCGCAGGCATCGGTCAAGGCGTTTTCAGACCGTCTTGAAGCTTTCCAAAGCCGCTGGCAGGCCGAAGATCAGCAAGAAGAAGCAGCTCGTGAGGCGGGCTTGCGCTCCATGCACTTTGCCCAGGAGCGTCAGGCACTGGCCGACAAAGTGGCGCGCGAGTTCAGCCTGCGCTCTGACCTGGAAGGTGTGCCAGCCATTGTGGCCGACTTCTTATACCGGGACTGGTCGCTTGTCATCGCTCACGCGCAACTGACCGACACACGCGGCCAGCTTGACCCAGGCGGCTACCTGGCCGTGGTCACCGACTTGCTGTGGAGTGTCCGCAGCGAAGCTGCGCTCAAGGATCCGGCACGCCTGTTCGAAGTGGTGCCCCATGTGGTGCAGACCCTGCGCCGGGGCTTGAAGATGCTGGGCAAGGATCCGGCAGAGTCCGAAGCGTTTTTCCAGGCGCTCATGCGCTATCACCATCCCGTGCTGCGCCTGCGGCGCCTGCGCAGCGTGCGCGACGCACAGGCCACGGGTCTGACACGGCTGGAAGGTGAGTCATCTTCGTTTTTTCCGTTGGAGGCCGAGCCAGTTTCCGAACCGGTGCCGCTGGAGCGCCCCAGTCCCCGCACGGCCGATCAGCCTTGGCTAGGCAGGCACGAGTTGGCTGCCGCGGGCTTTGAGGAGGGGGTCGATACCAGTGCGGCGCCTTTGACGGAGGCTTCATCCGTTTCTGGCCATGTACCTATCAAGCCGCTTGCAGAGGGTGCGCAGCAAGACTTTCAGCCCACTGAGCCGCAGCAGCGGCACGGCGAACAGCCGCCAGCGCAGCAGCCTGCGGTTTCGCCCACACCGTCAGTGCCTGCACCGGCTGATGCCGCCGCGGTTGTGCCGCAGGCACAAGAGATGGCCGCACCGCCAGAACATAGGCCAGTTTCAGCTCGTGATGAAGACAGTGAAGAAAGCAGCCTGGCGCGCGTGCGTGCTGCCTTGGAGCGTTTGCGCAAGGGCGATTGGGTAGATCTGCGCGTGCATGGCCAATGGCGCCGCGCGAAACTGGACTGGGTCAGCGAAAACGGCTCCCTGTTCATGTTCGTCAGCCGTGGCGGGCGCCCCCATAGCATGACACGCCGCACCTGCGAAAAACTGCTGCGCAACCGCCACTTGCGGCCTGTGGACGCCTCCGACGTGGTGGACAAGGCGCTGCGCAGATTGGCTGATGCGCCGTCGATCGACGCAGCAGCGCAATGAGTGGTTGATGAGGCGTTGGCATGGGCTGAAGGCATCAGCCCTGTGCCCTTCACGCTGTACGGCCGTACGGCTTTGTGCGGCCAGTCCGTGGGCTGCCTGGCGTCCGGTCATCACTCCATCTGGATGCCCGCGTCGCGCACGATGGCCTGCATGTCCCGGTAATCGCGCTGCAATTGCTGCGCAAAGGCCTCGGATGTCATGGCCTGCGGCTCAGCGCCCTGGCCGCGAATGGCTTTTTGCATCTCTGGCGTGGCCAGCAGTTCGTTCACGGCAGTGTTCATGCGGGCCACCACGGCTGAGGGTGTGCCTGCGGGCATGAGCAACCCATACCAAGTAATGGCATCAAAGCCTTTGAAGCCGCTTTCGGCCACCGTGGGCACGTCTGGCAGTGAGCTGCTGCGCCGGGCCGAGGTAACGGCCAGCGGGCGCAGCTTGCCCGCTTTGATCTGAGCCATGGCGGACGGCACGCTGGATACAAGCAGATCCACATTGCCTGCCAGCGCGTCCATCAGCGCAGGGTTGGAGCCTTTGTAGGGCACGTGCCGCAGTTGAATGCCAGCGGCTTTGCCGAACTGGTCGCCTGCCAGATGAATGGTGGTGCCATTGCCAGGCGAGCCGTAGGTGATGGTATCGGGCGCGGCCTTGGCGGCAGCCACCACGTCAGCCAGCGTTTTGAACTTGCTGTTCACGCTGGTGGCAATGATCACGGGTGCCCACGCCACGTGCGCGACAGCTGCGAAATCTTTGACTGGATTCCAGGGCAGGTTTTTGTACAGCCAGGGACCGACGACGAGATTGTCTTTTTGGCCCATCACCATGTCATAGCCGTCAGGCTTGCCGCGGGCGGCCTCGGTGATGCCCAGCGTGCCGCCGGCGCCTGCCTTGTTGTCGGCCACGACGCTCCATTGGTGGGCTTCGGTCAGCTTTTGTGCCACCAGGCGGCCCAGGATGTCGGTGCCACCACCAGGGGGAAAAGGGATCACCATGCGAATGGTCTTGGACGGATAGGCATCTGCCAGCACAGCAGCGGGCATCACGGCGCAGGCAAGAGCCATCAGGAGGGTATTACGGCGGAGCATAGAGGCGCTTTGAGAAATGTGAAATGAAAAGGAATGGTAGCGTGAGAGCGCTGCCCACCCAACAAAAAAACCGGCCCTTCCTAGAAAGAAGGAGCCGGTTTTTGTTGGCGTGAGCCAATGTGTTGGGATCAGGACAGGTGCTGGTTGACCAGCTTGGTCATCTCGAACATGGTTACCTGGGGCTTGCCGAAGATCTCTTTGAGCTTGGCATCGGCATTGATGTTGCGCTTGTTCACGCTGTCTTGCAGCTTGTTGGCCTTGATGTATTCCCACACTTTTTTGGTGACTTCAAAGCGGGGCATGGGTTTGGCGCCGATGATGGCGGCCAGCTGCGGGCTGGGCGTCATGGGTTTGGCGAAGGCCGGGTTGGGGGTGCGCTTTTTGGCCGGTGTAGCGGCTTTCTTGGCTGGCGCGGCGGCCTTTGGGGCTGGGGCCGCTTTCTTTGCCGGGGCTTTTTTTGCAGTTGCCATGAGTGATTGTCCTTCTGGGGGTTGTGACTTGTCGGCCAGCGCGGTGTCTAGCTCCCTGCTTGGCTGAAGGCGGATGCTACTGGATAAGTAGCACCCATCCAAGAGGAAAAAGCGCGTTTTTCAGGCGTAATGTTGCTTTTTTTCAGCCTGGGCGCTGCCAAGCGTGTGCCATGCACGCTTTCCATGGCTCGGTCAACAGCAGCTTTGCCACTTGTGCGGGGGCGGCTCAGGGCGGCGGTCTTCATTTTGGGTGTGCTTCCCATGGTCATAGGCGGAGCGGGGCTGGTGCTGTGGCTGCTGCCATGACGGCGGCGCTGATGACCCAGGCGAATTTCCGTATGACGAAATTCTAAGTGCATCATGCAAGATTTCGGCATGTTGCGCTGCCGCATTTTTTCTCAATACGGAAAACAAATTCCCATATTGCGGTATGAGTTTGCTAACTCATTGATTTTTAATGAATAAATTTTTGTCTTGTATAAGACATAAGAATGAACACGAGTCTTATATAAGAGTTATGATCGTGGCAACGGCGGCAAGCCCGGTGCTTTTGCCCACTGAACGGAGGTTGTGCCGCCGCCCCCTTGTGATTTCAACCTTGCTACGACAGGAGCTTTTGCATGCCGAACCCTAGTGAACAACTCAGCCGCGAACAGCAGATCGCCGCCCTGGAAAAAGACTGGGCCACCAACCCTCGCTGGAAGGGCATCAAGCGCGGCTACAGCGCCGCCGACGTGGTGCGCCTGCGTGGCAGCCTGCCGATTGAGCACACGCTGGCCAAGCGCGGCGCAGAAAAACTCTGGGCGCTGATCAACGGCGAGGCCAAGAAGGGCTACGTCAACGCGTTTGGCGCCATCACCGCCGGCCAGGCCATGCAGCAGGCCAAGGCCGGGCTGGAAGCCGTGTACCTGAGCGGCTGGCAAGTGGCCGCCGACGGCAACACCAGCGAAACCATGTACCCCGACCAGTCGCTGTACG
>JAUNHQ010000035.1 GCA_030535425.1 Pseudomonadota bacterium | reverse complement strand
CAGCACCGCTTTTCTTTTTGCCAAACCCCGGACTTCCGCGAAGAACCTTTTTTTTACCCACCGCAAGAGCGGGTGTGGACCGGGTCAGCGCTTGACGCATGCCCCTGCAGAGTGTCTGAAGTTCAGCCCTCATCCCTGTGGTGGGCAAGGACACACAAGCTGGCCTCATTTCAAAAAAATTTTCGCCTTCCTGTACAAACCTTCAAAAAACGGTATAGAATGCAGGGATTGCAGCGCGGGAATAGCTCAGTTGGTAGAGCGCAACCTTGCCAAGGTTGAGGTCGCGAGTTCGAGCCTCGTTTCCCGCTCCAAATTATGGTTGACAAACTTTCACAGGTGTCTGTCAATTGCTAGAAAAAGGGGCTTTCAGCCCCTTTTTTCATTCCCGTTATCGGTTTTAGCCACAGGCTGTTCCATCCACTGGCTTCCCGGTCTTTTCACGCTCAGGAATGCGGCTGGCTCCCGCTTGCCAGACGGGCGATTGAGGTGCCACTCGAAAGCGCCGCCATGATGGCGGTCACGCTGGCCCGCAGATAAAGAAAGCGCATTGACTCTGCATCCACCCACTGCGGGGCTGGGCAGGCAAAAGCGCCTCTCCCTGAAAAACGTCTCCGCAGGGGTTTGGCGCCCGGAAATCAAGGCCACGTCCCACACACCCACCATCACCTGCATGTGGCGCACCCACCCAAACGAGCGTTGGGGCATGTGCTCTATGCGCATGCCTCTGTGCGGTGTGCGTCCCTGGCCAGTTGCCACCCAACACGGCCTTGGCCTTTGGACTTTCGTGCGGCAAAAAGCGGGCTTAGAACGGCGGGTCATCCGCCGCCGCAGGAGGGGCCTGAATGCTTGCCGCCGCAAGCTCCGGCCCGGTGGCTGGAGCAGGTGCGTTGCCCGCAGGCATGCCGGGCGCCACTTCGCCGCCCAGCGCGGCAATCAGATCGGGAATCAGCGCCCCCAGCTCGCCGGTGGACAGGGCCACGTCGGCGTCAAAGCGCTCTTCGGCGGCGGGTTTGGGGCCGGCGTCTTCGAACACGCCTTCCTGAAACACGACTTTTTTGATTTGCAGTGCCTGCGTTAGCGTAAAGCCCACGCGGCCTTGCCAGCCCAGGGCCAGGCGCGTGGGCAGCTTGCCCTCGCGGATGTGCTGGCGCACCTCGTCGGTTTGCAGCGGGTGGCGGGTGAACTTGATGACGGCCGGCTCGTCGCCGCTGGCCTTGAGCTCGCACTCGCGCTCGATGTGAAAAGCCGGCGGCAGTACGCTGCCTTCTTCGTCGGCCAGCCAGGCGGCCATGGCGGCCTGGGGCGAAGTGGCGGTTTGCAGCAGGCTCACTTCAAAGCCCCGGCCCGCCACGCGCACCAGGCTGGTGATGACCTCGTCGGCCTTGCCTTGGCTGCCCGCGTCCAGCACCAGCCAGCGCTGCTGCGGCTCGATCCACAGCGTGACCTGCCCCTGGCGCGGAAACGCCTGGGGCAGCAAGGCGTTCAGGGCGTCGTCGCGCATGTCGCGCAGCTCTTTCTTGCCCGGCTTGCGGCCCGTGGTTTGTTCGATGCGGGCGGCCTCTTCGGCCACTTTGCGGCGCACGGCGTCGCCAGGCACGGACTTGGTTTCAATGGCCAGCCGGGCGATCCACTGCCCGTCCACCACTTCCACCAGCGCGCCATGTTCCATCCCGCGCGGGGGCACCCAGCCGGTGGATTTTTGCTGCGTGGCGCTGCAAGGGGCAAAAGGTTCGGCGGCCAGGGCTTGCGCCAGTTCAGCCGCCGTGGCGGGCCAGCCAGGGCCCAGGCGGTAAAGCATGAGGTTTTTGAACACGGGAAAATGGCGCGCAAGGCGGTGACAAAAACGTTTGATCTTATGCCAGCGGGACACGCGCAGCCTTTGCAGGCCGCCCCATCGGCCAGACGGGTGCCGCCCGGCCCAGGGCGCCCATGACCACACCCATAATGCGGCGCATGAACACCTCCGCACCTCCTGTTTTCTCCACCGTCGGCATCGTGGGCACGGGCGCCATGGGCCGGGGCATTGCCCAGATTGCGGCGCAGGCCGGCAGCACCGTGCTGCTGTTTGACACCCAGCCCGAGGCCGTGGCCAAGGCGCAGGCGGCGCTGGGCGCGCAATGGGACAAGCTGGTGGACAAAGGGCGCCTGAGCGCCGAAGCCGCCGCCGCGCACAAGGCGCGCTTGCAGCCCGTCAGCACCCTGGCCGCGCTGGCGCCGTGCGATCTGGTCATTGAAGCCGTTGTCGAGCGGCTGGACGTGAAGCAAAAGCTGTTTGCCGAGCTGGAAGGCCAGCTCAGCGCCGATGCGGTGCTGGCCACCAACACCTCGTCGCTGTCCGTCACGGCCATTGCAGCGGGCTTGCAGCGCCCGCAGCGTTTGGCGGGCTATCACTTTTTCAACCCCGTGCCGCTGATGAAGGTGGTGGAGGTGATCGCCGGGCTGAAAACCGCGCCTGCCGTGTGCGAGCGCCTGGCCGATTACGCGCGCCAGATGGGCCACACCCCCGTGCAGGCGGGCGACACGCCGGGCTTTATCGTCAACCACGCGGGGCGCGGCTTTGGCACCGAGGCGCTGCGCATCGTGGGCGAAGGGGTGGCCGATTTCGCCACCATCGACCGCATTCTGAAAGACCAAATGGGCTTCAAGCTCGGCCCCTTCGAGCTGTTTGACCTGACGGCGCTGGACGTGTCGCACCCGGTGATGGAGTCCATCTACCGCCAGTACTACGACGAGCCGCGCTACCGCCCCAGCGTCATCACCGCGCAGCGCCTGGCCGGCGGCGTGGTGGGCAAGAAGGCGGGCGATGGTTTTTACCCCTACGTGGACGGCGTGGCGCAGCTGCCGCCCGAGCCGCCCGTGCCGCAGGTAGGCGATGTGCCGCCCGTATGGGTGTCCACCCGCGCCGCGCGCCGCGCCGAGCTGTACCAGCTGCTCAAGGACCTGGGCGCCCGGATTGAAACCGGCCAGTCCCCATCGCCGCAGGCGCTGACGCTGGTGGCCCCGCTGGGCTTTGACGTGACCACCGTGGCCGTGGTGGAGCGGCTGGACCCGGCCCGCACCGTGGGCATTGACATGCTGGTGGGCGATGAGGCCACGCGCCGCCGCGTGCTGGCCACCAACCCCGCCACGCGCGCGGACTTTGCGCAGGCCGCGCACGCCCTGTTTGCGCGCGACGGCAAGGCCGTGAGCGTGATCCGCGACTCGGGCGGCTTTGTCACCCAGCGCGTGGTGGCCAACATCGTCAACATTGCCGCCGACATGTGCCAGCAGCGCGTGTGCAGCCCGCAGGATCTGGAAACCGCCGTCACCCTGGGCCTGGGCTACCCGCTGGGCCCCCTGGCCATGGGCGACAAGCTGGGCCCAGCCAACGTGCTGGAAGTGCTGTTCAACCTGCAAACCGTGTATGGCGACCCGCGCTACCGCCCCAGCCCCTGGCTGCGCCGGCGCGGCGCCATCGGCCTGAGCCTGATGCACGAAGAAGCCTGAACGCGCCCACCTTTTCAGGCATGAAAAATGCCGTTTGCGCGCGCCCAGAGCGTGGCGTAAGCTATTAAAACAGAAGCAAAACACAACCTGAGAAACCCGACAAAGGCCCCAACCCCATGACCGCCGAACTGCGCAGCACCGTGGAAGGCCGCACCATGGTGCTGACCATTCACAACCCCGAGCACCGCAACGCCTTAGGGCCTGAGATTTACGCCGCCGGGGTCGAGGCGCTGAACGTGGCCGAGCCCAACCCCGAGGTGCGCTGCGTGGTGCTGCGCGGCCAGGGCGAGGTGTTTTGCGCCGGCGGCAACCTGCAGCGCCTGCAGGCCAACCGGCAAAAGCCGCCCGAGGTGCAGGCCCACAGCATTGACGGCCTGCACCACTGGATCGAGGCCATCCGCACCTTTCCCAAGCCGGTCATCGCCGCCGTGGAAGGCCCGGCCGCCGGGGCCGGCTTTTCGCTGGCGCTGGCGTGCGACTTGATCGTGGCCGCGCGCAACGCCGTGTTCGTCATGGCCTACAGCAACGTGGCCCTCTCGCCCGACGGCGGCGGCAGCTGGCACTTGGCGCACGCGCTGCCGCGCCAGCTGGCTGCTGAGTTGCTGCTGGGCGGCGAGCGCATTGGCGCGCAGCGCCTGCACGAGCTGGGCGTGGTGGGCCGCCTGTGCGACGCGGGCCAGGCCACCGCCTGCGCCCTGGCCTGGGCCGAGCAACTGGCCGCGCGCGCGCCCAACGCGCTGGCCAGCATCAAGGAGCTGCTCAGCGAAGCGGGCGAGCACAGCCTGCACCAGCACCTGGCGCAAGAGCGCGAGCACTTCGTGCGCAACCTGCACCACGCCAACGCGGGCATCGGCATTCACGCCTTTTTGACCCGGCAAACGCCGCACTACGAATAAACAGCGCCGCAGGCGGCTGCCGTCCCTCGCGCGACAATGCCACCCCTTAGAAGTCACTCAAAAGACAGGCCATGGACGACCCCATTCTTACGATGGAAGAACGTGCAGCGATCAACAACGGTCGCTGGTTTGCTTCTCTTTCCCCGTCACTGCGGCACGACATTCTTCGATGCGCCTACGTCAAACGCTACACCGACGGCGACCTGATCTGCGCGCGGGGCGAGCCCGCCGAGCAGTGGATTGCCTGCGCCAAGGGCGCGGTGCGCGTGAGCTCGACCACGCTCACAGGCAAGCAGATCACGCTGACCTACGTGGAGCCGGGCATCTGGTTTGGCGACGTGGCCATTCTGGACGGCGAGCGGCGCACGCACGATGCCTATGCCCACGGCAGCACCACCATCGTGTGCGTGGCGCGGGCGGACTTTCAGAAAATCCTGCAACAGCACAGCGAGCTGTACGAGGCGCTGCTGAAGCTGCAAGCGCGGCGCGTGCGCCTGCTGTTCGGGCAGGTGGAAGACCTCAACACCCTGCCGCTGCGCGCGCGCCTGGCCAAGCAGCTGAGCCACCTGGTGCGCAGCTACGGCGTGCCCAGCCTGTCGTCCAACGACGAAGTGCGCATCACCTTGCAGCTGGCGCAGGAAGAGCTGGCCCAGCTGCTGGGCGCCTCGCGCCAGCGCGTGAACCAGGAGCTCAAGTCCATGGAGCGCGAAGGTGTGATCCGCATCGAGCCTGCGGGGCTGGTGGTGCGCGATCGGGATGGGTTGATGCGGATAGCGGAGACATTGCCCCCCTGAGTCGCCTTCGGCGCCATCCCCCCCAAGGGGGGACAACGCTGGTGGCCGGGGGGACCCCGGCCACGGCGTTCCCGCATGGCTTGCTCCGCAGCCATCTGATGGGCCTGCTGCGCGGCCCCTTGCCTGGCTCCCTCTCCCCCTGGGAGAGGGTTGGGGTGAGGGCATACGGCGCTGACGGATCGCGCATGGTTTCCATGCATCAAAAAGGCCATTCGCGCGCACCCAGAGCGCGCAAGCAGCTATCAAAACCCTATCAACCGCACCAACTGCACGGCCCTTTGCATTTCTCCCTCTCCCCCTGGGAGAGGGCAGGGGTGAGGGCACACGGCGCTGGCATGCGCACATCGACCGCAATGGCCCGCAGCGCAAGCCCCGCGCGCCTGGTGGCAAGCCCGGCGCGGCACCGCCCCATGCCTTCTTCATCCCAGCCAGCTTGGGGCCGCTGGGGTTCATGCTTCACCACACCTTTCCCGCACCACCATGACCACTTCTCCTGAAATGTTCACCGGCACCCGGCCCGTGGCCGAGGCCCATGCCTTTGACACGCAGGCGCTGCAAGCCTGGCTGACGCAGCACATGCCAGGCTTTGCCGGCCCCTTGCGCGTGGAAATGTTCAAGGGCGGGCAGTCCAACCCCACCTACAAGCTCATCACCCCCGCGCGCAGCTACGTCATGCGCGCCAAACCCGGCCCCGTGGCCAAGCTGCTGCCTTCGGCCCACGCCATCGAGCGCGAATTCACCGTCATGCGCGCGCTGCACGGCACCGACGTGCCCGTGGCGCAAATGCACGTGCTGTGCGAGGACGAATCCGTCATCGGCCGCGCCTTCTACATCATGGAGTTCGTCGAAGGCCGCGTGCTGTGGGACCAGACCCTGCCCGGCATGACGCCAGACGAGCGCGGCGCCATCTACGACGAGATGAACCGCGTCATCGCCGCCTTGCACACCGTCGACTACGCCGCCCGCGGCCTGCAAGCCTATGGCAAACCCGGCAACTATTTCGAGCGCCAGATCGGCCGCTGGAGCAAGCAGTACCAGGCCAGCATCACCCAGCCCATTGCCGAGATGGACCGCCTGATCGAATGGCTGCCCGCGCACATCCCCGCCAGCGCGCAGGGCGACGGCCTGACCAGCATCGTGCATGGCGACTTCCGCCTGGACAACATGATCTTTCACCCCACCGAGCCGCGCGTGCTGGCCGTGCTGGACTGGGAGCTGTCCACCCTGGGCCACCCCCTGGCCGACTTCAGCTACCACTGCATGGCCTGGCACATCCCGCCCGGCTCCTTTCGCGGCATCGGCGGGCGCGACCTGCCCGCGCTGGGCATCCCTGCCGAGGCCGACTACATCCGGCGCTACTGCCAGCGCACCGGCTTTGCCACCCCCGAGGCGCTGGCGCCGGACTGGAACTTTTACTTGGCCTACAACCTGTTCCGCATCGCCGCCATCTTGCAAGGCATCGCCAAGCGGGTAGAAGCCGGCACCGCCAGCAGCGCCCAGGCCAAGGCCAGCGCCGCAGGCGCGCGCGCCATGGCCGAGCTGGCCTGGTCGTTTGCACAAAAAGCATAGCAACCAACCCTTGCCAAACGCGCGCAAAAAGCCTTTTTCATTCACATCAAAACCCACCACAGGAGAGACAACGATGGACTTTGAATACAGCCCCAAGGTCAAGCAAATGCAGGCCAGGCTGCTGGCCTTCATGGACGAGCACATCTACCCCAACGAAGACGCCTACCTGCGCGAAGTGGATGAAAACCGCACCAAGGGCAACGCCTGGCAGCCCGTCAGCGTGATTGAAAAGCTCAAGCCCAAGGCCCGCGAAGCCGGGCTGTGGAACCTGTTTCTGCCCAAGTCCGACCGCGCCCCGGAAGGCCTGTCCAACCTCGAATACGCCCCCTTGTGCGAAATCATGGGCCGCGTGCACTGGGCGCCCGAAGTCTTCAACTGCTCCGCGCCCGACACGGGCAACATGGAAACCATCGAGCGCTACGGCACCGAAGCCCACAAAGACCAGTGGCTCGAACCCCTGCTCAAAGGCGACATCCGCTCGGCCTTTCTGATGACCGAGCCCGCCGTGGCCTCATCGGACGCCACCAACATCGAATGCCGCATCGAGCGCGACGGCGACGAATACGTCATCAACGGCCGCAAGTGGTGGTCCTCCGGCGCGGGCGACCCGCGCTGCGCCATCTACGTCGTCATGGGCAAGACCGACCCCCAAGCCCCCCGCCACGCGCAGCAATCCATGATCCTGGTGCCCGCCAACGCCCCCGGCATCACCGTCATCCGCCCGCTCATGGTCTTTGGCTACGACGACGCCCCCCACGGCCACATGGAAGTGGAGCTGAAAAACGTGCGCGTGCCCGCCAGCAACATCCTCATGGGCGAAGGCAAGGGCTTTGCCATTGCCCAGGGCCGCCTGGGGCCAGGCCGCATCCACCACTGCATGCGCAGCATTGGCGCGGCCGAGCGCGCGCTGGAGCTGATGTGCAAGCGCCTGAACGAACGCGTGGCCTTTGGCAAAACCATCTCCACCCAAGGCGTGTGGCGCGAGCGCATTGCCCAAGCGCGCTGCATGATCGAGCAAGCCCGCCTGCTCACCCTCAAAGCCGCCTACATGATGGACACCGTGGGCAACAAAGTGGCGCAAGGCGAAATCGCCATGATCAAGATCGTCGCCCCCAGCATGGCCTGCCAGATCCTGGACTGGGCCATCCAGGCCCACGGCGGCGGCGGCGTCAGCCAGGACTTCATCCTCGCCCGCAGCTACGCCCACCAGCGCACCCTGCGCCTGGCCGACGGCCCCGACGAAGTGCACCGCAACGCCCTGGCCAAGCTGGAGCTGGCCAAGCACATGGTCAACGCCGCCCCCGTGGAAATGCCCATCACGCGCGGCAGCTAAGCCAGGCGTAGGCGCACTGGCGCGCGAGCAGCCCTACAAGGCTTTCGCGCGCACCCCATCTTCGCAAGAAGCTATGCTTTAAATAGCAAATCATCGGCATGGGCACCTGCCTGGCTCATGCCGGTCCTCCCCCGGAAGGCGCCCTGCCCGTCTTCTACACTTGCGCCATGCAAGCGCCCTCCTCCCCTTCAGCCCCCGCACGCCATGTGGACATCGCCCTGGCCGAGCGCAGCTACCGCATCCACATCGGCGCCGGCCTGCTGGATGACCCCGCCGCCTTCACCCAGGCCCGCGAAGGCACCCAGGCCCTGATCGTCACCAACACCACCGTCGCCCCCTTGTATGCCGAGCGGCTGGCCACAGTGCTGTCGCAGCGGCATGCGCGCGTGCGCCAGCTCGCCCTGCCCGATGGCGAACAGCACAAGGGCTGGGGCACCCTCAACACCATCTTCGATGAGCTGCTGGCCCACGGCGCCGACCGCAAGACCACGCTGTATGCGCTGGGCGGCGGCGTGGTGGGCGACATGACCGGCTTTGCCGCCGCCTGCTACATGCGCGGCGTGCCCTTTGTGCAAGTGCCCACCACGCTGCTGGCACAGGTGGATTCGTCCGTGGGCGGCAAAACCGCCATCAACCATCCGCTGGGCAAGAACATGATTGGCGCGTTCTACCAGCCGCTGGCCGTGGTGTGCGATCTGGATGTGCTCAAAACCCTGCCCGCGCGCGAGCTGTCTGCGGGCCTGGCCGAAGTCATCAAATACGGCCCCATCCATGACATGGCTTTTTTCGACTGGATCGAGGCCAACATCGACGCGCTGCGCGCCTGCCACCCTGGCGCGCTGGCCCACGCCGTGCAGCGCAGCTGCCAGATCAAGGCAGAAGTGGTCGGCCAGGACGAACGCGAAACCGGCCTGCGCGCCATCCTCAACTTTGGCCACACCTTTGGCCACGCCATCGAAGCCGGCATGGGCTACGGCACCTGGCTGCACGGCGAAGGCGTGGGCGCGGGCATGGTCATGGCCGCGCACCTGTCGCAGGCACTGGGGCTGGTCGATGAGGACTTCGTGCAGCGCCTCACGGCCCTTATCGCCC
Organism: Pseudomonadota bacterium; assembly: GCA_030535425.1. Lineage (GTDB taxonomy): Bacteria > Pseudomonadota > Gammaproteobacteria > Burkholderiales > Burkholderiaceae_C > Ottowia. The sequence continues at coordinate 22,878 of JAUNHQ010000035.1, read as the reverse complement.
GTGCCGGCCTGCCCACGCGCGGCGCCGTGCTGGACACTGCCGACAACGCAGGCCGCTACCTGCAACTGATGCGCGTGGACAAAAAAGCCGAAAGCGGCGAAATCCGCTTCGTCGTCATCGACGGCCCCGGCCGCGCCGCCGTGCGAGCCGCGCCCGATGCACTGGTGCGCCAGGTCATCGACCGCTGCTGCGCCGCCTGAACAGCCCCGCCAGCCGCGCTCCCGCCCGCTGGCGTGCCACCTTCTCTGCTGACGGAGCACGCATGATTGCTCCTATATCAATAGCTTCTTGCGCGCGCCAGATGGGCGCAAAAGGCGTTTTTCATTAGAAAATACCGGCCATGACCGATGCGCCTTTGGCCCCTTACGCCAGCCACCCCGCCCAATCGCGTGGCCGCCTGCATCCGTGCCCGCCCGCGCCCACACGCAACGACTTTCAGCGCGACCGCGACCGCATCGTCCACTCCACCGCCTTTCGCCGCCTGGTTTACAAAACGCAGGTTTTCCTGAACCACGAAGGCGATCTGTTCCGCACCCGGCTCACCCACTCCATCGAAGTGGCGCAACTGGCCCGCTCCATTGCCCGCCCGCTGGGGCTGCACGAAGACCTGACCGAGGCCATTGCCCTGGCGCACGATCTGGGCCACACCCCTTTCGGCCATGCCGGGCAAGACGCGCTGCACGGCTGCATGGCCGAGCACGGCGGCTTTGAACACAACCTGCAAAGCCTGCGCGTGGTGGACACGCTGGAGCACCGCTACCCCGACTTCGACGGCCTGAACCTCACGTTCGAAACACGCGAAGGCATCCTCAAACACTGCTCGCTGGCCAACGCACGCGCGCTGGATGCGCAAGAACCCGGCGGCGTGGCCAGGCGCTTTCTGGACGGCACCCAGCCCAGCCTGGAAGCACAACTGGCCAACCTGGCCGACACCATCGCCTACAACGCGCACGACATCGACGACGGCGTGCGCTCGGGCCTGCTCACGCTTGAGCAACTCGAAGCCGAACCCCTGTTCGCCCGCTTCATGCGCGAAACCCTGCGCGAACACCCCACACTGCAAGGCCGGCGCCTGCTGTACGAATCCATCCGCCGCATGCTCTCGGCCCAGGTGTATGACGTCATCGACACCACCCGCGCCGCGCTGGCCGCCGCCGCCCCTGCCGATGCCGGCCAGGCCCGCCGCGCCGGGCGGCTGGTGCGCTTTAGCCCCGCCATGCAGCAAGACACCGCCACGCTCAAGCGTTTTCTATTCGCCAACCTCTACCGCCACCCGCAAGTCACGCGCAACACCGCGCAAGGCCAGCACGTCGTGCGCGCACTCTTTCACGCCTACCTCTCACAGCCCGGCCAACTGCGTCCCAGCTTCGCCCTACGCGCCGAACGCGAACGCGCCGCTGGCCACCCCAGCGCCGTGCACCGCGCCGTGGCCGACTACATCGCCGGCATGACCGACCGCTTCGCCCTGCGCGAACACGAGCGCCTGAACGGCCAGCGCCTGCCCGCCTAAAGGTTGCCGCCCTGCCATGGGCCTGCCCGTCCCAGGCAGCGCAGCGCATCAGCGTGACCCATCAACGACGCATCAACGGCGCATCAACCATGCCTGGCAGCTGGCGCTGGCCAGCACCAGTGCGGCATAAGTCAGCATGCGCCCGTCGTGCCCCGTCAGCATCAGCCCGCCCAGCAGCACCAGCTCGCACACCATCAGATTGGCCACCCACTGCCGCCAGCGATCCCGCGCGGCCAGCCGCTGGCGGCGCCACAGCAGCCAGCTCAGCCCCACCACCGCCGACGCCAGCACCAGCGCCGGCGCCAAGAAGCCGGCCACATGCCAAAACAAGTCCATCAGCGTCATGGGGAAAAAGGGCCAAGGCGGCAAACGAAGAGAAAGAAAAGCATGACGGCCATCCAACGCCGCCGCCACACCGGCCACGCCCGCACGGGCCTTGCCAGCGGGCGCGAATTTTATAATTCGCCCCCATCATGGCCGTCTGGGCACTGGGACTGAACCACAACACCGCTCCGCTCGATCTGCGCGGGCGGTTTGCGTTCGCCATCGACCAAATGGCCCCCGCCCTGGCCGGCCTGCGCCAGTCGCACCAGCGCCACCCTGAAGCGGCCATCCTCTCCACCTGCAACCGCACCGAAATCTACTGCGCCAGCGACAGCCCGCAAATCGACCACACCCTCGGCTGGCTGGCTGCCGCAGGCAAGGTCTCTGCCGACGCACTGCGCCAGCACACCTACGTGCTGCAAGACGGCCAGGCCGCACGCCACGCCTTTCGCGTGGCCAGCGGGCTGGACAGCATGGTGCTGGGCGAGCCGCAAATCCTCGGCCAGATGAAAAGCGCCGTGCGCGCTGCCGAGGACGCAGGCGCCCTGGGCCAGACCCTCAACCAGCTTTTCCAGCGCAGCTTTGCCGTAGCCAAGCAAGTGCGCAGCAGCACCGACATTGGCGCCCACTCCATCAGCATGGCCGCCGCCGCCGTGCGCCTGGCAGGCAACCTGTTTGAAGACCTGAGCCGCATCAACGTGCTTTTCGTCGGCGCAGGCGAAATGATCGAGCTGGCCGCCACCCACTTTGCCGCCCGCCAGCCACGGGCCATCGCCATCGCCAACCGCACGCTCGAGCGCGGCGAAAAGCTGGCCACCCGCTTTGGTGCGCAAGCCATGCGCATGGCCGACCTGGCCGAGCGCCTGCATGAGTTTGACGCCGTCATCAGCTGCACCGCCAGCCAGTTGCCCATCATCGGCCTGGGCGCCGTCGAACGGGCACTCAAAAAACGCCGCCACCGCCCCATGTTCATGGTGGACCTGGCCGTGCCGCGCGATATCGAGCCCGAAGTCAAGGCACTGGAAGACATTTACCTGTACACCGTGGACGACCTGGCCGCCGTGGTGCAAACCGCCCAGGCCAGCCGTCAGGCCGCCGTGGCCCAGGCCGAAGCCATCATCGACGCGGGCGTGCAAAGCTTTCTGCACTGGCTCCAGCAACGCGACCCGCAGCATGGCGTCATCCCCCTCATCCACCAGCTCAACACCCAGGCCGAGCAGTGGCGCACCCAAGAGCTGGCCCGCGCCCGCCGGCAACTGGCCAAGGGCGAAGACGTCGATGCCGTGCTCGAAGCCCTGGCGCGCGGGCTGACACAGAAAATGCTGCACGGCGCCATGGCCGAGTTGCACAGCGCCGACGCCCAGCACCGCGAACACACCCAGCAGGCCATCCAGCGCCTGTTCCTGCGCGGCAAAAGCGGCTAGGCCAGCCCGCCTCAAGCGCCTTAGCGAAAAAGACTATTCGCACTTGATTGACAATGGTTGATAGCTATATAAATAATAGCAATCAAACCTAAACACCCCAGGCCATCGCTCCGCCTTACCGAACGCCAAGCACATCGGGACGCTGGGTGCCAGCCGGCCAGGATCGCCCTATCATCCAGGGCGCCCGCCACGCACCCGCCGCCCACCAGGGCACGAGTGCCTGGTGCGTGCCCTCTTGCCCTCTTTCTCTTTTTGTCAAAAGGCTGCAACCATGATCGACGTCTATTCCTGGCCCACCCCCAACGGCCACAAAGTGCACATCATGCTGGAGGAATGCCGCCTGCCCTACCAGGCCCACCCCATCAACATCGGCCAGGGCGATCAGTTCCAGCCCGACTTTCTCAAGATCAGCCCTAACAACAAAATCCCCGCCATCGTCGACAGCGACGGGCCGGACGGCAAGCCCATCTCCCTGTTCGAATCCGGCGCCATCTTGCTGTACCTGGCAGGCAAGACCGGCAAGTTCCTGCCCGCCAGCGCGCGCGGCAAATACGAAGTGCTGCAATGGCTCATGTTCCAGATGGGCGGCGTTGGTCCCATGCTGGGCCAGGCGCACCACTTTCGCCTGTACGCGCCTGAAAAAGTGCCCTACGCCATCGACCGCTACACCAACGAAGCCGCGCGCCTGTACGGCGTGATGGACAAGCAAGTGCAGCGCACCGGCGCCTACATTGCCGGCAAGCAATACAGCATTGCCGACATCGCCATCTACCCCTGGCTGCGCAGCTGGCAGAACCAGGGTATTGACTGGGCGAACTACCCCGCGCTCAAAGACTGGTTCGACCGCATCGGCGCCCGCCCCGCCGTGCAGCGCGGCGTGCAGGTCATGGCCGATCTGCGCAAGCCCATGCGCACCGACGCCGAAAAAGAAGTGCTGTTTGGCAAGACGCAATACCAAAAACGCTGATCAACCTTAGCCGCGCCAAGGTACAATGCGCGCTTCGTCGGAGCGTAGCGCAGTCTGGTAGCGCATCTGCTTTGGGAGCAGAGGGTCGCGAGTTCGAATCCCGCCGCTCCGACCACCTTTTTCCCTGCAACAAGGCCCGCGCCCATTCCCGCCGGGCCTTTTTTGCATCACGATGCCGGTCATCGGCGTCGTCTGCGTCAAACTGCCTGTAGCTCAACTGGATAGAGCAGCTGCCTTCTAAGCAGCAGGTCGGGGGTTCGAGTCCCTCCAGGCAGGCCACCCTGCCCTGTGCTGCCCTGCCCCTGGCCGGGTATGTCATTTTCATGACAAATGCATGTCGAGGTGGAAAGTCGCCTGTGCATCCGCTAGGATGGCAAACCGCGCTTACGTTACATCACGGAGCGCCCAAGTTTGTTCCATTCGCCTCAAGGATTAGCCCCGCATGCGCGCCATCAAGGAAGCCCGGAAATACATCGAACGCAAACCCGAGGACGGCAATGCCAAGATCCTTTCGCGCTTGGTGCTGGCACTGGAGTCGGAAGGTGAATTCGCCATCGCGGATCTGTACCAGCTGGACATTGACCGTTTCAAGCTGGCGCTGGAAATCCTGGAGGAATGGCGCCTGGATCGCTACTACGCCAGCAAGGCCAAGCTGTTTGACATCTCCATGCAGTTGGCTGCACTGGAAGCGCAGAAAACCACCAGCAAAACAGACACTGCCAGAAAAAAAAGCGAAGCCAAGGACACCGCCAGCAAAGACACCGCCGTCAAAGACAAACCCAGCAGGGACAAGCCCAGCAAGGGCAAAACCAAGGCGTAAAAACTCAGCAAAAGAGGGGAAAGGCAGCCTCAAGCGATTTGGCTGCCCGGCTTCACCACGCGGGCGCGCAAACGCATGTCTGGCCCCACGGGTTGCGTGTCCATCCATTCCAGGCGAACGCCCTGCGCCAGGGCGCTGAACGGCCCCAATGCCGCCACGCCCAAGCCTTCCCCCAGCAACAGCGGTGCCTGATAAAGCAGCAGCTCGTCCACCAAATGCTCGCGCAGCAATGAGCCGTTGAGCTTATCGCCCGCCTCGACATGCACCTCGTTCACCTCGCACGCGGCCAAATCGCGCAACATGGCAGGCAGATCCACCTTGCCGCGCGCATCGGGCAAGGCCAGCACCTGGGCGCCCTTGGCTTGCAGCGCTTGGCAACGGGTGGAAACGGTATCGCCCCTCCCCCTGGTCGCCGTGGCCTGCTGCGCCGTGTAGATGCGCACATGGCGCTCGCTGACCCGCCACAGCCGCGCCTGTAGCGGCGTTTGCAGGCGGCTGTCCACCACCACCAGCAGGGGCTGGCGCGCGACGGCGCCAGGCAAGCGCACGTTCAGCTGCGGGTCGTCTTGCAGCACGGTGCCAATGCCAGTGAGCACGGCGCAGGCGCGCGCGCGCCAGGCGTGGCCGTCTTCACGCGCCTGGGCAGAGGTGATCCATTGACTCACACCGTTGGGCAGCGCCGTGCGCCCGTCCAGCGAGCAGGCAATCTTCATGCGCACCCAAGGCGTGCCGCGCGTCATGCGGCTGAAAAAACCCCTGTTGAGCTCACGCACTTCGTCGGCCTGAGCGGCGCTGCCCAGCGTCACGGCAACCCCCGCTGCACGCAGCCGCGCAAAGCCCTGTCCAGCCACGCGCGGGTTGGGGTCTTGCACGGCAGCCACCACACGCCGCACGCCAGCGGCCACCAGCGCGTCGCAACACGGGCCGGTGCGGCCATGGTGCGAGCAAGGCTCCAGCGTCACATAGGCGGTGGCGCCCGTGCTGACATGGCCGCGGGCTGCCGCATCACGCAGGGCCATGATTTCGGCGTGGGCCTGCCCGGTGGGCTGGGTGTGGCCCTGGCCAATCACACGGCCATCTTCGGCCACCAGCACGCAGCCCACGGCCGGGTTGGGCGGGCACGTGGCGCGTGCCTGCCGGGCCAGATCAAGCGCCTGGCGCATGTAGGTGTCATCGCTCAGCATGGATCATGGGTCTTTCAGGCAAGGGCACATCGCCTGCATGTGCAAACCGCACGGCGTTTGGTGAAAGCTCTTAAAAATATCGCTTCAAAGCAATGAATCAACCGGTACGCAGGCGCCTCAATCCAGCACCACGGCCGGCTGCGCGGCGGGCTTTTGGTTGACCAGGGCCACGGCCACGCCGGTGATGACGGCGGCCAGCGCAATCACCATGAAGTTCTGGCGCAGCGGCAGCTCCAGCGACACCAGCACGCCAATGATGATGGGCGCGGCAATGGCGCCAATGCGCCCCATGCCTGAGGCAAAGCCCATGCCGACCGAGCGCAGCTCGGGCGGGTAGTACTGCGCGGCATAGGCGTACAGCAGGATTTGCATGCCCAGCGTGGACGCGCCCACCACCGCCACCACCAGAAACAGCGGCTGCACGCCATAGCCCAGCGCCACCAGCGAAACCATGGCCGCCGCGCACATGCTGACGGACACCCATTTCATGCTGAAGCGGTCGGCCAGCCAGCCGCCGCCAATGGCGCCCACGATGGCCCCGATGTTGTAGGCCAGCAGGAAGTTCAGCGCCGAGCCCAGGCTGTAGCCGGCCAGCGACATCAGCTTGACCAGCCAGGAGCTGAGCGCATACAGCATGAACAGCCCCGTGATGTAGGCCACCCACAGCATGACCGTGCCCAGCCCGCGCCCGTCGCGAAACAGCGCCGCCATGCCGGCCGTGCTGCTGACAGGCGTTGCCGGCAGCTCGAACTGGGTGCTGTCGTCAATCGTCATGTCGGGCCGCAGGCGGCGGGCAATGCTGCGCAGCGTGGCCTGGTCCTGCTTTTTCAGCAAAAAGGTGGGCGATTCGGGCAGGTAGAGCATGATGAAAGGAATCAGCACCACCGGCGCGCCAGCGGCCAGAAACACGATTTCCCAGCCATAGGCCGCAATGAACTGCTTGCCCAGGATGGCCGCCAGCATGCTGCCCACGGCGTAGCCGCAGCACATCAGCGTGACCATGAAGGCGCGCATCCGCATGGGGGCGTATTCGGTCATTTGCGCCGCGGCGTTGGGAATGGCCCCGCCAATGCCCACGCCGGCCAAAAAGCGCATGAGGCTGAAGGTGTAGGGGTCGTCCGTCATGCCCGCAGCGGCGGTGAAAACGCTGAAGAAAAAGACGCACAGCGACAGCGTCCAGCGGCGGCCAATCTTGTCGGCCACGGCGCCCAGGCCCATGGCGCCAAACATCATGCCGAACAGGGCCGAGCTGGCCATGAAGCCGGCCGTGGCGGCGGTCACGCCCATGTCTTCCATGATGGCCGGCAAGGCCGCGCCGGCCACGGCCAGGTCGTAGCCGTCGAGCACCAGAATCAGAAAGCACCAGAACAGCACCACGCCGTGCAGGCGGCCAAACTGGGAATCGGCCGCCAGGGCCAGTATGTTGCGTGTGGTCACGTTGTCTCCTTGAAAAGCTAAAGGGAAAAGGGGTCTGCGCTGGGGCGCAGTGTGGTGTGGGGGGCTTGGCCGGGCCCATCACCTGGCCGTGGGCTTGGCGGCTTTGAGTCAGGCTGGCGGCCTGCGGCTGGGCGGGGCTTGGCATCGCCTGCCGCCAGGTTGGCGCGGGGGCTTATTCACGGTGATACGGGTGTCCGGCATTGACTGACCAGGCGCGGTACAGCTGCTCGATGAGCAGCACGCGCACCATGGCGTGCGGCAGGGTCAGGTCAGACAGGCGGATGCGTTCGTCAGCGGCTTGCAGCAGCAGCGGGTGCAGCCCGTCGGGGCCGCCGATGATGAGCGCCACGTCGCCCCCGCCCAGCTGCCACTGGCGCAGCCGCGCGGCCAGCGAGACGGTGGTGTGGGCGCTGCCGTGCTCGTCTAGCGCGACCACGCGCACGCCTTTGGGAATGGCCGCTTCAATGCGCTGGCGCTCGGCGGCCTTGATTTGCTCGGTGGTGCGCCCGCCCGCGCGCGGCTCGGTCTTGATGGTTTTGATCTCTACCCGCAGCTCGGGCGGAAAGCGCTTGGCGTAGTCGTCCCACGCCGACTGCGCCCAGTCGGGCACGCGCTGGCCCACGGCGATGATGAGCAGCCTCATGGCCCGTCAAAAGCCCTGCTCAGGCGCTTTTGCGGGCCGCAGGTTTTTTGGCGGCGGCGGTTTTTGCGGCTGCGGATTTGGCAGCGGTTTTCTTGGCGGCGGGCTTGCCCACGACCACGGTTTTGACCGGGGCGGCCTTGGCCGTCTTGCGCGCCGGGGTTTTGGGGGCGGCCGATTTGCGAGCCGGGGCTTTGACGGCGGTTTTGCCAGCGGATTTCGCGGGGGCTTTGGCAGTGGCCTTGCCAGCGGTCTTGCCCGCAGCAGGGGTTGCCGATTTCTTGGTTGCTACTTTTTTGCTAGCTGCTGCCGCTTTCTTGGCGGGCGTTGGGGCCGGTTTGGCTTCGGATGCAGCCTTGGGGGCGGTTTTCTTGGCAGCGGGCTTGGCGGCGGTTTTCTTGCTGGCCGGGCCTTTGAGCTTGACGGGTTTTTCGCCCCAGATTTCTTCCAGGTTGTAGTACTGGCGGATGGCCGGCTGCATGATGTGCGCCACGGCGGGGCCGCAGTCCACGATGATCCATTCGCCGTTGTCTTCGCCTTCGATGCGGGGTTTGGCAAAGCCGCCTTCGCGCACCTTGTCGCGCACGCTGGCGGCCAGGGCCTTGGTCTGGCGGTTGCTGGAGCCGCTGGCGACGATGACGCGCTCAAACAAGGGGGAGAGGTGCTCGGTGTTGAACACGCGGATGTCCTGGGCTTTGACATCCTCCAGGCCATCGACGATGGCGCGCTGGAGTTTCTGGACGTCTTTCTTGGCGGCGGTTTCGCTCATTGGGCAGTGCGGTAGAGGTGATGGTCGGCAATATACCCGGCCACGGCGGGGGGCACCAGATCGCCCACGGGCTGGCCTGCGGCCACGCGGCGGCGCACGTCGGTGGCGCTGTGGGGCATGGGCGGCAGGGACAGCAGGCGAATGCGGGCGGGCGCGCCGGCCAGGCCGGGCAAAGGATTTTCAGGGTCAAAAAGGCCGTTTGCGCTTGACTGGTGCGCGCGAACAGCTATTGAAATAGTAGCTATAGCCACAATGTCCGCCGCCTGCCGCCAGGTGTGAAAGGCGGCGGCCTGGTCGGCGCCGATGATGAGGTGCAGCGCCGCGCCGGGGTATTGGGCTTGCAATTCGGTGAGGGTGTCGATGGTGTAGGTGGGGCCGCTGCGGTGCAGCTCGCGCGCGTCCACGGTGGTGCGGGGCTGATCGCCAAAGGCCAGGCGGCACATGGCCAGGCGGTGGGCGGCGCAGCTCAAGGGGCGGGTTTTGTGCCAGGCATCGCCGGTGGGGACGATGTGCAGGCGATCGAGCGCCAGGGTGTCGATGGCCGCGCGCGCCAGGGCCACGTGGGCGTTGTGCGGCGGATCGAACGCGCCGCCGAACATGCCCACGCGCCGCAGGGCCGCAGGCATCGCCATTGGTGGGGCGGGCGGCGCAGGTGTGCTCACACCCATGCGCGGGGCACCAGGTAGTGCCCGGTCAGGCGCGCTTCGGGGCTGCCCGGTTCGGGCGTTTTTTGGTAGGCCCAGGACACCAGCGGGGGCATGGACAGCAGGATGGATTCGGTGCGCCCGCCCGATTGCAGGCCAAAGTGCGTGCCCCGGTCCCACACCAGGTTGAATTCGACATAGCGCCCGCGCCGGTAGAGCTGGTGCTGGCGCTCGCGCTCGCCCCAGGGCTGGGCCATGCGCCGCTGCACGATGGGCAGGTAGGCGGGCAAGAAGGCGTTGCCCACGGACTGCATGAGGGCAAAGCCTTGCTCGAAGCCGCCTTCGGCAAAGTCGTCAAAAAAGATGCCGCCAATGCCGCGCTGCTCTTGCCGGTGCTTGTTGCAGAAGTACGCGTCGCACCACTGCTTGAAGCGCGGGTACAGCCCGTCGCCAAAGGGCGCGCAGGCGTCGCGGCAGGTGGCGTGAAAGTGCTGGCAGTCGTCGTCAAAGCCGTAGTAGGGCGTCAAGTCCATGCCGCCGCCAAACCAGCACACGGGCGCTTGCCCCGGCTGGGCGGTGCTGATCATGCGCACGTTCATGTGCACGGTGGGCACGTAGGGGTTGAGCGGGTGAAAGACCAAGGACACGCCCAGAGCCTCGAACGGCGCGCCCGCCAGCTCTGGCCGGTGCTGCGTGGCCGAAGGCGGCAGCCGGGAGCCGCGCACGTGGGAAAAGCCCACGCCGGCGCGCTCGAACACGGCGCCGCCTTCCAGGATCATGGTCACGCCATCGCCTTGCAGCAGCTCGCCTGCGGGCTTTTGCCAGGCGTCGCGCAAAAAGGTGGCCTGGCCGTCCAGTTGCTCAAGGGCGGTGGTGATGCGGGTTTGCAGGTCTTGCAGGTAGGTGCGTACCTGGGTGGTTCGGGTGTCTGTCATGGGTTTGAGGGGGCCGTCAACCAGTGCACAGGCCTTTGCGGTATTGCTGGGCGGCTTGCGCGTACAAGGATGGGGCGCGCCGGTAGGTGGGGCTGTTGTAGGCGGCGGCGCTGAGCACGCAGACGAGTTCTGGGCCGCCGCGCGGGAACGCAAATCCCACGCGGTAGCGCGCGTCTTGGGCAATGGTGTCGCGCACCTCAGGCGGCACGATGAACAGAATGCGGTCGATGCCGTCGCCCTCTGGCGTGCGCAAGGCGCCCTGCATGGGCTTGAAATCCAGCTCAAGGGTGGGCTGTGGCGGCACGAGGGCCACTGCGGCGGTATTGCACATGCGCTCTATCTCTTGCGCGCTGCTGTGCGAGAGGCCCAACACGATTTGCAGCATGTCCAGCTCAGGCTTGGGGTTGAGCGGCCCCCATTTGCGGCCGGCCTGGGTCATGTAGTGGCTTTTACGTTCCAGCCGCGCCATGTGATCGCTTGAACCCGGCCCGTGGATGTTGTCGCCGATTTTCATGCCTTGCACATCCAGCGTCATGGCAACCTGCATGCCGCTGGCGTGCACGTGAAGGTAGCCGGCGTTGTCCTCGCCAAAAAAGCCCTGGCGGTCGCACGCAGGCAATGCGCGGCCCGACGATCTGCCCTGCGCCAGGGCGCTGGGGCCAGCGGTCAGCCAGGGCAGCAGGCCCAGAGCGACAGTGCGGCGTTGCATGGGTGTGTTCGTTCTTCTCAAGGTGCTGGCGCTTTGTGCGCCGGGCCGGCGCACCGGCTGCTTTTTATTTGATGGCGCGCCAGCCAATGTCGCGCCGGTACTGCGCGCCGTCAAAGTGGATGCCGCGGGCCACGTCGTAGGCGCGGGCCTGGGCCTGCTTGACGGAGTCGGCCAGCACGGTGACGCACAGCACGCGGCCGCCGCTGGTTTTGATCTGATCGCCCTCTTGCACGGTGCCGGCGTGAAAGACCACCGCGTCGTCCTGCGGCTTGGGCAGGCCGGTGATGAGGTCGCCTTTTTTGGGGCTGGCCGGGTAGCCTGCCGCGGCCATGACCACGCCCAGGGCCACGCGGCGGTCCCATTGCAGCTCCACGCTGTCGAGCTTGCCCGCCGTGGCGGCCAGCAGCACGTCCACCAGGTCGGACTTCAGGCGCATCAGGATGGGCTGCGTTTCGGGGTCGCCCATGCGGGTGTTGAATTCCAGCGTTTTGGGGCGGCCGTCCTTGTCGATCATCAGGCCCGCGTACAGAAAGCCGGTAAAGGGCAGGCCGTCTTTTTCCATGCCGCGTATGGTGGGCAGGATGACTTCGCGCATGGCGCGCGCGTGCACGTCCGGCGTGACCACGGGCGCGGGCGAATACGCGCCCATGCCGCCGGTGTTGGGGCCCGTGTCGCCGTCTTGCAGGCGCTTGTGGTCCTGGCTGGTGGCCAGGGCCAGCACGTTTTTGCCGTCGCACAGCACGATGAAGCTGGCTTCCTCGCCTTGCAAGAATTCTTCGATGACGACACGCGCGCCGCCTTCGTTGTGCGCCACACCCAGGCTGTTGCCGCCCAGCATGTCGTCGATGGCGGCAAAGGCTTCTTCCTTGGTGGCGGCCACCACCACGCCTTTGCCAGCGGCCAGGCCGTCGGCCTTGACGACGATGGGCGCGCCCATTTTTTCCACATAGGCGCGGGCGGCCTGCGGGTCGGTAAAGGTTTCGTAAGCGGCGGTGGGAATGCCGTGGCGCGCCATGAAGTCTTTGCTGAAAGCCTTGCTGCTTTCAAGCTGGGCGGCGCCCTTGGTGGGGCCGAAGATGCGCAGGCCGTGGGCGCGAAAGTCGTCCACCACACCGGCGGCCAGGGGCTGCTCAGGGCCGACCACGGTGAGGCCGATTTTCTCGGCCAGCGCCCAGTCGCGCAGCGCGGCCAGGTCGGTGATGGGCACGTTTTTCAGCACCTGGCTGCTGGCCGTGCCGCCGTTGCCAGGGGCCACGTACACCTGCTGCACCTTGGGCGATTGGGCCAGCTTCCAGGCCAGGGCGTGTTCGCGGCCGCCGGAGCCGATGACGAGGATTTTCATGGTGTTTGCTTTTAAAAAGATAGCTGCTCGCACGCTCTGGGCAAGCGCGAATGGCCTTTTTGATTATGAGCCTGATGTGGGGGCGGGGGCGTCGCCTGCGTCGTCCTTGGCGGGGGTGTCGGGCGGGCATTGCGTGGTGTTGTAGCCGGCCGAAACCGTGCCGTCGCCACTGCCATAGCACCAGGACACGCCATCGCCGCAGCCTGCCAGCAGTGCGCTGGCAGCCAGCGGGGCCAGCACGGCCAGCCGCCGTGCGGTGGCTGAAAAAAGGCAGAGGCGGGCGGTGGCGTTGGGTGTCATGGCATCACACTTTCTTGCATCGCAATCAGCCAGCGGCCTGGCCAGCCCCGTGGTCTGGCGCACAGCGCACCATGGCATGTGTGCAGGCGCGCCACACCAGCCGCAGGGCTTTTACACATCCAGTGCTGCGTTGTGAAACACGTCCTGCACGTCGTCCAGGTCTTCCAGCATGTCCAGCAGTTTTTGCATTTTGGCGGCGTCATCGCCCGTCAGGTCGATGGTGTTTTCGGCGCGCATGGTCACCTCGGCCACTTCGGGCGTCAGGCCGGCGGCGGTGAGCGCGTCTTTCACGGCTTCAAAGTCGGCCGGGGGCGTCAGCACCTCGATGGCGCCGTCCTCGTCGGTAATGACATCCTCAGCCCCGGCGTCGAGCGCCACTTCCATCACCTTGTCTTCGCTGGTGCCGGGGGCAAAGATGAGCTGGCCCACGTGCTTGAACTGAAAGGCCACTGAGCCTTCAGTACCCATGTTGCCGCCGTATTTGCTGAAGATGTGGCGCACCTCGGCCACGGTGCGCACGCGGTTGTCGGTCATGGTGTCCACGATGATGGCCGCGCCGCCAATGCCATAGCCTTCGTAGCGGATTTCCTCGTAGTTCACGCCTTCGAGGTTGCCCGTGGCCTTGTCGATGTTGCGCTTGATGGTGTCGGCGGGCATGTTGGCCGCCTTGGCTTTTTCAATGGCCAGGCGCAGGCGCGGATTGGCCGAGGGGTCGCCCCCGCCGGTGCGCGCGGCCACCATGATTTCGCGCACCACGCGCGTCCAGATGCGCTGGCGTTTTTCGTCCTGCCGGCCCTTGCGGTGCTGGATGTTGGCCCATTTGCTATGGCCTGCCATGAGAGTGTCCTTGTGTCAATCAATAATCAGGCCGTCGATTCTACTTTTGCCCCTCTTTTTTGACTCTGCAAGGAAGCCCCCGCATGGCCGACCCCATCCTCATTGCCCAGCATGGCGACACCCAATGCCACCTGCTGCCCGGCCTGGCCAACCGCCACGGCCTGATCACCGGCGCCACCGGCACGGGCAAAACCGTCACGCTGCAAAAGCTGGCCGAAAGCTTCAGCCAGCTGGGCGTGCCGGTGTTTTTGAGCGACATCAAGGGCGATCTGACCGGCATCAGCCAGGCCGGCAGCATTGGCAGCAAGCTGGCCGCCACCCTGACTGAGCGCGGCCTGCCCCTGCCCGAGCCGCTGGCCTGCCCCGCCACGCTGTGGGACGTGTTTGGCGAACAAGGCCACCCCGTGCGCGCCACCGTCAGCGACATGGGCCCGCTGCTGCTGGCGCGCATGCTGGATCTGAACGACACGCAAACCGGCGTGCTGAACCTGGTGTTCAAGATAGCCGACGACAACGGCCTGCTGCTGCTGGATTTGAAAGACCTGCGCGCCATGCTGCAACACGTGGGCGACAACGCCAAGCAGTTCACCACCGAATACGGCAACATCAGCTCCGCCAGCGTGGGCGCCATCCAGCGCGGCCTGCTGGCGCTGGAAGGCCAGGGCGCAGGCAAGTTCTTTGGCGAGCCCATGCTCAACCTGGACGACATGATGCAAACCGTGCAGGGCAAAGGCGTGGTCAACATCCTGGCGGCCGACAAGCTGCTGCAATCGCCCCGGCTGTACGCCACCTTCTTGCTGTGGATGCTGTCTGATTTGTACGAGCGCCTGCCCGAAATTGGCGACCCGGAAAAGCCCAAGTTCGTCTTCTTCTTCGACGAAGCCCACCTGCTCTTCAACGACGCGCCCAAGGTGCTGCTTGAGCGCATCGAACTGGTCGTGCGCCTGGTGCGCAGCAAAGGCGTGGGCGTGTACTTCGTCACCCAAAACCCCATTGACGTGCCCGACACCGTGCTGGCCCAGCTGGGCAACCGCGTGCAGCACGCGCTGCGCGCCTTCACCCCGCGCGACCAAAAAGCCGTCAAAGCCACCGCCCAGACCATGCGCGCCAACCCTGGGCTGGACATTGAAACCGCCATCACCGAACTGGCCGTGGGCGAAGCCCTCGTCAGCCTGCTCGACGAAAAAGGCCGCCCCGGCATCACCCAGCGCGTGTACGTGCTGCCCCCCGGCAGCCGCATCGGCCCCGTCACCGCGGCAGAGCGGCAAGCCCTCATCCAAAACTCGCTGGTGGCCGGCAGCTACGAACAGGCCGTGGACCGCGAATCCGCCTACGAAGTGCTCAAAACCCGCGCCGGCGCAGGCGGTTCCGGCGCGGCTGCTGCCCCCGGCCAGCCTGCGGCGCAAGACGACGACGGCGGCCTGGTCGGCGACCTGATGACCAAAGGCAAAGAACTGCTGTTTGGCCGCACCGGCCCGCGCGGCGGCCAATACGACGGCCTGGTGCAAAACGTCATCAAAGGCGAAATGCGCCGCATGGGCCGCGAGCTGGTGCGCGGCGCGCTGGGCAGTTTGATTGGCGGCAAGAAGCGCTAGCTAAATAAAGGCTAAAGGCAGAGCGTCAGCCCAGCGGGCGCGGCCCAGCCCCACTCAGTTCTGCCGCCACGGCAGGCCCGCGTGGCGCCAGCCGTTGCAGTGGCCGCGCTGGGCGTGTTCGTCCAGCTCGCCTTCAAAGCCGCCCAGCACGTTGTAGGCGGTCAGCCCCAGTTCCGTGGCGCGCTTGGCTGCGGCCACGGATCGCACGCCGCTGCGGCACAGCAGGGCCACCGGCTGGCCGGCGGCGGCCTGCACGATGGCCGTGTCGAAATCAGGGTTCAAGGCCATGCCGGGCCACTGTTTCCAGGCCACGGCGGTCACGCCGGGCACAAAGCCGACCCAGGCACGTTCGGCGTCGGTGCGAATATCGACCAGCACGGCCTGGCCGCTGTGCATCCATTGCCAGGCGGTCTGGGGACTGATGTCGCCCGCGTAGCCAGGCGCATCGCTCACATGCCCGTGCGGCGCGCCTGCTTCCTGCAGCAAGCCGGATCGCTGGTTGGCAGGCACGGCTTCGTCGATGCGGCGGGGCTTGGGCAGGTTCAGCGCGTCCATTCGTTGCACGAATTGCTCGCGCGTTTGGCCGGCCAGGCGTGGGTTGCTGGCTTTTTCGGCACCAATGGTGGACTGGGTGCGGCCATGGTAGTCGTGTCCCGGCCAGACAAGGGTGGTGTCAGGCAGGGTAAACAGCTTTTGCGTGATGCTGTCATACAGCTGCCCGGCGTCGCCGGATTGAAAGTCGGTGCGGCCGCAGCCCTGGATGAGCAGGGTGTCGCCGGTGAACAGGTGGCGCCCAGGCTGGCGCGGGCTGGCGCGCTGCCAGTCATAGCAGACGCTGCCTGCGGTGTGGCCAGGGGTGTGCAGCACGCGCAGGCGCTCGCGCCCAAAAGCCAGTGTGTCCCCCTCATGCAGCTGGACGGCAGCAGTGCCCACGTCGCAGCCAGCAGGGGCGGCCAGCCGGGCGCCGGTCAGCTCGGCCAGGCGCGCGGCGCTGGTGATGTGGTCGGCATGGGCATGGGTTTCCACGGCCCAGACCAGGCGCAGGTTCAACTGCGCCAGCGCGGCCAGATCGCGCTCGATCTGCTCGTCCACGGGGTCGATGATGAGCGCCTCGCGCGTGTCCTCATCGAACAGGATGTAGGTGAAGGTGCTGGAAGCGGGGTCAAACAACTGGACGGGATTCATGCCTGTGGGGTTCATGCATGCAGTGTAGAGGCCGCCTGCACGGCACATGGCCCATGATGGCCAAGGGCGATGGAATCATTGTCAAAAAGGCCTTTTGCGCTTTATACACAATGATTTTTAGCTACATAAAATGTAGCAATTAAGTTTTGACTTCCAGTGCCAGCAGGCGCTGGGCCTCAGCCAGCAGGCGTGCGCCGTCGATGCCCTGGCTCTTGGCCTGGCCCAGCCACGCATCGCGCGCACTGGCGGCGGCTTGCTGCCAGCGGCGGGTTTCGCCGGCATCCAGTGTCAGCAAGGTGTTGCCCGCCTGCCGCGCCTGGGCGATGCCAGCGGTGTCGCCCTCGTCCATGGCACGGCCAAACGCGGCGGCGGCTTGCACGCCGCTGTGGGCATCGATCACCTGCCGCAACCCGGCGGGCAGGCTGTCGTAGCGCGCCTGGTTCATCACCAAGGCAAAGGTTTGCGTGTACATGCCCAGCCCGCCGGCAAAGCCGGTGTGGTTGCGCACGATCTGGTGCACCTTGAGCGAGGGCATGACTTCCATGGGCAAGGTGGCAGCGTTAATGACGCCCTTGGACAGCGCCTCGCTGATCTGCGGCGCGGGCATGCCCACGGGCACGGCCCCCATGTGATCCAGCATGCGGTTGATCACGCGCGAGCCGCCGCGCACGCGCATGCCCTTGAGGTCTTGCAACCGCCTGATAGGCGTGCGGCTATGCAGCCAGCCAGGGCCATGAATGTGCACGCAGATAAGCCTGAGTCCCTCGAACTCGGCCATGGCATGCGCCTGCACGTAATGCTGAAACGCCCGCGAGCCGGCCTCAGCCCCGCCGCAGAGAAAAGGCAGCTCGAACACTTCTGAGCGTAGAAAACGCCCGGGCGTGTAGCCCAGCACCGTCCACACCAGGTCCACCACGCCGCCCCGCGCCTGATCCAGCAGATCAGATGGGCGCCCGCCCAGCTGCATGGCGGCAAATGCCTGCACGCGGATGCGGCCTGCGCTGCCCTGTTCCAGCCGCCGCGCCCAGGGCAGCAGCCCCATGCGCACCGAAGGTGCCTGCGGTGACAAGAACTGGTGCAAGCGCAGCGTCACGCGCTCTTGCGCGTGCAGGGTAGGCATGGCCGCGGCGGCACCCAGACCGGCCATGAAGCGGCGGCGAAGCATAGGCATAGGAAGTCAAATCCTGTCGTGAATGGCCAGCAGAAGGCAGCCCAAGGCACTGGCCTTACGTCTGCGGCGCGGGCGGGCGGCGGCGTGGCGCGTCTGCCGCGTTGGCCACGCCTGCGGCCACGTGGCCCGCAGGCACGTGCTGGGCCGCGTGTTCGATGTGGCCGGTCTGGTCGTCAAAAAAGAAATCCGGTTCGAACTCGCGCAAGAACTCGCCCTTGGGCAGCCCGCCCAGAAACATGGCCTCATCCACGCCCACGCCCCAGTGCATCAGCGTGCGGATGGCCCGCTCGTGCGCCGGTGCGCTGCGCGCCGTGACCAGCGCCGTGCGCAGGCGCATGGGCGCGCTGCCTGCCTTCTGCAAGCGGTGCAAAGCGGACAGCAGGGGCTTGAACGGGCCATCGGGCAGCGGCAGCGCAGCCTTGCGCTTTTCGTGCGCCTGAAAGGCGGCCAGCCCCTTGCGCTGGTACACCTGCTCGGCCTCGTCGGCAAACAGCACGGCATCGCCGTCAAAGGCGATGCGCACTTCGTGCGGGTGGTTGCCTGCGGCCTGTGCCGAATCCGTGGCCACGCGCGCAGCCGGAAAGCCCATGGCCAGCGCCTGGCGCACATCCGCCTCGTTGGCCGATAGAAACAGCCGCGCACCCAGCGGGCGCAGGTAGCGAAAGGGGTCCCGCCCCTGCGTGAACACCCCGCGCTCGATCGACACGCCCGCCGCCGCCGCGCTGCGAAACACCCGCATGCCGCTGACCGGGTCGTTGCGCGAGAGCACCACCACCTCCACCCGCTGGTGCCCCGGCTCGTTGAAGGCCAGCAGCTTCTTGACCAACGAAAACGCCACCCCCGGCGGCGCAGGCTGGTCAATGCGCTGCAACTGCACCTGCATGTAGGCGTCGGCATCGCCCGACTCGAACAGGCGGTTTTCTTCCTCGAAATCAAACAGCGCGCGCGAGGAAATGGCAACGACGAGCTGGTCTTTCAGGCTAGGCATGACGGCGGATCAGGGCAACAGAGCCTTTTGGCCCTACTTCACCCACTGGTTCAGCTGAATGATGGGCAGCATCACAGCCAGCACAATCAGCATGACGACGATGCCCATGGCCACAATGAGCAGAGGCTCCAGCACGGTCGCCAATTGCATGGCACGGCGCTGCACCTCAGCGCCCAGCTGGTTGGCTGCGCGTTGCAGCATCAGCGGCAGTTGGCCGGTTTGCTCGCCCAGGCGGGCAAACATGGGCAGCAGGCCGGGAAAGCGTTTTTTCTGCGCCAGGGCGCTGGCCAGCGGCGCACCTTCGCGCACCAGCACCAGGGCATCCTCGGCGTCGGCGCGCATGGCCTGGTTGTTCAGGGTTTCGGCAGCCGCTTGCAGGGCACGCAGAATGGGCACGCCTGCACCTGCCAGCATGGCCAGGGTGGCGCCAAAGCGCGCCGCGTTGTAGCCGCGCGCCAGGCGGCCAACCAGGGGCAGGCGCAGCCATAGCGCGTCAAACCGTTGGCGCACCGCCGGCTGGCGCAGTGCCAGCGGCAGCCCCACAGCCAGTGCCCCCACCGCACCCAGCAGCCACCAGCCCCAGCTGCGCACGAAATCGCTGATGGCCAGCATGGCCACCGTCAACCACGGCAGGCTGCGCTGCGTGCCCGCAAACACGGTCGCGACCTGCGGCACCACGTAGCTGACCAGAAACACGACGATGACGATGGCCACCAGCGTGACAATGGCCGGATACAACGCGGCGCCCACCAGCTTGGCCTTGAGCGCCTGGCGCTCTTCCAGATCGTCAGCCAGGCGATCCAGCACCTGACCCAGATGGCCGCCTTGCTCACCTGCGGCGATGACGGCGGTATAGACGGGCGAGAACTCACGCGGATGCTGGTTCATGGCCTTGGCCAGCGGCGAGCCTGCGTTGACCTCGGCGCGCAGGTTGGCAATGAGATTGCGCTGCGCTTCCTGCTCGGCTTCATCGGCCAAGGCGGTGAGCGACCGCTCCAGCGGCAAACCCGAACCCACCAGACCGGCGAGCTGGCGCGTCCAGATGGCCAGTTGTGTGCTGTTGAAGGCGCGCGCACCCCACAGCGGCTTGCTCAGCACCGAGGCACCCGTGCCCGCTTCCCCGCCGCCCGCCACCGGATCAACCAGCAGCGGCACCAGCGCCTGCCCGCGCAGCAGCGCGCGGGCAGCCTTGGCCGTTTCTGCCTCAATCACGCCCTTGCGGGTCTTGCCATCGGCTTGCAAGGCTTCAAAGGTGTAGGCGGGCATGGCGCAGCGATGGTGGAGAAGGACTACATGCAGCGTGGGCAACAGGCCCGCACACGAAGCTGGCGCCCCCGGCAGGAATCGAACCTGCATCTAGCGCTTAGGAGGCGCTCGTTCTATCCATTGAACTACGGCGGCGGGCGGGCGCGATTGTATCGGGGGCGGTCTCAGTCAAAGGAGATGCGGTAGATCAGGTCAATGGCCGCGTTTTCCCCCGCCTGGCCGCGCAGCGTCCAGCGGCGCGAGAGCTCGTAAAAGATGAGCAGGCTGCCGCTGGCGCCGGCCAGGCTGTGTTCGTAGGCGGCATACAGGCGGTCGGACAGGCGCTTGCCCAGGGTCACGCTGGCGCTGGCCACGTCGCCGCCGTCGCCGCCGGAAAAGCTCAGCTCGTCCAGACCGAAGCGGGCAGCCAGGCCGCGCCCTTCGCGCCCGCCCAGCACGGCCAGCGCGGCCGATTGCAGCATGGCCGCTTCGGCGCCGGTGCTGGGGGCCGCGCGCCCCAGCAGCAGCCAGGCCAGGGCTTCGTTGTCGGGCAGGGCCGGTTCCGAATACAGGCGCACGCGCGGCAGCAAGGCGGTGCCCATGACTTGCGCGCCCACGCGCTGGTCGCTGGCGTAGTTGGGGCGCAGGGCAATGATGTCCAGCGCCGGGTTGTCAATGGCGCCACTGAAGACGATGTTGCCGCGCGTGATGTTCAGGCGCTGGCCATAGGCGCGGAAGGTGCCGGAGGCGGTGCGCACGGTGCCGCTCAGGCGCGGCATGGCGGTGAGCGGGCCATTGGCCGCCAGGGTCAGCTGGCCGGTCAGGCGGGTGTCAATGCCCATGCCTTGCAGCAAAAAGTCCTCGCCCAGATCCAGCTGCACGTTCACACGCGCGGTCAGGGGCGTGCTGGCGGCGTCCGGTGCGGTACCGGATGCGGTGTCTGGTGCGGCGCTGGCTGGCTGCTGGCCGGCGGCGCTGGTGGGCGCGGCCACGGCGCCGGGGGCGGTTTTGCCGTACATCACCTTGCCGCCGGGGCCGCGCACGATGACGTCATCGCCCAGGGAAGGCGCGCTTTCTTCGGGCAGCACGATGCGCGCGCGGTCCACGCGCAGGCGGCCATCGACGCTGATTTGCCGCCCGTCCAGCGCGGCTTGCACCTGGCCTGATGCGCTGACTTGGCGGTCGGCGCGGATGCTGGCGCGCAGCTGCTCCAGCGTGGCGTTCAGGCGGGCCTGGGCGCGCCCGTCGATCCAGCCGGCCTCGCCGCTGGCGCGGATGAGGCCGCCTTGGCCACTGGCATCGCCCGCGCCGCGCAGCAGGAATTCGTCGATGAGCACGCGCGTGCCGTCCAGCCGGGCGCGCAGGCGCCCGTCTTCCAGCTGCACGCCATCGACCACCGAGCGCAGGGCCAGCCCGTCCGCGCCCAGGGTGCCGGTGACCAGGGGCTGCGTGCGCGTGCCGCCCAGGCGCGCGTCGGCGTTGAGTGCGCCGCGCAGCCGCCAGCCGGGCGGGGCCAGCACGGACCAGGCGGCCATTTGCGGCAGCTTGGCTTGCAGCTGGCCGCTCAAGGGCGCGTCTGCGGGCCAGGCCCATTGGGTGCGTCCGCTGGCGCTGCGGGTGGCGGCCAGTTGGGTGCTCAGCTGGCCGTCCACGGTGCCGGCCTGGGCGCTGTCCCAGCGCACGTTCAGGTGCAGCGCGCGCCCATCGCTGGCCAGTTGCACGCGCGCTTCGCGCAGGCCCGCCGGCACGCGCGATTGCACGCCGGTTTGCGCGTCGGTGGTGAGCACGGTCAAATCGCCGCTGGCACGCGCCAGGCTGGCTTGCACGCGCAGGGTGTCGCCCAGGGCCAGGTCCCAGTCGCCGTTGAAGACGACGTTGCCTGTCAGCCCGGCCTGGGCCATCTGGGTGCCGGCCAGGCGCTCGGCCCATTCCAGCGGCAAGCCGGTCAGCCGCCCGGTGGTGCGCAGCTGGCCGGCCTGCCACTGGCTGGGGCCCCAGGCCAGCTGGGCCTGGGCCACGGGGGCGGGCGAGGTGATGACCAGCTCGCCCGCGCCCACCTCCAGCCGCCCGCCCTGGGCGGGGTTCCAGCTCAGCGGCAGGCTGGCGCCGCGCTGGGCAAGCTGCCAGCTGCCCTGGCCCAGCTCAGGGGCGCGCGCGCTGGCTTGCAGGCCGCTGATGTTCAGGCGCCAGGCCGATTCGGCCAGGGGCTGCTGCACGCGGGTGCGCCCACCTTCGGCGCTCAAGCGCAGATCCAGGGCGCGCGGGCCTTGCGCGGCGCTGCCTTGCAGGCTCAGGCGGGCCTGGGTCTGGCGGCCTTGCAGCTGGGCTTGCAGGCCGCGCAGGTCCACGGGCTCGGCCTGGGCGCCGGGGGTCAGTTGCAGGCGCGGCACGGCCAGGCGGGCTTGCACGGCGGGGTCGCGCCAGCCGCCGCGCCAGTCGGCCTCCAGCGTGGCGCTGCCGCTGGCGCGCAGCGGCGCCAGGGGCTCGGCTGCGCCGGGCAGTTGGCGCGCCCAGTCGAGCAGGCGGCTGGCGTCGGCCACTTGCGCGCGCAGCGTGCCCGCGCCGCTGTCGGGCTGGGCCTGGCCCTTGAGGGTGAGGGTGACACCGGGGGCGGTGAAGCGCAGATCGGCACCGCCGCCTGGGCCCGGGTCGGCGGCAGAAGCAGCAGAAACAGCGGGACTGGCCGGGGCGGCGGCCAGGCGCAGCTGGGCGCTGCCGCTGAGTTCGGCATCGCTGGTGCGCACGCGCAGCGCGTGCAGTTGCAACAGGCCATCGGCCCAGCGCCCGCTGGCACTGGCATCGCGCAGGCGCAAGGCGCGCAGCTCGCGCGCCAGGGTCTGGGCGGCGGTTTC
>JAUNHQ010000120.1 GCA_030535425.1 Pseudomonadota bacterium | reverse complement strand
CGGCCCCGCGCCCGGCGCCCAAGCCCCGCCCGGCCCCGGCCAAGCCCCGGCCTGCCCAGTCCCCTGCCGAGCCGGCCCCGCCCGCCGTGACCGCACGCGGGGCAGAAGGCGGCTCTGAAAGCCCCACGGCCTCGCTGTTTGACGCCCCATCGCTGGCCAGTTTTGGCGGCAGCCGCTCCGATGTGCCCGTGCAAGCCAGCCTGGATGGCGATGACATGCGCCTGGCCCTGCAATGGGCTGCCGAGGGCGAGCCACAGCCCGTGCAGGTGCCTCGCGGCGCCACGCTCACCTACCAGGCCAGCGGCACGCTGGACGGTGCGCCTGTGCAGGGCCAGACCACTCTGGCCTGGCGCCGCACCGACACGGTTTACGAGGCCGATTGGCAATCGCCTGCGCGTGCGCTGGCGCGTTTTCACATGGCGTCCAGCGGGCTGATTGCCCCGCAGGGGCTGGTGCCCGTGCTGGCCGGCCCCCGCATGGGCGGTGCCGAGCCCGCGCGCTTTGACCACGGCGGGCGCGTCGTGCACTTTCCCGCCTCCAGCACGCAGTCCGAAGCCACCACCGCGGCCTTGCCGGCGGGCACGCAGGATGCGCTTAGCGCCATCATCCAGCTGGGGGCGTGGCTGGCGGGTGATGCCCGCCGCTTTGCGCCGGGCCAGACCTTTACCCTGCCTGTCGCTGCTGATGGCGCCGTGCAGTCCTGGCGCTGGTTTGTCGAGCCGGTCCCGGAGCCCGTCACGGCGCTCAGGGGGCAGTCCGTGCCAGCCGTCTTGCTGATCCATGTGCCCATGGGCGAGCGTGCGGCCACGCAGCCGCGCGTGCGGCTGTGGCTGACCCCCGCACTCGATCACCTGCCTGTGCGCATGGAGCTGAGCTGGCCCAACGGTGACACGCTGGTGCAGCAAGTCAGCGCCGCGCGGCTCAACCGCACCGGCGATTGACGCATTTGCCCGAATACGCACGACACACCCGCACGTCATGTCCAAGAAAGCGCCCCGCCGAACCGCCGAGCGCATCCTCGCCAGCACGCTGGCGCTGTTCAACCGCTTTGGCGAGCCCAACGTCTCCACCACCGCCATTGCCGCCGAGCTGAACATCAGCCCCGGCAACCTGTACTACCACTACCCGTCCAAGGACGAGCTGGTCAACACCTTGTTCGACCACTTCGAGCAGCGCCTGCTGCCCCTGCTGGCCGCCGGCGAAGACGTGCGCGACGTGGAAGACGCCTGGTTCTTTCTGCACACGCTGTTCGAGCTGATGTGGCAGTACCGCTTTTTCTACCGCGACCTCAACCACCTGCTCTCACGCAACCGGCGGCTGGAAACGCACTTTCCCGCCCTGCTGGCGCGCAAGCAGGCCGCACTGCGCGCCATGCTGGGCCATCTGCTGCCGCCTGATGCGGGCGCGGCAGAACAGGCCGCCCGCGACACCGTGGCCGCCAGCATGGTGGTGCTGCTGACCTGGTGGCTCAGCTACGAATACGTGCGCCAGCCGCGCACCGCCATGGAGCCCGAGCACGAGCAAGGTGCCCTGCTACGCGGCGCCTACCACGTGCTCAGCCTGCTGGCGCCGCACCTGCCCCCGGCGCCGCGCGCGCACTTGCAGGCCCTCAGCGGCGCCTATGGCCCGGTGGCCGCGCCTTGACCTTTTGGCTTTGACGTTTCTTTCTTTTCAACCCTTTGGCAGAAAACTCCCGCCCCATGTCCGATTTGCACACCCGCTTCACACAAGCCGCCGCCAACGCCCAGCAGCTCAGCACCCGCCCCGACAACCCCACGCTGCTGAAAATCTATTCGCTCTACAAGCAGGCCACCGAAGGCGACAACCAAGAGCCCAAGCCCGGCTTTGCCGATATCGTGGCGCGCGCCAAGTGGGACGCCTGGAAAAAGCTCGAAGGCACCAGCGCCGAGGAGGCCATGACGCAGTACATCGCCCTCATCGACGAGTTGCGGGCCGCCTGACGTGGCGCAGTTGGACAAGTGAATAGCTATAAACACCTGCAAATCAAGCGCAAACAGCCTTTTTGATGAGGGTTTTTGGGTGATGTCAAGCCGTGCGCGCCAGCCGCTGGCTTTTCCAGTACACATCGTCGCCCGCGCCGCCGCCGGGCGCATGGCGGTTGAGCACGCGCGCCAGCACGAACAGCAGGTCTGACAGACGGTTGAGGTAACGCCGGGGCGCATCGCGCAGGCTTTCCTGCTCGCCCAGGGCCACCACGGCGCGCTCGGCCCGGCGCGCCACGGTGCGGCACACATGCGCCTGCGCGGCCGCGCGCGTGCCGGCCGGCAGGATGAATTCTTCCAGCCGGGGCAGCGTGGCGTTGTGCCGCGCCAGCGCCTCGTCCAGCTGCGCCAGCGCGTCGTCTTTCAGCAGCTCAAAGCCGGGGATGGACAGCTCGCCGCCCAGGTTGAAGAGCTGGTGCTGCACGTCAATGAGCAGCTCGCGCACATCGGCAGGCATGTCTTCGCACAGCAGCAGGCCGATGTGGCTGTTGAGCTCGTCCACGTCGCCCATGGCCTGCGGGCGCGCGCTGGCCTTGGACACGCGCGTGTTGTCGCCCAGGCCGGTGGTGCCGTCGTCGCCCGTGCGGGTGGCAATTTGCGTGAGGCGTTTGCCCATGCGAAGCTCCTTATCAAATAGCTGCCTGCGCTTGCCCCGCCAGTGCGCGCAGGCCCAGCAGGTAGGAATCGACGCCAAAGCCGCAGATCTGCCCGCGCGCGATGTCGGCGATGTAGGAGTGGTGGCGAAACGGCTCGCGCGCGTGGATGTTGCTCATGTGCACCTCGACAATGGGGCACTTGAGGATGGACAGCGCGTCGCGGATGGCGAGGCTGGTGTGCGTCCACGCCCCGGCGTTGATGAGCACGCCCTCGGTGCCATCGCGGTGTGCCTGGTGAATGCGCTCGCACATGGCGCCTTCGTGGTTGGTCTGAAAGCATTCGATGGCCACGCCCAGCTCGCCCGCCAGCTGGTGCAGCGCCGCGTCAATGTCTGCCAGCGTGGCCGTGCCGTAATGGCCAGGGTCGCGCTGGCCGAACATGTTGAGGTTGATGCCGTGCAGGATGAGGAGGTTCATGACGGGCATTATGCGGAGGCGCCCCGGCGTTTTTGGGAGCAGGTGCTTTGTGGGCGCGGGGTGTTTTGTGGGAGCGGGCTTGCCCGCGATGGCTGCGCTGGATCATGCCCCCTGTCGCGGGCAAGCCCGCTCCCACACAATTCAATCTTGCACAGCCCAATCCCACCCGCAGCCCCATGCCACCCAGCGCGCCCCATACCCATCGCCCGCGCAGTTCCGCGCTGCGGCGCGGGCGGGTGTCATTGGCTGGGCATGCGTATCTGCTGACGACGGTGACGCATGGACGGGCGCCGGTGTTCAGCGAATTCGCCTTGGCGCGCGCCGCCGTGGCCGCGCTTCGGGCATGCGATGAGGCAGGCGAGTGCCAAACGCTGGCGTTCGTGCTGATGCCCGACCATCTGCATTGGCTGCTGATACTGCAAGGCCGCGCCCTAGACGCGGTGATGCGGCGCTTCAAATCGGTCAGCGCGCGGCAAGTCAATGGCCTGCGTGGGGTGCAAGGCGTGCCGCTGTGGCAGCCCGGCTTTCACGACCACGCGCTGCGCGGCGATGAAGACTGGCGGGCCGCCGCGCGCTATGTGGTGGGCAACCCGGTGCGGGCAGGGCTGGTGGCATCCGTCATGGACTATCCGCATTGGGATGCCATTTGGGTGTAGGCGCGGGTGTTGTTGAGGGGGTGGGGGTTTTGTGTAGGAGCGGGCTTGCCCGCGATAGGGGCATGTGCAGGCACGCCCATCGCGGGCCAGCCCGCTCCTACAAAAAGGCTGTTTTCACAACAGCCGGATGCGGCCCATCACACCAGCGGCACGGTCAGCCGCGCCAGCGCTTCGCGCGTGTCGGGGCGCACGCCGCGCCACCAGGCAAAGGCTTCGGCGGCTTGCTCCACCAGCATGCCCACGCCGTCGGCCACGCGGGCAGCGCCGGCGGCCTGGGCCATTTTCAAAAAGGGGGTCAGGCCCTTGCCATACACCATGTCATAGGCCAGCGCGCCGGGGGCCCAGGCGCTGGGCGGCATGGCGGGGGCGGCGCCGCTTAAAGACGCTGAGGTGGCGTTGATGACCACGTCAAACACATCACCCGCAGCCAGATCGGCCAGGCCGCCGCCTTCAACGGTGCAGCCCGGCAGGTGCGGCGCCAGCTCTGCCGCCAGCGCGCGGGCCTTGTCCGCCGTGCGGTTGGCCATGGCGATGCGCGCCGCGCCTGCGTGGGCCAGGGGCCGCAGCGCACCGCGCGTGGCCCCGCCCGCGCCCAGCAGCAGCACCCGCTTGCCTTTAAGCGGCAGGTCCAGGTTGCGTTCGATGTCGCGCACCAGGCCCACGCCGTCGAAGTTCTGCGCCTCGATGCGCCCGCCTTCAAAACGCAGGGCATTGGCCGCGCCGGCCAGGCGCGCGTCGTCGCTGGCTTGCGTGGCGGCGGCCAGGGCTTGCAGCTTGAAGGGCAGGGTCACGTTCATGCCGCGCCCGCCTGCGGCGGCAAACGCGGCCAGCGCGCGGGCAAAGCCGCCTTCTTCGGCCCCGCCGTCGATGGCTTCGTACACCATGTCCTGCCCCGTGGCGGCGGCAAACAGGCCGTGGATGAAGGGCGATTGGCTGTGGGCAATGGGGTGGCCGATAACGGCGTAGCGGTCGGGCATGGCAGGCGGGGCAGGTGAGGTTGGAGTCAGTCGATGGCGGGGCGGGTGGGCGCAGATGCGGGCGGGGCAGAGGCCGGCAGGCCAAAGGCCAGCGCGCCCAAAGCGCCCTGGGCAATTTGGTACAGGCCATAAATCACCCCCGTGCCCACGGCGGCGGCGGCGGGCACGCCAAAGGGGGCCAGCGCGGCCACGGCGGCGGCTTCGCGCGTGCCCCAGCCGCCCACGCTGACGGGCAGGGCGGCCATGAGAAAAATGGGGGCGATGGCAAGGGCCCACACGGCGGGCGCGGCCTGCACGCCCAAGGCCAGCGCGCCGCAGGCCAGGGCCAGGGCCGACAGCGCCTGCACGGCTGCCGAGCACAGGGCCTGCCAGCCAATCTGGCGTGCAAAGCCGGGGCGCGCGGCGGCCACGCGCAGCGGCGCCAGCCAGCCCCAGCGGCCCGGCGCGGCGCCCTGCCCGCTGGCGCGGCGCAGCAGGGCCGGCAGCGCCCAGGGCAGGGCC
>JAUNHQ010000119.1 GCA_030535425.1 Pseudomonadota bacterium | reverse complement strand
CTGCTCAGCCGCTGCGCATCATTCGGCAACCACAAACACCGCCTGTGATAGGGGGATAATCAAGTAAAAATGGCCTTTCGCGCTTTCCCATAGGGATTTTTAAGCTATCAAAACCATTGCAAAAAACCGCTTTGTCTTCACCCTTGACCATCGGCATCGCTGGCGCCGGCCTGCTGGGCCGCCTGCTGGCCTGGCACTTGGCGCGCGCGGGGCACGCCGTCAGCGTGTTTGACCCCGCTGCCAGCGCCCAGCCCGTGCCGCGCAGCCAGGCGGCTGATCCTTACGTGCCCACGGCCGCCGGCTTTACTGCCGCCGGCATGCTCAGCCCCCTGGCCGAGCTGGACAACGCCGAAGCCCCGCTGGCCGCGCTGGGCTGGCGCTCCATCTCGCTGTGGCAGGCCGTGGCCGCCGCCTTGGGCCAGCCGCAGCTGCTGCACGTGGGCGGCAGCCTGCTGGTGGCGCACCGGGCCGATGCGGGCGCCGCCCAGCGCGTGCTGGACCGCCTGCGCGCCGCCTGCGCCACACCCGAATGGAGGCAAGCCAGCCCGCCCCAAGGTGTGCAGCCGCTTCATGCCGCCGCCCTGCGCGCGCTGGAGCCCGCCATCCAAGGCCCCGCCCATGCCTGGCTGCTGCCGGGCGAAGGCTTCATCCACCCCATAGCCACCCTGTCCGCGTTGCACGATCAGGCCCCTGGCGTAGCCTGGCATTGGGGCCAGCCCGTGCGGGCCGTGCAAGCCCGTGGCGGCAGCGGCGCGCTGCACCTGGCCGATGGGCGCGTGCTGGGCTTTGACTGGGTGATCGACGTGCGCGGCGTGGGCGCGCGGCCCGATGCGCCGCAGACGGGCGAATCCGCCGTAGAAGCGCGCGCCGAGGCTGGAGCAGGGCACACCCCGCCCGCCTTCAGCGTGCGGGGTGTGCGGGGCGAAGTGATTTGGCTGGACTGCCCCGGCCACGGCCTGACGCGCCCGGTGCGGCTGCTGCACCCGCGCCACCGGGTGTACGTGGTGCCGCGCAGCGCGCGCGACGTGGTGGTGGGCGCCAGCGAAATCGAGAGCGAAGACCGCAGCCCCGTCAGCCTGCGCAGCGCCGTGGAGCTGCTGGCCGCCGCGCACAGCGTGGTGCCCGCCCTGGCCGAAGCCCGCATTCTGAAAATGGACGTGAACCTGCGCCCCGCGCTGCCTGACAATGCCCCGCGCATCGACCACGCGCCCGGCTGGCTGCGCATCAACGGCCTGTTTCGCCACGGCTGGCTGCTGGCCCCGGCGCTGGTGGAGCAGGCGCTGCACTTCATCGACCCGCAAGCTGCTGCCTTGCTGGCCCGCGAGGCCGACTATGAACACACCCACACGCCAGCATGAGCAAGATGGAAACTATCTCCTCCCCAGGATCTGAAATCGGCATTCAACTGGATGGCCAGCCCCACGCCGTTGCCTTTGGCACCACGTTGGCCGATCTGGTGGCGGCGCTGGGCCACGCGCCCGAGGCTGTCAGCACGGCGCTCAATGGTGAATTTGTGGCTCGCGCTGCGCGGCAGCGGGTGCTGGCTGAAGGCGATGCGGTGCTGCTTTTTCAGCCCATCGTAGGGGGCTGAAGGCGTCGGCTGCGCCAAGCAAAAGCCAGTCCTTGGGTGTTACGCGCTGACACGTTTTTCACCAAGCAGGCGTGTACGGAATCCATGGCTGCTTCGTTGATGGTCTTGTGTGCCAGCCGTGTGGCTGGTGTTGTTCTCAAGCTGTTCAGGAGAAAGACATGCATACGATGCAGCGAATGTTGACTTCTGCGGTGCTGGCCGCTGGTGCGCTGGGCGCCGCAGGTGTGGCGCAGGCTCGCGATGTGTATTGGTCGGTCGGCGTGGGCGGGCCGGGCGTATCGGTGGGTTTTGGCAATGCGCCCCCCGTTTACGTGGCGCCGCAGCCGGTGTATGTGACACCGCCGCCCGTGGTGGTGCGCCCGCCGCGTCGCCCGGTGTATGTGGCGCCTGCGCCGGTGTACTACACGCCGCCGCCCGTGGTGTACCAGCCCGGGTATCGGTATCCGGGCTATTCCGGCGGGTATTACCATGGTCGGTATGACGATGACGACCGGCGCTACCGCCGCCGCCCCCGTCACCGCCATCGCGACCGTGATGACGACTGATGGCAGGCGCTTTGCGCCTGTGTAAATAAAAAAGCCGCTGCCTTCAAAAAGGGCAGCGGCTTTTTTGACGTGTGGGTCATATAAGTGCTTGCCATGCGCGTGCTTGACACGGGCCTGGCAACCACAGGGGTGTACGGCGACCCGGACGCCGCTTAACCCGCTTTGGGCGGAAAGGCGCGGTACCACGCACCATAGGCCCAGCAGCCGGCACAAAAGCCCAAGGCCCACTCCAGAAACGAAAACACCAGCAGCACCCCGACCGGCACCTGCCACAGTGTGCTGCCGGCCAGAAACAGCCCCAGCCCCACGGCGCTGGCCAGCATCAGCAGCTTGGCGGCAAACATCTTGGCGCCCACATCTTCCAGCTTGCCGCCCCAACCGCGTGGCTCAAACACCCGGCGCCATAACACATGCGAGGGGCAGCGCTGGTGGCCGGCAAAGCCCTTGACCAAACCTTGCGCCGTCGTCACGGCCAGGAACCAAGGCGACACCAGCATGGCCAGCCACAGCAGCAGGTGGGTGATGAATGCCTCCCAGCGGATCACGTTGGCGGGCACCTGGGGCAAGTCAAAACGCAGCATCACGGTCTCCTTGTGCAATGTATTTGCATGATTGCTTGATTATGCAATACAGAAAAGTGACAAGCATTTACTTTTATTTCTATAGCAAAAAATCCCCGTCAATCGCGCGCAAAAGCCCTGTCTGATACCCGATATCTGCCCCGGTAGAATGCCCCTTTTTCCCAAGCCACTCACGAAAGCCCCGCCATGAGCCTGCAATGCGGCATCGTGGGCTTGCCCAACGTGGGCAAGTCCACGCTTTTCAACGCGCTGACCAAAGCCGGCATCGCCGCCGAAAACTATCCTTTCTGCACCATCGACCCCAACACCGGCGTGGTCGAGGTGCCCGACCCGCGCCTGGCGCAGCTGGCCGAAATCGTCAAACCCGAGCGCGTGCTGCCGGCCATCGTCGAGTTTGTTGACATTGCCGGCCTGGTGGCTGGCGCCAGCAAGGGCGAGGGCCTGGGCAACCAGTTTCTGGCCCACATCCGCGAGACGGACGCCATCGTCAACGTGGTGCGCTGCTTTGAAGACCCCAACGTCATCCACGTGGCGGGCAAGGTCGATCCCATTGCCGACATCGAAGTCATCCAGACCGAGCTGTGCCTGGCCGATCTGGGCACGGTGGAAAAAGCCCTGCAGCGCTACACCAAGGCCAGCAAAAGCGGCAACGACAAAGAAGCCGCCGCCATGGTCAAGCTGCTGACGCCTATTCAGGCCGCGCTGAACGAGGGCAAGCCTGTGCGCACGCTGGAGTTGAGCAAGGAAGACAAGGCCCTGCTCAAACAGCTGCACCTCATCACCGCCAAGCCCGCCATGTTCGTGGGCAACGTAGCTGAAGACGGCTTTGACAACAACCCCCTGCTCGACCGCCTGAAAGACTACGCCCACAGCCAGGGCGCGCCCGTGGTGGCCATCTGCGCCAAGATGGAAGCCGACATGGCCGACATGAGCGACGAGGACAAAGCCCTCTTTTTGCAAGAGATGGGGCAGGACGAGCCGGGCCTGAACCGCCTGATCCGCGCCGCCTTCAAGCTGCTGGGCCTGCAAACCTACTTCACCGCCGGCGTGAAAGAAGTGCGCGCCTGGACCATCCACATCGGCGACACCGCCCCGCAGGCCGCCGGTGTCATCCACGGCGACTTCGAGCGCGGCTTCATCCGCGCCCAAACCATCGCCTTTGACGACTACATCCAATACAAGGGCGAGCAAGGCGCCAAGGACGCGGGCAAGATGCGCAGCGAAGGCAAGGAATACGTCGTCAAAGACGGCGACGTGATGAACTTCCTCTTCAACGTGTGACACCTTGGCCAAGGCATCGGCAACGGCTGCTTAAAAAAGGCCATTTGCGCTTAATCCATAAGGGTTTTTAGCTACCCAAAATGTAGCGATAGCGTGTGCCGCCAAAGTGCAGGCAAGCGTTCGCCCCCGCTTGCCAGGCCCAGCCGAGGGGGGGCAGGGCGGCAACTCCGTCAAGGGGGAGCACGCCCTAGAATGCCCCGCATGAGCACCCCAAGCCGCCCCCGCATCCTCGTTGCCCGCGCCATTTTTGCCGACGTGCTGGACCAGCTTTCCGAGCACTTTGACGTGCACGACAACCAGGCCGACGAGGTCTGGAGCCAGGCGCAGTTCATCGAGCGGCTGCAAGGCATGCAAGGCGTGCTCACCACCGGCAGCGAACGCATTGACGCCCCTTTGCTGGCGGCCTGCCCCGGCCTGAAAATCTGCGCCAACATGGCCGTGGGCTACAACAACTTTGACGTGCCCGCCATGACCGCCGCTGGCGTGCTGGCCACCAACGCCCCCGGCGTGCTGACCGAAACCACCGCCGACATGGGCTTTGCCCTGCTGCTGGCCGCCGCCCGCCGCGTGACCGAGAGCGAGCATTTTCTGCGTGCCGGGCAGTGGCAGCGCTGGGCCTACGACATGCTCATCGGCCAAGACGTACACGGCAGCACCCTGGGCATCATCGGCATGGGCCGCATCGGCCAGGCCATCGCGCGGCGCGGTGCGCTGGGCTTTGGCATGAAAGTGATCTACCACAACCGCTCGCGCCTGCCCGCGCAAGACGAAGCCGCCGTGGGCGCGCGCTACGTCAGCAAAGACGAGCTGCTGCGCACCGCCGACCACGTGGTGCTGGTTGTGCCCTACAGCGCCCAATCGCACCACACCATCGGCGCGGCCGAGCTGGCGCTGATGAAGCCCA
Source organism: Pseudomonadota bacterium (assembly GCA_030535425.1). Taxonomy (GTDB): domain Bacteria; phylum Pseudomonadota; class Gammaproteobacteria; order Burkholderiales; family Burkholderiaceae_C; genus Ottowia. The sequence goes on along the minus strand of JAUNHQ010000119.1, from coordinate 360 downwards.
CGGCCACCTTGGTCAACATTGCGCGCGGCGGCATCGTGGACGACGCGGCCCTGGCCCAGGCCCTGCGCGAAGGCCGCCTGGCCGCCGCCGGACTGGACGTGTTTGAGGGCGAGCCCCGCGTTCACCCCGATTTGCTGGCCTGCCGCAACGTGGTGCTCACCCCCCACATCGGCAGCGCCACCGTCCCCACCCGCCGCGCCATGGCCCAACTGGCCGCTGGCAACCTGATCGGCTACCTGACCCAAGGCCAGGCCGTGACACCGCTGAACCCTGAAGTCATCGGCGCATGAGCCGCGCCGCGCCAGGCGCGGGCTTTTTTGAGCAATGGGCCTTGTGTGAAAGGGCTTGGTGTGAAAGGGC
>JAUNHQ010000118.1 GCA_030535425.1 Pseudomonadota bacterium | reverse complement strand
CAGCACCGCTTTTCTTTTTGCCAAACCCCGGACTTCCGCGAAGAACCAAAAAAAACCCCGGCCCAATAGCCGGGGTCAAAAGCCTGTCTGCTGTCACACATCTAGGCGCCCGCTCAGGGAGGAAAAGCGGGGGGCGAGCAACGCATCGCCCGCACCTAATGTAGCAAAATAGTTCACTGAAATTCTTGCGTTTACACAAACGTTGTTGCACGGGCGCCACGTCATCGCCGACCCGTCGCCTGGGGCACAATTTTCCGCATGAATACTCCCCACGCCCCCTTTCCCGCAGGTCGCCCGCGCCGCCTGCGGCGCGACGACTTCACCCGCCGCCTGGTGCGCGAGCACGCGCTCAGCGTCAACGACTTGATCTATCCCGTGTTCGTGCTCGACGGCAAGGGCCAGCGCCAGGCCGTGGCGTCCATGCCGGGGGTGGAGCGCCTCTCGCTCGATCTGCTGCTGCCCGTGGCCGAAGAGTGCGTGGCGCTGGGCATTCCGGTGATGGCGCTGTTTCCCGTCATCGACGGCAAGCTTAAAGACGAAAAAGGCAGCGAGGCAGCCAACGCGCGCGGGCTGGTTCCGCGCGTGGTCAAAGCGCTGAAAAAGCGCTTTCCCGAGCTGGGCATCATGACCGACGTGGCGCTGGACCCCTACACCAGCCACGGCCAGGACGGCTGGCTGGACAAGGACGGCTACATCGTCAACGACGCCACCGTGGGCCAGCTCGTCAAGCAGGCGCTCACGCAAGCCGCGGCGGGCGTGGACATCGTGGCGCCCAGCGACATGATGGACGGGCGCGTGGGCGCCATTCGCGCCGCGCTGGAAGCCAAGGGCCACGTGCACACCCGCATCATGGCCTACAGCGCCAAGTACGCCAGCGCCTTTTACGGCCCGTTCCGCGACGCCGTGGGCAGCGCCAAGAACCTGGGCAAGAGCAACAAAAAGGTCTATCAGATGGACCCGGCCAACAGCAACGAGGCCTTGCGCGAAGTGGCGCTGGACATTGCCGAAGGCGCGGACATGGTGATGGTCAAGCCCGGCATGCCGTATCTGGACATCGTACGCCGGGTGAAAGACGAATTTGGCGTGCCCACCTTCGCCTACCAGGTCAGCGGCGAATACGCCATGCTCAAAGCCGCCGCGCAAAACGGCTGGCTCGACCACGACGCGGTGATGATGGAAAGCCTGCTGGCCTTCAAGCGCGCGGGGGCCGACGGCGTGTTGACCTACTTTGCCCGCGACGCGGCCCGTCTGCTGCGGGCCGCTTAAGCCCGGCCAGCGCGTGTGCCCTGGCCGGGTTCAAGGCTTGGGTCACAGCCCGGCACACTGGTCTTCCTTGTTGCCCTTGACGCGGTTGCCGCCGCCCGAGGGTGCGGGCTGGTTGGACTTGCATTGCAGGTTGCCGTCGATCCGGTTGCCGCTGACCTGCAGCGCGCCATGGTTGGAGAACAGCTGCACATCGCCATCCACCCGCGTGTTGGCAATGCCGCCGCCACCGCCTTGCTTGAGCTGGATGTTGCCGCCCACGCTGCTGCCGTTGACGGTCACGCTGGCATGGTTTTCGGCCTGAACGTCACCGTCCACGCGCACCTGGCTGGCTTGCAGGCTGGCGCGTGCCTGCACTTTGATGTTGCCATCCACGCGCGTGCCCTGCAGGGTGCAGCGCGCCCCGGCGGGCACCACCACATCGCCATCAATTTGCTCGGCGCCTATGCTGCCGCGGCATTCACGCTCGCCAGCGTGGGCTGTGCCCATGCCACCCAGCGTCAGGGCCGCCAGCACGGCAGCGGCAGGCAAGAAGGCAGAGAAAGTCGTGCGTTTCATGGTTTCAGTCTCCTGGAACAAAACAAGGGAAGTGAGCCAGCCCGCCACTGTGGCAAGCCGTCTCGCTAGAACAACGCAGGGCAGGCGGCACTTATGCCATTGGCTTTGCAAGCGTGTGTAACCCGGCGATGGGGCAAGGCCCGGCACCACCCGCAGCGGCTGGGATAAAGCATGAAAGCCATGAAAGAGGAAGGGCCGGGGCTGGCGATGCCTGGCCACCACGCATGACGCTTTTTTATGAGCAGGCGCCGTCCCACTGCGGCAGGCCCCAGCCAAACACCGGGTCATGGCCAAAGGCACCCAGGTCTTTGACGCGTCCGGCACGGCCTTGCAGTAAGGCATCGCGCGGCACCACGCGCTGCGCCAGCGCCTGCGAGGCCCAGGCCACCATGAGCGCATTGGCATACGAGGTGCCGCTGCGCGCGCGGCCCTGGCCATCGGGCGCAGCGGTCCACACATCCACGCCCGGCAGGGCGTAGTCAATGTGGCTGCCCTGGTTGGCGCGCCGCCACACGCGCTCACGCGCGTCAATGGCGGTGATGGCCAGCACGCGCTCAAACGCGGCGGGGTAGGCGGGTGCGCCCTGCGGCCCGTGGTTGCCCGCCGCAGCCACCAGCAGCATGCCCTGATCGGCCAGGCGCTGCACGGCGGCGTTGAGCACCAGGTTGCGCGGGCCGGCCAGGCTCATGCCGATCACCTGCACGCGCTGGCTGGCCAGCCAGTCCAGGCTGCGCACCAGGCCGCTGGCGCTGGCCTGGTGGGTGTCGGGCCCGGTGCTGTAAAAGGGCGCGGCCGCAAACAGGCGCGCACGCGGCACCAGCCCGTCAAAGCCGCTGCCGGGGCGTCCCAGCAGCAAGGCAGCAATGGCGGTGCCGTGGTCGGGCAGGGCGGGCTGCTGGCCGGCATCCAGAAAGGCGCGTGTTTGCACGCTGGCGCCGGCCAACGCCGCCACCCCGGTGGCCACGGGGGTGTCGACGATACCTATGGACTGCCCGCGCCCGCAGGCGCGGGCATTGGCAGGCCAGCCCAGGGCGCGGGCATGGGCTTGCCGATCGATGGGTGCGGCGGCGGCACTGGCCGCGCCTGGGTCTTGCGCGGGGTGGTACAGGTGTTGCAGCTCAAACACCCCGGGGTGCGCGGGTGCCAGGCGGCGCAGCGCGGCCTCGGCCGTCAGGCCCGGCGGCAGGCGCAGGCGCACCACGCGCAATTGCAAGGCGCCTGTATGCACCGTTTCGATCACGGCGGCCCCCAGCGCCTGCGCGGCTTGCAGTGCTGCCGGGGTGGGTGCCAGGGCCAGCAACTCATCGGCCACGTGGCTGGCGGGCTGGGGCGTGGCCTTGGGCTTGGCTTTGGCCTGTCGGGCGGGGCTGCGCGCGGGTTGACTGCGCGGTGCCTGACGCTGGAAGACCGAGGCAGGCCAGCTGGAGGAGCCGTCGCCGTCCCCACCGCCCCCGTCACCATCGCCATCATCGGCCCAGGCGGCGGGCAGGCCGCTGGTCAGCAACAACAGCGCCAGCAGCCACAGGGCAGGCTGGCGGCGCACACGCAGGGAAAAGCGGTCATCAAACAAAGGCATTGGCATATATTCGCACGCAGCCGGCCAGGCCCGCCGCTTCCAGCGCGGCGGCCTGCACAGCCTTTTTCATAACGCGCATCCTCGCTGTTCATTGCATGTGCCACCTTTTTTTCTTACCCGGCCGGAATAAACCTGCCGCCTTCGCGTTATGTCATCGAGCATGAGCAGCGACGCCGATCCGCGTGCCGAACTGGTCAGCCTGCTGCCACGGTTGCGGCGCTTTGCGCGCGGCCTCACGGGCGATGCGCACAGCGCCGACGATCTGGTGCAGTCCGCATGCCTGAAGGCCATTGAGCGCTGGCACCAGTGGCAGCCGGGCACCAGCTTAGCCAGCTGGGTGTTTCGCATCATCCAGAACACCTGGCTGGACGAGCACCGCGCGCGCGAGCGACGCCAGACCGACACCGACACCGAGGCCCTGGATGCCGTGGTGGGCGAGGACGGGCGCGACGTGCTCGAATGGCGCAGCGACGCGCACAAGGTGCGCCAGCTGGTGGCGGCCTTGCCCGAAGAGCAAAAGGTGGTGCTGATGATGGTGACGATAGACGGACTGTCCTACAAAGAAACAGCCAGCGCGCTGGGTGTGCCCGTGGGCACAGTGATGAGCCGGCTGGCCCGCGCCCGCACCCGCTTGGCTGACGCGCTGCAAGGCAAAGGCTTGCCATGAACGCCGCTGCCACTACCCCACAGCCCATTGGCGACGAAGAGCTGCTGGCCTATCTGGACGCCGAGCTGCCCGAAGAAGGCTACGAAGCCATTGAAGCGCAACTGGACACCGGCACGGCCCTGCGCCAGCGCCTGCAAGCCCTGGTAGACAGCGGCGAGCGCCTGCGCGCCGCCTACGACGGCGTGCTGCAAGAGCCCGTGCCCCCCGCCCTCATTGCCGCCATTCAGGCCGCCCCCTGGCCCCCCGTGGCCCAGACGGCCCCCCAGGCCACCCCTCATCGGGCAGCACATCAGACCGCGCCGTCCTCCGCCCGGCGCGGCACAGCCCCGACCCAGCCCTGGCCGCAGCGCCTGCTGGGCTGGCTGGGGCTGGACAGCGCCCGCCCCCTGGCGGGCCTGGCCGTGGCCAGCGTGCTGATGCTGGCCGTGGGTGGCTGGCTGGGCCACAGCCTGCCAGCCGGACAAGGCGACGGCGCCTCTGTGGTCGGCCTGGACGGCGCCCTGGCCGTGGCCCTGGAAACCGCTCCCAGCGGACGCGCGCTGCAAGCCGGGGCGGCCCGCATCGAACTGGCCGCCAGCCTGCGCGGCGCCGATGGCCGCGTCTGCCGCGAATACAGCGCCAGTGCCTCTGGCGGCGGCGAAACCGGCCTGGCCTGCCGCGCCCCCAGCGGCCAATGGACCGTGGCCGTGCGCCAAGTCCACAGCGGCGGCGCGGGCTACGACACCGCCAGCAGCAGCGGCCATGAAGCCATCGACGCCTACCTGAGCCAGCACCTGCCCGGTGCCGAGCCGCTGAGCGCAGAGCAAGAACAAGCGCTGATCCAAAAAAGCTGGTCATCACTGCCGTGAGACACAGGGTATATCGCTCTGATATTCATAGCTAAAAAGCATGATGAAACGTGCGCAAATGCCCTTTTTGGTCTAGGTCTTTTGGCGAGCAATCACAGGCCACGTCGGCATGGTTTGACCGTTCATCGGAAAACCCCTTTGCACGCAGAGGGTGATTTCTAGAATGACCTGCGCCATTGCCTGCGGGGGCAGTCGCCAGGCGCTGTGCCCCCAAGCGGCTCCCTCGCCGCCCCTTGTGTGTAAAACAAAGCGAGTGCCTCGCCATGCCTGCTTCCAAGCCTCTCATCCCTCTCAAGCTGCACCTGCTCTGGCTGTGCGTGGCCAGTGGCCTGACGGCATGTGGCGGCGGCGACAGTGCCGCTGCCATTGACACGCCTGCTCCCACCCCGATCGATATGCCGGCACCTGCGGCCCCCAGCCCCACTGCGCCCACCCCAGTGCCTGCGCCCGTGCCTGTCCCCCCCAGCCCGACACCAGCACCCA
>JAUNHQ010000034.1 GCA_030535425.1 Pseudomonadota bacterium | reverse complement strand
GCTGCGGTTGTTTGAGCGCAGCGGCAACGCCGCGCAGCGAGTTCCGCAGCGCCGCACCAGGTCTGAGCATCGCAGGCTGCCCGTAGCGAAGCGTAGGGACACGGGCAGCGGGGCCGCCTTTCTTTTGCCTACTTTTCTTTGACGGAGCAAAGAAAAGCAGGTGCGCTGCCGGGCGCACATCCCGGCCTCGGCGGCTGGAACAAACACCAGAGGAAAGCTTCCCGCACAAGCTTCACCCAGCGCCGCTTGGCCACACCCCGCAGCCCTGTTTCCAGCGGGCAGAAAAACGCAGGCTTCAGACACGCCTCGCGCCCCCAGCCCAGTCGCCCCGTCATGACAGCGCCCCCTCACACCGCCCAAATGCGCGGCGGCGCATGGCCCGCCTGCCAAAAGTGCCCGCGCCACAGCGCCCACACCTGGCGCAGCAGTTCGCTGGCCGGCTCAGCCACCGGGGCCAGCACGCGCAGCAGCAGCAGGCGCTCGTCAGGCATCGTCACCCCGGCCTGCGCGGCCAGGGGATGGGTGTGCAAAAGCTCGCGCGTCAAATCCAGCGCCGCTTCGCGCTGCGCGCGCGGCAGCGCTGTGCCGCTGGCGTAATACAAGGTGGCCAGGCAGCGCTGCCCGGCCAGGCCCACGGGGCTGTCCAGCAGGCGCACGTCGGCCCCGTCGATGCGCCCGCGCTCCAGCCACACGCCAGGCCATTCGGTGTGCTGCCACAGCTGGCCGTGGTCAAAAGGCTGGCCCGCGTGCGGCAGGCCCAGGGCCAGCACGTCCCAGCCCATCAGGGCCGCGCCGGGCGCCAACGAAAAGCGCAGCGTGTTGCGCGCCTGCGCGCCGGGGTACACCAGCGTTTCCAGCGGCAGCCATTCCAGCCGCGCGCCTTCGGCCAGGTGCAGGCGCACGTCCTGCTCGCCCTGGCCCTGCTCGCAGCGGTAAAAGCGCGTGGCCCCCGGCGTGCTGAGCAAGGCGTGCGCGCCGGCCTGCACCTGCACGTCCACCTGCAAGCGGTCGCCCCCGGCAATGCCGCCGGGCGGATGCACCAGCACGTTGTGGCACACGCGCGGGCCTTCGGGGTACAGGCTTTTGAGCACGCGCAACGGCCCTTCGTGCCGGTGGCGAGCCACGGTCTGCCCGGCATCGCTCAAGGCGTAGTGCAGCGAAAGTCTGGCGTGCCAGGTCATGGACAAGAAGCTGTTGTCACGAGAAATGAAAAGCGCCCGCCACAGCCTTGCGCTGTCGTTGGCGCAAAGGGCGCGTGCTGATTATGGCCATCACATGTGTGCGCCCGGCGCGCCTTTCATGGCGCGCTTTTACCCATGTCATGCCTTCCGGCCATCGGGCGCTGCATGCCGCTGCAAGAGTGCCGAAAAAAATTGAGAACCATTCTTGTTTCGGTATGATCTGCGCCCTTTGCTGACGCTTTGCTGCGCAGCGTCGTGTTCACTTTTTTTCATTCGTTCAAGGATCGTCTCGCATGAAAAAACCATCCGCCGCCTTGCTGGCAGCCGTGCTCGCGCTGTGCGCGGGCGCCGCTCAGGCACAAGAGCAAGTGCTCAATCTGTACTCGGCCCGCCACTACAGCACGGATGAAGCGCTGTACAACGATTTCACCAAGGCCACGGGCATCAAGATCAACCGCGTGGATGCCGATGACGCGGGCATCATCTCGCGCTTGAAGGCCGAAGGCAGCGCCTCGCCCGCCGACGTGATCTTGCTGGTGGATGCGGCGCGCCTGTGGCGCGGCGAGCAAGACGGTCTGTACCTGCCCATCAAATCGCAGGTGCTGGAGCAGGCCATTCCCGAGAGCCTGCGGGCCACGCCTGCGGCCGATGGCGGCACCCCCTGGTTTGGCTTTTCCACCCGTGCGCGCGTGGTGGTGTACGACAAGGCCAAGGTCAAGCCCGAAGACGTGGACACCTACGAAGAGCTGGCCGAGCCCAAAAACAAGGGCCGCCTGTGCACGCGCAGCGGCTCGCACCCGTACAACCTGAGCCTGTTCGGCGCGGTGATGGAGCACCTGGGCCCGGAGAAAACCGAAGCCTGGCTCAAGGGTCTGGTGGACAACATGGCGCGCGCGCCCAAGGGCGGCGATACCGACCAGATCCGCGCCGTGGCCGCTGGCGAATGCCAGGTGGCCATCACCAACAGCTACTACCTGGCGCGCCTGATGCGCTCGACCAAGCCCGAAGACAAGGCCGTGGCCGAAAAAGTAGGCGTGGTGTTCCCCAACCAGGGCACCTGGGGCACGCACGTCAACGTGGCCGGCGCCGCCGTGGCGCGCCACGCCAAGAACCAGGCCAATGCCATCAAGTTTCTCGAATACCTGGCCAGCCCGCAGGCCCAGCACTACTTTGCCAATGGCAACAACGAGTGGCCCGTGGCCAAGGGGGTGAGCACCGACAACCCCGCCTTGCAGGCCATGACCGGGGGCGGCAGCTTCAAGAGCGAAACCATTCCCATCAGCAAGGTGGGCGCCAACCAGGTGCGCGTGCAGCAGATGCTGGACCGCGTGGGCTACAAGTAAATCGGCCTTGCCTGACAGGCTCAACAAAACGGCACCCTTTCGGGTGCCGTTTTTTTTTGTGTCCCACGCCCGTATCAATTCCATTAGAAAATGGCATTTGCTCGCGATACACAACGGTTTTAAGCTATTGAAAAAATAGCAATCAGCATCCACCCCCCAAAAAAACGCCCGCTGGCGCATAGGCCAGCGGGCGCGTTGACACGGGAGAGAAAAGCGGGGCTATCGCCCCCAGGCCAGGGCTTACAGCCGCTCAAAAATGGCGGCAATGCCCTGGCCGCCGCCGATGCACATGGTCACCAGCGCGTATTTGCCGCCGGTGCGGTGCAGCTCGTGAATGGCCTTGACGGTGATGACCGCGCCGGTGGCGCCAATGGGGTGGCCCAGCGAGATGCCGCTGCCGTTGGGGTTGACCTTGGCCGGGTCGGCCCCCAGCCCCTTGGTCACGGCGGCGGCCTGGGCGGCAAAGGCTTCGTTGGCTTCGATCACGTCGATCTGGTCGAGCTTCAGGCCCGTTTTCTTCAGCACGGCCTGGGTGGCGGGCACGGGGCCGATGCCCATGATCTTGGGCTCCACCCCGGCGTGGGCATAGCCCACCAGGCGGGCCAGGGGCTTGACGCCTGCCTTGCCGGCGGCAGCGGCTTCCATCAGCACCACGGCAGCGGCGGCGTCGTTGATGCCGCTGGCGTTGGCGGCGGTGACGGTGCCGTCTTCCTTCAGGAACACGGGCTTCATTTTCTGGAAGTCTTCCAGCTTGGCGCCGGGGCGGAAGTGTTCGTCCTTGTCAAATACGACCTCGCCTTTGCGGGTTTTGAGGGTGATGGGCACGATCTGGCCCTTGAAGCGGTCTTCGGCCCAGGCACGCTCGGCGCGCTGGTGGCTTTCCAGCGCCAGCGCGTCCTGGTCGGCGCGGCTGATGCCGAATTCCTTGGCCACGTTTTCGGCGGTGACGCCCATGTGGATTTTGTGGAAGGGGTCGTGCAGCGCGCCCACCATCATGTCCACCATTTGCGTGTCGCCCATGCGCGCGCCCCAGCGGGTGTTCAGGCTGGCGTAGGGGGCGCGGCTCATGTTCTCTGCGCCGCCGCCAATGGCCACGTCGCAATCGCCCAGCAGCACGGCCTGGCTGGCGCTGACGATGGCTTGCAGGCCCGAGCCGCACAGGCGGTTGACGTTCATGGCCGGGGTTTCCTTGGGGCAGCCGCCGTTGATGGCAGCCACGCGGCTCAGGTACATGTCGCGCGGCTCGGTGTTGACCACGTGGCCGAAGACGACGTGGCCCACGTCCTGCCCGGCCACGCCGGCGCGCGCCAGCGATTCCTTGACCACGGTGGCGGCCAGGTCAACGGGGGGAATGTCTTTCAGGCTGCCGCCAAACGTGCCGATGGCGGTGCGCACACCGCTGAGGACGAGAACTTCACGGGTCATGATGCACAGTCTCCTTGAGGGTTGGGATGAAAAAAGCTGCCAATGCGCACAGTATGCCGCGAGCTGCGGCGCAGGCGCTTTGGGATAATCCAGCCCCTCATGGCTGAACGCGTCATTCCCCTGGTCGATCACCGCGCAGCGCCGCTGCCCCTGCCGCCGCTGGCTGCGGGCGCGCCCCCGGGACTGTTGCACGACACGCTGGGCCGGCCCTTGCGCGATCTGCGCATCAGCGTGACCGACCGCTGCAACTTCCGCTGCAGCTACTGCATGCCCAAGGAAGTGTTCGACCAGCAATACCGCTACCTGCCCCACAGCGCCCTGCTCTCGTTTGAGGAAATCACGCGCCTGGCCCAGCGTTTTGTCGCCCACGGCGTGCGCAAGCTGCGCCTGACCGGCGGCGAACCGCTGCTGCGCAAGGGGGTGGAAGCGCTGGTGGCCCAACTGGCCGCCCTGCGCACCCCCGAAGGCCAGCCGCTGGACATCACCCTCACCACCAACGCCAGCTTGCTGGCCCGCAAGGCCCAGGCGCTCAAAAACGCCGGCTTGCAGCGCGTGACCGTCAGCCTGGACGGGCTGAACGACGAGGTTTTCCGCGCCATGAACGACGTGGACTTTCCCGTGGCCGAAGTGCTGCGCGGCATCGACGCCGCGCGCGCTGCAGGCTTAGGCCCGATCAAGGTCAACATGGTCGTCAAGCGCGGCACCAACGACGAGCAAATCCTGCCCATGGCGCGGCACTTTCGAGGCACCGGCGTGGCGCTGCGTTTCATCGAATTCATGGACGTGGGCGCCACCAACGGCTGGCGTCTGGACGAAGTGATGCCCTCGGCCGAAGTGCGCGCGCGTCTGCACAGCACCTTTGCCCTTGTCCCCCTGCCCCCCAGCCAGCCAGGCGAAACCGCCGAGCGCTGGGGCTACGCCGGCGCAGACGGGCAGCACGACCCGGCCCTGGGCGAAGTCGGCTTCATCAGCAGCGTCACCCAGGCCTTTTGCGGCGACTGCAACCGCGCCCGCCTGTCCATGGACGGCAAGCTGTTTTTGTGCCTGTTCGCCAGCCAGGGCTACGACCTGCGCGCCCTGCTGCGCAGCGGCGCAACCGACGCGCAACTGAGCGACACCCTGGCCGCCATCTGGCAAGGCCGCACCGACCGCTACAGCCAGCTGCGCGCCAGCCTACCGCCCGACACGCAGCAAAGCGCGCGCCGGGTGGAGATGAGCTACATCGGCGGCTGAACAGCCCTTTCTTTTTGGGGCTCCTGATTCGCATGGCCAAGCCTCCACGCGCCGGCCGTCATGGCCGATACTGCGGGGCATGACCGCTGCTTTCCCACCCATCACCGCCCTCATCCTCTGCGGCGGCCAAGGCAGCCGCATGGGCGGGGCAGACAAGGGCTTGCAGCTTTTTCACGGCGCGCCCCTGGCGGCCAACGCCTTGCAGCGGCTGCGCCAGCAAACCCTGCCACCCGCGCACGTGCTCATCAGCGCCAACCGGCACCTGGGCGACTACCAGCGCCTGGGCGTGCCCGTGCATGCCGACGCGCTGCCCGGCTTTGCCGGGCCACTGGCCGGCTTTTTGACCGGGCTGACCCATGCCCGCACCCCGCTGCTGCTGACCGTGCCCTGCGACGTGCCGCGCTTTCCGCTATCGCTTTGCGAGCGCCTTGCGCACGCCCTTCAAGCGCAAAAGGCCGATATCGCCATGGCCACCGCCCCTGGCGGCGATGGCCGTCCGCAAGCGCAACCCACGTTTTGCCTGATGCGCACCCATCTGCAAGGCAGCCTGCAAGCCTATCTGGCCGCTGGCGGGCGCAAAGTGGGCGCCTGGGCCGCGCAGCACGGCCCAGCCCTGGCGCCCTTTGGCCCGCCAGACGATGACCCGCTGGCCTTTGCCAACGCCAACACCCTGGCTGAGCTGCATTGGCTGGAACAAGCCGCCCCACCATGCCGAGCCTGCGTGCAACCTACGTAAGCGCCAGGGTTGTCGCATTTTCTTTTTCCACGATTGACTTGCCGATGTCCGTTAACACGTCCACCCTGCCCGTTCATCTGCGCCTGCTGGCCATGGCCGCGCTGTGGGGCGCGTCATGGCCGTGGGCGCGCGTGGTGGCGCAAGCCCTGCCGCCGCTGACGGCCTCGGCGTGGCGCTTTGGACTGGCCAGCGCGGCGCTGCTGCTGTGGCTGGCCTGGCGCGGGCAACTGCGGCAGTTGCGCGCCTTGAGCACGCGGCAGTGGCTGGGGCTGAGTGCGGCGGCGGCGGCCGGGGTGTTTGGCTATGCGGCGCTGTTCATGGCGGGCTTGCAGCACATGCCTGCCGGGCGCGCCGTGGTCATCGTAGCCATCAACCCCGCCGTCACCCTGGCGCTGGCGGCCTGGCTGTTTGGCGAGCGGCTCAACACCCGCATCATGCTGGGCATGGCGCTGGCCTTTGGCGGCGCGCTCATTACCATGGCCCAGGGCGCACCCTGGCTGCTGCTGGGCGGCGGCCTGGGCCTGGGCGAATGGCTGATGCTGGGCTGCGTGGCCTGCTGGGTGGCCTACACGCTGATGGGGCGCGTGGTCATGCAGGGCATCGACCCCTTTGTGGCCACCTGCGCCACGGCGCTGCTGGGCGCAGCCATGCTCGCCGCCGCCAGTTTGGCAACAGAGGGCGTGGCCGGCTGGCAAGCGGCCTGGGCCGCGCCTGTCGATATCTGGCTGTATTTGCTGGCCATTGCGCTGCTGTCCACCACGCTGGCCTATGCCTGGTACTTTGAAGGCATCAAAGCCCTGGGGGCAGGCAGCGCATCGGCCTACATCATGCTGGTGCCAGTGTTTGGCGTGGCGCTGGCCACGCTGTGGCTGCGCGAGCCCATGCACATTTCGCTGGCCGCAGGCGGCGCCATTGTGGTGGCAGGCATGGCGCTGATGCACCTGGGGCGCATGCAGCCCTGAGGTTTTGAAGTACGCTGTGCAGCTTTTCCTTTTGGATACCCCTTCCCGCCTCTTTTCGCCTTTGCGGCTATGACCGACACCTCGCCTCCGCCCCTCAGCACACCCGCAGGCGATACGCCTGCTGACACGCCTGTCGATCAGGTACTGGCTGACCTGCTTCGGCTGGCTTGGCCGCTGCCGCCGCAAGAGCAGGAAACCGTATCCCTGTTGCAAGCCCTGGGGCGCGTGCTGGCGCACGACATCATCTCGCCCATCAGCGTGCCCGCGCATGACAACGCTGCCATGGACGGCTACGCCTTTGCCGGCAGCCAGATGGCGCCCGGCCAGCCCCTGACCCTGCATGTCATCGGCACGGCCCTGGCCGGCCAGCCCTGGACCGGCCCCGTGGGCAAGGGCCAGTGCCTGCGCATCATGACCGGCGCGACCCTGCCCGATGGGCTGGACACCGTGGTGCCGCAAGAGCACACCCAGGTGCGGGGCGAGCACGTGCACATCCCCGCCGATACCGTGCGCCCCGGCGCCCACCGCCGCCAGCGCGGCGAAGACCTGATGGCTGGCCAGCCCGCACTGCGCCAAGGCGAGCGCCTGGGCCCTGCCGCGCTGGGCCTGCTGGCCAGTCTGGGGCTGACACAGGCGCCCGTCTATCGCCGCCTGCGCGTGGCCTGCCTGTCCACTGGCAGCGAAATCCTCGCCCCTGGCCAGCCACCCCGCCCTGGCGCCGTGTACGACAGCAACCGCTACAGCCTGCACGGCCTGCTCACCCGGCTGGGTGTGGACGTGATCGACCTGGGCGTCATTCGCGACGACCCGGCCCTGCTGCGCGAAGCTTTCTCACATGCAGCCGCCCAGGCCGATGCCCTCATCACCAGCGGCGGCGTGGGCGCGGGCGAAGCAGACCACACCCAGGCCATCCTGCAGGAGCTGGGCGAAGTCGCCTTCTGGCACATCGCCATGCGCCCAGGCCGCCCCATGGCCGCCGGACGCATTGGCACAGCCCAGGGCAGCACCTTGCTGCTGGGCCTGCCCGGCAACCCCGTGGCCGCCATGGTCAGCTTTCTCGCTTTCGTGCGCCCGACTCTGCTGCACATGATGGGTGCGCGCGACACAGCCGCCCCCCCACCCCTGATGGCGCGCAGCGAACACACGCTGCGCAAAAAACCTGGGCGCACCGAATACCAGCGCGGCATCGTCACCCAGCAAGCCGAAGGCAGCCTCAGTGTGCGCAGCACCGGCCATCAGGGATCGGGTGTGCTCAGCTCCATGGTGCAAGCCAACGGCCTGATCATGCTGAGCCACGAACAGGGCGACGTGGCCGCTGGCGAACAGGTGCCCGTGATGATGTTTGAAGGCTTGCTGGGCTAGGGTCTGTTGGGAATGGGCGGGCGCAGCGGGATGGAGTGCCAAAAATAGGCAGATACAAGGCGTCAAGTGCAGGCATAGCCCAGCCATGGCGAGCATTGACAACGCCATAGATGCCGTTTTGGCCTCAAGCCCGCTGTCATGCTCATTCTCAACAGGCCCTAAGGTCGCTGCAAAAGCTGTATCACTGTCGATACACTCTTAGCCGCAAGCCAGGAAGCCGGTCAAGCGGCATTCCCCTATTTGTAGCACCAACCCCACGAACTGGCAGCGCAGAAAGCTATGAAACTGCTAGCGTTTCAGTAATTTGCGCTATATTTCACCCAGCGCACACCGCGCCACTTGAGGAGAAGCCAGACATGAGTTCCAAGGAAAACGCTGCCACAGGTCAGCTGCTGGCGTTGCTGGAATCACGCTACGCCATCCGCGTGCTGTGGGCACTGCGCGACGGCCACCCCCAAACCTTCCGCCTGCTGCAAGACAGCGTGGGCGGCATCACCCCCAACACCCTCAACACCCGCCTCAAAGAGCTGCGCGCCGCAGGCTTTGTCACCCACGACAGCGACGGCTACAGCCTCACCCTGAGCGGCTCTGACCTCATCAAGCGCCTGTCCGATCTGCAAGCCTTTGCCACCAAATGGGTCGCAGCGCAAACCAAGAAAAAGTAACCGGCTTGCGCCCTTGACTGGCACCGCAAGCTTTCCTTGCCTTCTTCTCCCCTCTTGCCCAGGCACCCTGCCGCGTGGTTGCCTGGCATTTGTCCCATTGCCATTTGCCCCACCACCCCCATGACCAGTCTTCTTCCCAGCGGCCTGCAAATCACCGACACACAGCCTGGCACCGGCGCCCAGGCCCAGCCCGGCCAGACCGTCACCGTGCACTACACCGGTTGGCTCTACGCCAATGGCCAGCAGGGCGCCAAGTTTGACTCCAGCCGCGACCGCAACCAGCCCTTTGCCTTTCCGCTGGGCGCAGGCCATGTCATCAAAGGCTGGGACGAGGGTGTGGCCGGCATGAAAGTGGGCGGGCAGCGCACCCTCATCATTCCGCCCGAGCTGGGCTATGGCGCGCGCGGCGCAGGTGGCGTCATTCCGCCCAACGCCACGCTGAAGTTCGACGTAGAGCTGCTAGCCGTCTCGGGCTAACGCCCCCCGCTCGCTGAATCGGCCAACCGCCCCTGAGGCGGTTTTTTTACGTGCGCGACAAGAAGCACACATTAAGAAAATGTCCATTTGCGCGCAATACACAAGGGTTTAAAGCTATATAAAAAGTAGCATTAAACCCCGTCCTCTTGAAAACCGCCGCCCAGCGCCCACATGCCCTGGCAGTCTTTCGTCACCACGTCACCACAACAGGCTTCGCGCCTGCACAGTTGCCTTTATCCGCACTTATCCGCCTATGTCCGACCCGCAACAGCCCTCCCAGCCGTTTGACCCCTCCATCGATCCGTCCATGTCCCCCGAGGAAATCGAGGCCGCCGCAGCCGCCAACGAGGCCGACGCCCTGGCCGAGCTGGACAACGTCCGCGCCGAAGCCGACGCCCTCAAAGCCAAGGTGGCCGAGCTGACCGATCAGGCCCTGCGCGCGCAGGCCGAGGCGCAAAACGCACGCCGCCGTGCCGACGAAGAAGTGGCCAAGGTGCGCAAATTCGCCATCGAAAGCTTTGCCGAAAGCCTGCTGCCCGTGCTCGACAGCTTGCAAGCGGCCCTGGCGGTGGACAACGCCAGCGCCACGCAGCTGCGCGAAGGCACCGAGGCCACGCTGCGCCAGCTCATCAGCGCGCTGGAGCGCCACAAAGTGATCGAGGTCAACCCCGCTGCCGGCGAAAAGTTCGACCCCGCCAGCCAGCAGGCCATCAGCATGGTGCCCGCCGAGCAAGAAGCCGGCACCGTGGTCAGCGTGCTGCAAAAAGGCTACCTGATTGCCGAGCGCGTGCTGCGCCCTGCCCTGGTCACCGTGGCCGCGCCGCCGCAGTAAGCGCGTTGGCGCTCAAAACACAGCGCCGGCACGCTTGAAAAAACCGCATCCAGCCGCAGTTTCCAAAGCATTCCAACTTTTTAAAGCATTCACGGAGAACACACATGGGAAAAATCATTGGCATTGACCTGGGCACCACCAACAGCTGCGTGGCCATCATGGAAGGCAACACCACCCGCGTGATCGAAAACGCCGAAGGCGCACGCACCACGCCCTCCATCGTGGCCTACCAGGAAGACGGTGAAGTGCTGGTGGGCGCGCCCGCCAAGCGTCAGGCCGTCACCAACCCCAAGAACACGCTGTACGCCATCAAGCGCCTGATTGGCCGCAAGTTCACCGACGCCGAGGTGCAAAAAGACATCAGCCTGATGCCTTTTGAAATCATCCAGGCCGACAACGGCGATGCCTGGGTGCGCGCGCGCGGCGACAAGAAAGCCCCCCAGCAGGTCAGTGCCGAAATCCTGCGCAAGATGAAGAAAACCGCCGAGGACTTCCTGGGCGAGCCCGTGACCGAGGCCGTCATCACCGTGCCCGCCTACTTCAACGACAGCCAGCGCCAGGCCACCAAGGACGCGGGCCGCATCGCCGGGCTGGACGTCAAGCGCATCATCAACGAACCCACCGCCGCGGCCCTGGCCTTCGGCCTGGACAAGCAGGACAAGGGCGACCGCAAGATCGCCGTGTATGACCTGGGCGGCGGCACGTTCGACGTGTCCATCATCGAAATCGCCGACGTCGATGGCGAAAAACAGTTCGAAGTGCTCTCCACCAACGGCGATACCTTCCTGGGCGGTGAAGACTTCGACCAGCGCATCATCGACTACGTGATTGCCGAGTTCAAGAAAGAGCAAGGCGTTGACTTGTCCAAAGACGTGCTGGCCCTGCAGCGCCTGAAAGAAGCCGCTGAAAAAGCCAAGATCGAGCTCTCCAGCAGCCAGGCCACCGACATCAACCTGCCCTACATCACGGCCGATGCCTCTGGCCCCAAGCACCTGAACATCAAGCTCACCCGCGCCAAGTTCGAGAGCCTGGTGGAAGACCTGATCGAGCGCTCCATCGAGCCATGCCGCATCGCCATCAAAGACGCGGGCGTGTCCGTCAGCGACATCCATGACGTGATCCTGGTCGGCGGCCAGACCCGCATGCCCAAGGTGCAGGACAAGGTCAAGGAGTTCTTCGGCAAAGAGCCGCGCAAGGACGTCAACCCCGACGAAGCCGTGGCCGTGGGCGCTGCCATCCAGGGCCAGGTGCTCTCGGGCGACCGCAAGGACGTGCTGCTGCTGGACGTGACCCCCCTGTCCCTGGGCATTGAAACCCTGGGCGGCGTCATGACCAAGATGATCACCAAGAACACCACCATCCCGACCAAGTTCGCGCAGACCTTCTCCACCGCCGACGACAACCAGCCGGCCGTGACCATCAAGGTCTTCCAGGGCGAACGCGAGATGGCCAGCGGCAACAAGCTGCTGGGCGAGTTCAACCTCGAAGGCATTGCCCCCGCCCCGCGCGGCATGCCCCAGATCGAGGTCACGTTCGACATCGACGCCAACGGCATCTTGCACGTATCTGCCAAAGACAAGGCCACGGGCAAGGAAAACAAGATCACCATCAAGGCCAACTCCGGCCTGAGCGAAGCCGAAATCCAGCAAATGGTCAAAGACGCCGAGCTCAACGCCGCCGAAGACCACAAGAAACTGGAACTGGTGCAGGCCCGCAACCAGGGCGACGCCCTGCTGCACAGCGTGCGCAAGTCGGTGGCCGAACACGGTGACAAGCTGGATGCGGCTGAGAAAGAGCAAATCGACACAGCCGCCAAGGCCCTGGAAGAAGCCCTCAAAGGCGACGACAAGGCCGCCATCGAGGCCAAGACCGAAGCCCTGACCACCGCCAGCCAGAAGCTGGGAGAGAAGCTCTACGCCGAAGCCCAAGCCGCTGCCGCCGCAGGCGCAGCCGGTGGCGCCGCACCTGGCGCAGGCGCTTCTGCCGCCCCGGCCGATGACAACGTGGTCGATGCCGAGGTCAAGGAAGTCAAGAAAGACTAAACCCGTTCAGCGTTGAGCGTTGGACGTTGAGCGTGCGGAATTTCCGCGACCTGCTGGCCTGGCAAGTCTCATTCGAGCTTGCCAGGCTTGTGTATCAGCACACCGAACGATTTCCGCAAGAGGAAACGTTTGGCCTCAAGTCTCAAATGCGACGCGCTGCAGTCTCCATCCCCTCCAATCTGGCTGAAGGCGCAGGCAGAAGTACCAAAAAAGAGTTCTCTCACTTCGTCACCGTGGCCCGCGGTTCGCTCAACGAGCTGCAAACTCAAGTGCTGCTTTCAGCTGCCTTAGGTTTTTTGACGCAAGACAGCCTCCCTCCATTGCAAGCCCGCATAGATCGGCTCTATGCCCTGCTCAACGGCTTGCGCAATTCGCTCAACGCCCAACGCTGAGCGCTTAACCTCTTTGCCCCATGTCCAAGCGCGACTACTACGAAGTCCTCGGCGTGCCCAAAAACGCCAGCGACGATGAAATCAAAAAGGCTTATCGCAAGCTGGCGATGAAGTACCACCCTGACCGCAACCAGGGCAACGCGCAAGAAGCGGAGCTGAAGTTCAAAGAGGCCAAGGAAGCCTACGAAGTCCTCTCTGAGCCGCAGAAAAAAGCCGCCTACGACCAGTACGGCCACGCCGGGGTAGACCCCAACATGCGCGGCGGCCCCGAGGGTTTTGGCGGCTTTGCCGAAGCCTTTGGCGACATCTGCGGCGGCGCACGCGGCGGGCGCGGCGGGCGGCAGATGTACCGCGGCGCCGACCAGAGCTACGCCATGGACATCACCCTGGAAGAAGCCGCCAGCGGCAAAGACGCGCAAATCCGCATCCCCAGCTGGGACGACTGCGACACCTGCGGCGGCACCGGCGCCAAACCCGGCACCAGCGCCACCACCTGCGGCACCTGCCACGGCCAGGGCGTGGTGCAGATGCGCCAGGGCTTTTTCAGTGTGCAACAGACCTGCCCCCACTGCCGGGGCACGGGCAAGCTCATCAAAGACCCCTGCGGCAGCTGCCACGGCCAGGGCAAGATCAAGAGCCAGAAAACGCTGGAAGTGAAAATCCCCGCCGGCATCGACGACGGCATGCGCATCCGCAGCACTGGCAATGGCGAGCCCGGTACCAACGGCGGCCCGCCGGGCGATCTGTTCATCGAAATCCGCATCGCCAAGCACGACATCTTCGAGCGCGACGGCGACGACCTGCACTGCGTGGTGCCCATCAGCTTTGCCGACGCCGCTCTGGGCGGCGAAATCGAAGTGCCCACCCTGGGCGGCAAGGCCGCCATCGACATACCCGAAGGCACGCAGGCAGGCAAGCAGTTCCGCCTGCGCGGCAAGGGCATCAAAGGCGTGCGCTCGTCCTACCCAGGCGATCTGTACTGCCACATCAGCATCGAAACGCCGGTCAAGCTGACCGAACACCAGAAAAAGCTGCTCAAGGAATTCGACGCCTCGCTCAAAAAAGGCGGTGCCAAGCACTCGCCCAGCACCGAAAGCTGGACCGACCGGCTGAAGAACTTCTTTGGCGCCTGAGCCACCTTTTGCAGCGCCTTGAGCATCATCAGTCAAAAAGGCCATTCGCGCTTGACAGACGGTCAATGTTAGCTATATTTTTAAAAGCAAACATCCCCCATCTTCATGCGTGCCGCACGAGGGCGGCATGAGCCGCCCTGCCCGCCCCGCCGTCTTACCCATGCGCGCTGGCGTCAGCGCCAGCTGCGTGGCCGTCACCGGCGGGCCATGGGCCAGCGTGGCCGACTTCATGGCCAGCCGCCTGCCCGCCCTGTCGGTCAGCCAGTGGCGCGAGCGCATGGCCAGCGGCGGCGTGCTTGACGAACATGGCCAGCCCCTGCGCGCCGACACCCCCTGTCAGCCTGGCCAGCGCCTGTTCTATTACCGGCATACGCCTGACGAGCCGCCCGCTGCCGAAACGGAACGCATCGTTTTTCAAGACAAATGGCTGGTTGTGGCCGACAAGCCGCACTTCATGCCCGTCACCCCCAGCGGCCGCTTCGTGCAGCGCAGCCTGCTGGTGCGGCTCAAGCAACGGCTGGGGCTGGAGGGCTTGAGCCCCATTCATCGCATCGACCGCGACACCGCCGGGCTCGTCGCCTTTGCCGTGCAGCCGCACACCCGCCATGCCTACCAGGCGCTGCTGCGCGATCGCCGCATGCACAAGCTGTACGAGGCCGTGGCCGCACACCACCCGCATCTGGCCTTTCCGCGCACCCACCGCAGCCGCCTCGAACCCGATGCCAGCCACTTTTTCATCAGCCGCGAAGTGCCTGGCGCCCCCAACAGCGAAACCCACATGGCGCTGGCTGCCGTGCTGCCCCCTGGCCCTGACGGCCCCTGGGCGCTGTACCGCCTGCGGCCCATCACCGGCAGGCGCCACCAGCTTCGCCTGCACATGCAGGCGCTGGGCCTGCCCCTGCTGGGCGATGCCTTCTACCCCCAGGTGCTGCACCCGCCCGGCGCCCCCGACGATCAGACGCGCCCGCTGCAACTGCTGGCGCGCGAACTGGCGTTTGACGACCCCATCACCGGCCAGCCGCGCCGCTTTCAGTCCACACTGACGCTGGCGGCTGCGCAAGGACGCTGGCCCAGCCCGGGCAACTGCGCCTCGCCTTCTTCCCTTGGGCACTGACGGCAACCGCCACCGCCTGCGGCGGCCATGTCCCTTCACCGGCATGTCCGCGCAGCAGGCGGGCCCTAGCCCACCCACTTGCGCGCGTTGCGCCAGATCTGCATCCAGGGGCTGAAGTCGCTCTTGGGCAGCGGGGTCCAGCTCATCTGGATGTTGCGGAACACCCGCTCGGGGTGCGGCATCATGGCGGTGAAGCGCCCGTCGGCGGTGGTCACGGCCGTCAGGCCGCCGGGGCTGCCGTTGGGGTTGTGGGGATAGGCTTCGGTGGGCTGACCCTGGCCGTCCACGTAGCGCATGGCGGCAATGACCTGCTGCGCGTTGCCGCGCTGGCTGAAGTTGGCAAAGCCTTCGCCATGCGCCACGGCAATGGGCAGGCGGCTGCCGGCCATGCCTTGCAGAAAGAGGCTGGGCGAGTCCAGCACTTCTACCAGCGACAGGCGGGCTTCATAGCGTTCGCTTGCGTTGGTGGTAAAGCGCGGCCACGCGCTGGCGCCGGGGATGATGTCGGCCAGCTCGGCAAACATCTGGCAGCCGTTGCACACGCCCAGGCCAAAGGTGTCGCCGCGCTGGAAGAATTGGCCAAACTGCTCGGCCAGCTGCGGGTTGAAGGTGATGGAGCGCGCCCAGCCAATGCCCGCGCCCAGGGTGTCGCCATAGCTGAAGCCGCCGCAGGCGACCAGGCCGGCAAAGTCGGCCAGGCGGGCGCGGCCGGTTTGCAGGTCGGTCATGTGCACGTCAAAGGCTTCAAAGCCCGCTTCGGTAAAGGCATAGGCCATTTCCACGTGGCTGTTGACGCCTTGCTCGCGCAAGATGGCGACTTTGGGGCGGGCGCTGAGGATGGCGGGGCTGGCCGCAGAGGCGGCGTTTGCTTCTTTTTTGATAGCTGCTTGCACGCTCCCACCAAGCGCTTCGGCCATTTTTCGCTGAAGATCTGGGCAGATGTGCACATGCAGGCCGCTGTCAGCCAGGTGGCCTGCGGCCGCGTGTTCCATGTCGGCGCACTCGGGGTTGTCGCGCTCGCGGGCGATTTTCCAGCTCACGCTGTCCCACACCTGTTGCAGATCGAACAGGCTGGCGCTGAAGATTTCGCGCGTGTCGCGCCACACGCTCAAGCTGCCTTTGCCTTTGTCGATGGGAGCGCTGTCTGGGCGGGTGGTGCCGACAGCGTGGCTCCATGCGGACAGGCCGTGGGCGCGCAGCACTTGCATCACGGCATCGCGCTCGGCGCTGCGCACTTGTAGCAGCACGCCCAGTTCTTCGCTGAACAGGGCTTTGAGGGTGAGTTCTTCGCGCCGGGCGCTGACCTGGCTGGCCCAGTTCTTGGCGTCGCCCGTTTCCATGCGGCTGTCGCTGATGCCGTCGCCTTCGGTGATGAGCATGTCCACGTTCAGCGCCACGCCAACACGGCCGGCAAAGGCCATTTCGGCGGCGCAGGCCAGCAGGCCGCCGTCGCTGCGGTCGTGGTAGGCAAGGATTTTTCCTTCGGCGCGCAGCTGGTTGATGGCGGCCACCAGGTTTTTCAGCAGCGCGGCATCGTCCAGATCGGGCACCGGCCCGCCGCTTTGGCCCAGGGTTTGGGCCAGGATGGAGCCGCCCATGCGGTGCTGCCCGCGCCCCAGGTCGATGAGCACCAGGGTGCTTTGCTGCTCGCGGTCGAGCTGCGGGGTAAGCGTGCCGCGCACGTCGTCCACGCGGGCAAAGGCGCTGATGATGAGGCTGACGGGCGAGACGACTTTTTGCGCCGCCCCGTCCTCGCCCTGCCACTGCGTGCGCATGGACAGGCTGTCTTTGCCCACGGGGATGGAGATGCCCAGCGCGGGGCACAGATCCAGCCCCACGGCTTTGACGGTGGCGTACAGCGCCGCGTCTTCGCCCGGCTCGCCGCAGGCGGCCATCCAGTTGGCGCTGAGTTTGACGCGGGGCAGCTCAATGGGGGCGGCCAGCAGGTTGGTGATGCTTTCGGCCACGGCCATGCGGCCAGAGGCGGGCGCATCCAGCGCGGCCAGCGGCGTGCGCTCGCCCATGCTCATGGCCTCGCCGGCAAAGCCGGCAAAGTCAGCCAGGGTCACGGCGCAGTCGGCCACGGGCACTTGCCAGGGGCCCACCATCTGGTCGCGGTGGGTCAGGCCGCCCACGGTGCGGTCGCCAATGGTGATGAGAAAGCGTTTGCTGGCCACCGTGGGGTGGCTGAGCACCTGGATGACGGCGTCTTGCAGCGTCACGCCGTCCAGGTTCAGGGGCGCAAAGCGGCGCGCCACCGATTGCACGTCGCGGTGCATTCGCGGCGGCTTGCCCAGCAGCACGTTCATGGGCATGTCCACGGGCTGGCTTGCTGCCGCGCCGGGGGCGGGTTGGGGTGCAGGCACACCCGCCTGCTGACCCGCAGCGCGCCCACTATGGCCGCATTCATGGCTGCCCTCATGGCCGCCTTCTGGCAGCGGAGCAAGGGGCAAATCCACATCGCCCACCACCAGCTGCCGCTCATCCGTGGCCACGCCCACCACGGCAAACGGGCAGCGTTCGCGCGCGCAGATGCGCTCAAACAGCGCCAGCGATTCGGGCGCCTGCACGTTGTTGAGCGCCAGCACGTAGCGTTCCTGGCTTTCGTTGCACCAAATCTCCTTGGTCGCCAGGCCGCTTTCTTCCAGCGGCACGGCGCGCAGGTCAAAGCGCGCGCCGCGCCCAGCGTCGTTGACCAGCTCAGGAAAAGCGTTGGACAGGCCCCCGGCCCCCACGTCGTGAATGGCCAAAATGGGGTTGGCATCGCCCAGCGCCTGGCAGGCGGTGATGACCTCTTGCGCGCGGCGCTCGATCTCGGGGTTGCCGCGCTGCACCGAGTCAAAGTCCAGATGCGCCGCGTTGGCCCCGCCCGCCAGCGACGAGGCCGCGCCGCCGCCCATGCCAATGCGCATGCCCGGCCCGCCCAGCTGCACCAGCAGCGTGCCGGGGGCAAACGCCACCTTGTGCGTCAGCCGCGCGTCAATGCTGCCCAACCCCCCGGCGATCATGATGGGCTTGTGGTAGCCGCGCACCACCGGGCCGCCGGCATGGCCTGCACCGTCTGCGCCATCGAACACCTGCTCGTATTCGCGGAAGTACCCCGCCAGATTGGGGCGGCCAAACTCGTTGTTGAACGCCGCGCCGCCCAGCGGCCCCTCGGTCATGATGTGCAGCGGGTGCGCCATGTGCGCAGGCTTGCCGCCGGGCGCATCGCTCATGCCGCCCCACAGCTTGCTCACGCTAAAGCCCGTCAGCCCCGCCTTGGGCACCGCACCGCGCCCCGTGGCGCCCTCGTCCCTGATCTCGCCGCCCGCCCCCGTGGCCGCCCCCGGAAAAGGGCTGATCGCCGTGGGGTGGTTGTGCGTTTCCACCTTCATCAGCACATGGCGCAAGGAAGTATCTTTTTGATAGCTGCTCGCGCGCTCTGGGTGCGCGCCAAAGGCCGATTGGGGCCTGAAAACCTCAACCTCGCCGCCTTCCATCACCGCCGCGTTGTCGCTGTAGGCCACCACGGTGTGCTGCGGGCTTTGCTGCTCGGTATGGCGGATCATGGCAAACAGGCTTTGCGCCTGCGCCGCCCCGTCAATGGTGAACTGCGCGTTGAAAATCTTGTGGCGGCAGTGCTCGCTGTTGGCCTGGGCAAACATCATCAGCTCCACATCCGTGGGGTTGCGCCCCAGCTGCGTGAAAGCCGCCAGCAGGTAATCCATCTCGTCATCGCTCAGCGCCAGGCCCCATGCGGCATTGGCCTGCACCAGCGCCGCGCGGCCCGCGCCCAGCACGTCCACCTGCGCCAGCGGCTCGGGTGTCAGCTCCGTCAGCAGCGCACGCGCGGCCTCGCGGCTGTCCAGCACGCTTTCGGTCATGCGGTCGTGCAGCAGCGCGGCCAGCGCACCCAGCTCATCTTTCGATAGCTGGTTGCGCCCTATCAGCTTGCGCGACAGGCCAATGTGGTACTGCACCAAGCGCTCCACCCGGTGCAGGGCGATGCCGCAGTTGCGCGCAATGTCCGTGGCCTTGCTGGCCCAGGGCGACACCGTGCCCAGGCGCGGCGCCATCACCAGCGTGACCGCATCGCCCTCGGCCTGCGCCCCCTGCCACGGCGGGCCATACGTCAGCAGCGCCGCCAAACGCCCCAGCGTGTCCGCATCCGGCGGCGCATCAAACCCGGCCAGATGCACAAACCGCGCACGCACCGAAGCCACGGCGGGCGCCACCGCCTGCAAGCGCGGCAGCAGCTGGCGCGCACGAAAGTCGCTCAAGGCGTTGCCGCCGTCGAAAAAATGGATGTGCTGGGTCACGGCGAGGGCTTGAAGTAAAGGTAAGAGGGATCAGAAATGCACGCCGCTAACTGGGGCGTGGGCCGGGACTAGGATTTTAGGTGGTGCCATGCGCTGCACGGTTTCTGAACCAAGCGGCAAGCTGTGCGGCAGCGGACTGCGCACGCCAGGCATACGGTCAAGCAGGCATGCGCTGAGGTTTACGCAAAAGTGGTTTTAGCCACATCTGGCTTTGAGGAATTTTGAGGCATTCCAAAATTTAATCTAATTCTATTTTTTTCAAATCCTTACTCATTTCGAAAGGATGCATCAATGAAAAACCTAACAAAACCAATTTTCAGATCAAACAAAGCAGAACGTCCCATCGAAATAAAGCCATTCCTATACAGAGCACTGATTGCTTTCATATCAGCATCTTGGTTTGGATTCCTGCCAATGTATTTCACCATGATCTACATGGCAGAAAAGAGGTTTTTCTCTTATGAATTCATTTCCGAGGACGCCTTCGGAATGAGGACGCTAATTGTAGCCGAATTCATATTCTTGTTTTTCGTTTCATTATTTTTATTCGGATTTATTATATTATTTAAAGCGGCCATCATAGAAGAAAAAAGAACTGGAAAATATGGAGATTATCGCTGGTTGACATGGGCGCTTTTCTTCACGGCATCAATCATGCACTACCAGCTTTTCTATAGCTTGCTGCAAGCCGAAAAACCAAATATATATCTCGGGATATCATTTTTTTCTCTTTTTGTGTGCATCTACTTGTCGTCATTCATTGGTGAAGACATAAAGAAGAAACTTAGCAATTGGATTCCCACAGCCGCATTCATTGGCGTCACAGCTTTTCTTCCTTTTGTTTTTCGCAATGTGACAGCGGATTTGATTGAAATTTCACTACAGCAATTTCGGGTTGGCGGCGAAATACCCGTCAATATAATCAACAAGGCAAATAAAGAATCAATCATCAAAGGCAAACTTCTACTCAGAACAACCAGACATTTTTATATCATCACAGAACAAGAAGCAGGAAAAAAACTGACGATTATTCATAACAATGCGGACCTCTACATCGAAAGCGATAACCCAGCATCAGTCAATCAAGAAAAAACACCAAACCAACAATCGTGAGAAAATTAAACCCTAAAAACTGGAGTCAATTTAAAATTTCAGCACCGCCACCTATTCAGCCGTTCCTATAGAGGCCCCTCGCTTCGTTCCCGCCGCACCTTCTTTATCGCCGCCAGCCTGGCCGCACCACTGCTCAGTGGGCCTGCACACGCCCAGCCAGCGGCAGGGCCAGCAAACGATCGAGCCGCGCTGCTGCGTGCCTTGAATAAGGCCAGCTGGTGGTTTACTTTCCTTTCGCCACGGCGCCACCGACCGGGACGGGGTAGACAGCATTGAGCAGCCCCGCCAACTTCAGCGCCACACGGCCTGGGCCAGGTTGCTGCTGTCCAGCCCCTACGCGCGCTGCCACGACTTTGCCCACATCGCCTTTGGCCGCATGCTACTGGACCTGCTGTCGCAACACGACGGTAGACAAGCGCGCATTGCGCATTCGCTGGCTCTGTTGCGGCAGCCTGTGCAGGCGGAGCAAAACCGCGTGCTGGTGAGCCACTCACAGATCCAAGAAAATCGGGGTCAGATCACTATTTTCGTCAGCCCCCCACAACGCCCCAAGCCCGCCGCATGTCGATGTGCGCAATGCCCACCTCTTCGTAAGGCTCGCCCTGCGCCACGTAACCCAGGCGTGCATAAAACCCTTCGGCGCTGCGCTGGGCGCTCAGCACGACGTGGCGGTCGCCCCGTTCCAAGGCGGCCTGTTGCAGCGCCTGCATCACCTGCTGCCCAAGGTGCGTGCCGCGCAAGCTTTTGTCCACCGCCACGCGGCCAATGCGGGCGGTGCCGCTGCCTGGGCGGCCTTCGTGCAGCAGGCGGCCAGTGGCCACGGGCATGTCCAGCAGGTTGTGCACCACCACGTGCACGGCCGTGGGGTCGGCGGCGTCCCATTCGTCATCGCGGGAAATGCCCTGCTCTTCAACGAAAACCGCCGTGCGCACGGCCGAGGCCGCGTCGGCCAGGGTGGCCCAGTCACCGGTCTGCACGCGGGTGATGGGCTGACCGGCTTCGTAGGCTTGCAGCAGCTGGCGCAGCGGCGCGGGCACCGGGCGGCTGGCGTGCGTCACCGCATCGGCAAAGTCGCAGACCCATTCGCCCGCGCTGAGCCATTGCCCGTCATGAAAGATGGCGCCAACAAAGCGCATGCCGGCGTGGTCGATGCGCTCGCAGCGCAGGGCCACATCCAGCGGCTCGCCCACGCGGGGGGCCGTGCGGCATTCCACCGTGGCCTTGCGCAGCACGATGTGCCCCCCAAGCCGCTGCATCGCCGCAGCGTAGGGCACGGCCAGCGCCCGCCAGTAGTGGGCAAAGGCGCTGTCAAAGTCCATCAGCTCATGCGAAAAAAGGGCCGTGCCTGGCCTGTCCACCCCGGCTGCGCGCGCGTGCAAAGGGTGGTGAAAACGAAAGTCCGAAGGCTGCATCATGATGAAGCGGGTAAGCAATGAGGTACGAATGCATCAGGGGCAAATGACCGAGACCTTCATGATCACCTGTTTTTGTCCTGCCCAGACTCGCCCAAGCGGCGCATCGGGCTGGCCCTTTGCCTTACCCTTGGCGCCTTTTGACTGCCTGACAAGGCCACACCATGACACACCTTCCCTTGGCCGCTCTGGCCTTTGCCGCCTTGACCCTGAGCTTGCCCGCCCAGGCCGACAGCCTGGTCACCGCCACGTCCAGCGCGGGTTCGTCGGCCAGCAGCGCCGGTTCGGCTTCGCTGCGCGGTTCGTCAGATTCCATTTCGGGCCTGGCTGGGGGCGGCGATGGGGACAAGACTGCCCTGATCCCCGCGGGCGGCTACCGGGTGGACGGGGTGGCCGCCGTGGATGCGCAGGGCCGCACGCTGCGTCTGGCGCTGGTGCCGCAAGACGATGCCGCCCCGGCCTTTGAGCTGGACGTGCCCGCTCAAGCCTTTGGGGCGCAACGGCCCGCCGCAGGCGAGGTGATTCAGGTGCAGCGGCGCGACTATGGCCTGCAATTTGCGCGCGGCGCGCAAAACGAGCCTTTCTTTCTGGTGCTGGCCGATGCCACCCAGCGCGAGCTGAACACGCGCCCGCTGTAAGCCACTGGCGCTGAAACCCCTCTTGCCACACCCTGCCCTGCGCCGCCGCTTGGCCGCTTATCTGGCCACCGCCCTGATGGCGGCAGCTGGCATGGCCTGTCTGCCCGCCGCCGCCAGCCCATCGGCGGGCAGTTCCATGGCGTTTTGCCAGCCGGGGCCAACACAGTCGGCCGCCACGCAAGACCGCATCCTGCAACTGGCCAGCGCCGTGCGCGCGGCCGTCAGCGCCAGCGGTGCGCGCATTGCCCTGATTGGCCGCAGCGGGCTGAGCCTGGAGCGCTTTGGGCTGCGCTATTCGCACGCCGGCGTGCTGCTGGCCGATGGGACAGACGTGCCCTGGTCGGTGCGCCAGCTGTATTACGACTGCGACGAAGGCCGCCCGCGCCTGTTTGACCAGGGGCTGGCCGGTTTTCTGCTGAGTGCCGACGCACCCGGCGCGGCCCATGTGTCGCTGGTGCTGCTGCCTGCCGGGCAGGCTGACGCGCTGCGCACCACGGCGCTGCACAAACCGCTGGCGCAGCGCCTGCTGGCCGCCACCTACAGCGCCAACGCCTACCCTTTCAGCACGCTCTACCAAAACTGCAACCAGTGGGTGGCCGAGCTGATGGCCGCCGCCTGGGGCCAGCTGCCGGATGCGCCCGATCTGCGCCAGCAGGCGCAGCACTGGCTGCGCGCGGCGGGCTACACGCCCACGCGGGTCAACATCGGCTCGCACCTGACCAAGCTGGCCGCCAGCCTGATGCCCCTGATCCACCTGAACGACCACCCCGAGGACGACCAGCTGGGCCTGATGCAAGACATCAGCCTGCCCGATGCGCTGGAAGCCTTTGCCCGCCAGCAAGCCCCTGGCGCGCAGCGGCTGGCGTTTTGCCTGGACGGCGAAAAAATCGTCACCCGCCACGGCTGGCAGCCCCTGCCGCCCGATACCCCCGAGGGCCTGTGCGTGGCCGAGGCGGGCGATACGGTGCAACCCCTGCGGCCCTGAAGCGCCAGCGCCGCCGCACCACTGCTTGTGCCACACGTACCGGCACGGCCACGGTGGCCGCGCTGCTTGAAAAAGCCTGGCCGTGTCAGCGCACCGGGCTGGCGCGCTCCAGAAAATCCGTTACCCAGGCCAGTTGCTGCGGCACATTCAGCGCCGGGGCGTGCCCGCAGTCAGGCACCTCGATCCATTGCAGCAGGCCGTGCGCGCCCGGGCCGCGCTGGCACATGGCCTCGGCGGTTTCGCGCCGCACCAGGTCTGAAGCCTGCCCGCGCAGCAACAGCACGGGAATGCGCAGCGCGTCGTAATGCGGCCAGATGCTGTAGTCCTGCGGGTGATGGATGAACTGGCCCACGATGGCCGGATCGTAATGTGGGGTCACGCGGCCATCGGGCAGGCGCCGGGTGCTGGTTTCGGTCAGGCGGCGCCACTGTGCGTCGGTCAGAAAGCCGTAGGGCTGGTAAGCCGTGCGGAAAAAGCTCTCCAGCGCCGTCACCGTATCAAAGGCGGGCGGCTGGCCCGCATAGGCCTTGATACGCTCCAGCGCGGGCGCGGCCAGCTCGGGCGCGTTGTCGTTGAGCACCAGGCTGCAAATGCGCCGCGCCAGCGCCGGCTGCACCAGGCCCGATGCCGCCACAGTGCCCATAGCCCCGCCCATGGAGGTGCCGACCCAGTGGCATTGCGCAATGCCCAGTTGTGCCAGCAGCTCTTCAGCCAGCTGTGCATAAAAGGCCAGGCAGTATTCCTTGGGCGGATCGGCTGCCCACTGGCTCAGCCCGCGGCCCAGCATGTCGGGGCAGACCACGCGCCAGCCCCGTGCCGACAGGTGTGCGGCCAGCTCGTCCATGTCGCGCCCGGTGCGCGCCAGGCCATGCCAGGCCACGACAGTGCCGCGCACGGGCGCATTGCCAGCGGGATGCCAGTCGGTGTAGTGAAGCTCGCGGCCAGCGCAGCGAACGTAGTGCGATGAAAACGGCATGCTCATGAGCGGTGCGGGAAAAAACGTGGGGTCAAAACCAGCGGTCTGCGGCCGCCGCCTCAGTGGTGCGCGCCGCGCGCGCGCAGCCGCCCCACCACACCAGTGGGGAAGTAATACACCGACAACACAAACAGCAGGCCCAGCCACAGCAGCCAGCGGTCGGGCGAAAACAGCGCGGGCAGCAGCGGCCAGGCCGCCGTGGCCTCGTGCCCCAGCCGCAGCAAATCCTGCAGGTAGCTTTGCGCCACCACGAACAGCACCGAGCCGATCACGGCGCCATAGACAGTGCCCATGCCGCCAATGACGACGATGAGCAGCACGTCCATCATGATTTCAAAGGACAGCGACGTATCCGGCCCGTTGTAGCGCAGCCAGATGGCCAGCATGCAGCCGGCCAGGCAGGCCACCAGCGCCGACAGCACGCTGGCCAGCGTGCGATACACCACCACGCGGTAGCCAATGGCCTCGGCACGGAATTCGTTTTCGCGAATGGCTTGCAACACGCGCCCGAAGGGCGAGTTGACAATGCGCAGCAACAGCAGCACCAGCAGCACGGCGCAAACGAACAGCAGGTAATAGCTGATGATGCGCCCGTCGATCAGCACCCCCAGAAACTCGCTTTCAAACGGCTCGAAGCTGGGCGAGAGCCACTCCGGCAGGCGGAAGGTCAGGCCGTCTTCGCCGCCGGTCAGGTCTGACAGCTGCGAAGCCAGGGTCTGAAATGCGGCGGCCACGGCCAGGGTAATCATGGCAAAGAAGATGGCCCGCACGCGCAGAGAAAACAGCCCGATCAGCACCGACAGCGCCAGCGACACCAGCAGTGCCGCGCCCACCCCCAGGCCCAGCGCCTGCCAGCTCGCGCCCAGCCGGCTGGAAGCAATGGCCACCCCATAGGCGCCGATGCCAAAAAACATGGTGTGCGCAAAACTGACGATGCCCGTGTAGCCCAGCAGCAGGTCAAACCCCGCCACCAGCACGATGAACACCAAAATCTTGGCTGCCACATTCAGCGCCTTCACACCGGGAAAGATGAAGGGCGCGAACGCCAGGCCCAGCAAAATGGCCAGCAGCATCAGGCTGAGCAGCCTGTTGCGGGGCAAATCGTGCGAAAGCAGGCGGCTCAGCATGCGGCACCCCTTTCGGACATAAAACAAAAAATAGCATTTGCGCTTGATTGGCGCGCGTTTTTAGCTATTGATTTTATAGTTATCATGGCCAATCTCCTTTCAGCGGTTGGCCACCGGGTACACACCCTGCGGGCGCCACAGCAAGATGGCGACCATGAGCGCGATGTTGGAAAACAAAGCCAGCTTGGGCGCCAGAAAGCCGGTGTAGTTGGCCATCAGCCCCACGAGCAAGGCGCCGATGAGCGCACCCAGCGTGCTGCCCAAGCCACCGATGATGATGACGATGAAGATCAGCACATTGACCTGCGCGCCCATCTGCGGCACCACGCTTTGCTGGTACAGCCCCCACATCACGCCGCCCAGCCCGGCCAGCGCGCTGCCCACGGTAAACACGCCCACGAACAAGCGGCGGATGCGGTAGCCCAGCGCCTGCACCATCTCGCCGTCTTGCACGCCCGCGCGGATCAGCAGGCCCACCTTGGTGCGCGTCAGCACCCAGACCTGGGCCGCAAACACCGCCGCCCCCACAGCCACCGCCAGCAGGCGGTATTTCTCCACCGCCGCATCACCCAGCAGCACCGCGCCGCGCATGCCCTCGGGCAGCGGCAGCGGAATCTGCTGCGGCCCCCAGATCACCTTGATCAGCTCCTCGCCAATGATCATGCCGCCCATGGTGATGAGAATCTGCTTGAGGTGCTGGCCATAGACCGGGCGCACGATGAAACGCTCAAACGCCAGCCCCAGCGCCCCCGCCACCAGCATGGCCACCAGCATCGCGGGCAACACCGCCACCAGGTTGCGCCACAAGCTGGCCGAAGCCGTCCAGTCGCCCATGCTGCCCAGCACGCTGGCGGCCACGAAGGCGCCCAGCGCAATAAACACGCCGTGCCCGAAATTCAGCACGTCCATCAGGCCGAACACCAGCGTCAGCCCCGAGGCGATGATGAAGATAATCATGCCCATGGCCAGCCCGGCCACGGTCAGCGTCAGCCAAGTGCTGCCCGAGCCCACCAGCGGCAGCGCCACGAGCGCCGCCAGCGGCACCAGCAGCAAGGGCTTGTAGTCCATGCGTGTCGTGCCGTTCATAGCGACAGCCCCAGCAGCGATTGCTGCAAAGCCTCATCCTCGGACAGCGCCTGCATGGAGCCCGTATGCACCACGCGGCCATCGTCCATCACCGCCACCGTGTCGCCCAGACGTTTGGCAAAGCTGAGGTTTTGCTCCACCAGCAAAATGCTCACGCCGCTGGCCTTGAGTTGTGAGAAGGCATCGATCATGTTGTTGACAATGGCGGGCGCCAGGCCCTTGCTGGGTTCGTCGATGATGAGCAGCTCGCGCGGCTCAGTGATGGCGCGGCCCACGGCCAGCATCTGCTTTTGCCCGCCAGACAGCTTGCCCGCGGGGTAGTTCCAGAACTTCTCGATGGCCGGGAACAGCGAGAAGATCCACTGCAAGCGCGCCTCATCCAGTTGCGCCGCCGTGCGTGCGCTGCGCGCGGACAGCAGCATGTTCTCCTTCACGGTCAGGTCGGCAAAAATGCCCATGTTCTCCGGCACGTAGGCCACACCCTGCTGCGCGATGCGCGGCGTGGGCCAGGCCGAGATGTCCTGCCCGTTGAAAGTGATGCGGCCCGCGCTGGCACGCCACAGGCCCATGATGGTGCGCAGCGTGGTGGTCTTGCCCGCCCCATTGCGCCCCAGCAGCATGGTCAACTGCCCGCGCGGCACCTGCAAATCCACGCCGTGAAGGATGTGGTAGGCACCGATATGCGTGTGCACCCCTTGCAGCTCAAGCAACACATCCTGGCTCATGCGCCCTCCTCCGCCTCAGCCGCCGCCACGCCCAGGTAGGCCTGTTGCACCACGGGCGAGGCAATCACCTCGGCCGGCTCGCCATCGGCCACCAGCGTGCCGTTGGTCAGCACGATGATGCGATCGGCCAGCTCGCGCACCACATCCATCTTGTGCTCCACCAGCAAGATGGTTTTGGTTTTGTCCTTTTTCAGCTCGCGAATCAGATTCAGGATCACGGGCGCTTCGTCATGGTTCATGCCTGCGGTGGGCTCGTCAAACATATAGACCTGCGGGTCCAGCGCCATCAGCAGCGCCACCTCCAGCTTGCGCTGATCGCCATGCGGCAGACTGGCCACGGGCATGTGCTGGCGCTCGCCCATGGACACGGCCTCCAGAATCTCGTGCGCGCGCCGCGTGATCTCGCGGTGATCGCTCCAGATACTCAACAGGTTCAGCCCCGCATGGCGCGTGGCCTGCACTGCCAGGCGCACGTTCTCCAGCACTGACAGGTTGGGAAACAGGTTGGTGAGCTGGAATGCACGCCCCAGCCCCGCACGCGTGCGCGCCGACGGCGGCAGCCCGGACAAGTCTCGTCCGCCCAGCCGCACGCTGCCCGCCGTGGCCTTGAGCTGGCCCGAGATCAGGTTGAAATACGTCGTTTTACCCGCGCCGTTGGGGCCGACGATGGCCGTCAACGTGCCCGGCGCAAAGCTGCACGTCACCGCGTTGACGGCCACATGGCCGCCAAAGCGGATGGTCAGGTTCTCGGTCGAAAGCATGAAAAATGTTCAGTGGGAAAACACCATGACACGGATGCACGTCACGACTAAAAGCAGACCTGCACCGCCAGCGCAGGCAGCGCGAATGAAACCCGGTTTTTCAGCTTCATGGCGGCACGCAGCCGCCATCAACCGGCTTGGGCGGCAAAAGGCCAAGCCAGGCCGCCATTACAGCCATGCGGGCACCCGGGCGCCTTCAGCGCCCGTTGCGCACGGGCACCTGCATGTCCTCGGGCTTGATCTCGCGCACCAGTTCAGGCACGCCCCAGGCAAAGGCCGGGTCCACCTTGATCTTGAAGTGGTACATGCTCTGCATGGCCTGGTGGTCTTGCGTGCGGAAGGTCATCTTGCCCTTGGGCGTTTCAAAGCTCATGCCTTCCATGGTCTTGATGAGCTTGTTGGTGCCCGTGTCGCCGCCGCTGGCCTTCAAGGCCGTGACAATGGCCATGGCGGCTGAAAAACCCCCTGCGGTGAAAAAGTCCGGCGGCTGCTTGAACTGCTTGTAGTGCTCGGACACCAGCGCCTCGTTCACGGGGTTCTTGGGAATGCCGAAGTAGTAGTACGTGGCCCCTTCCATGCCCGGCAGATTCTTGTAGGCGGCCATGGCCGGCAGGATGTTGCCGCCAGTGGCGATTTCGATGCCGTGGCGCTTCAAGTCCAGGTCGGCGATCTTGAAGGGGTTGCCCGCGCCCGCCCAGATGACGAAGATGATCTTGCGGCCGGGCTGGCCCTTGAGCTTGTCGATCAGGCGCTGCGCACCGGCGGTGAAATCCGTGGTGTTGGTCGGCAGGTATTCCTCATGCACCAGCTTGGCTTTTTTCAGTGCGTCCTTGAAAGCCTTGACGCCGTCGCGACCAAAGGCGTAATCCTGCGCCAGCGTGGCGATGACGGTGTCTGGCTTGTCCAGCGCCACGGCGTTGGCAATGGCGTCCTGGCTGGAATTGCGACCCGTGCGGAAGATGTACTTGTTCCACTTGTCGCCGGTGATGCTGTCGGCCACGGCGGGCTCGACCAGCAAAATCTTCTTGTACTCCTCGGCCACCGGCAGCATGGCCAGGGCCACGCCGCTGGAGGTGGGGCCGACGGCCAGATCGGCCTTGTCGTCGGCGTAGGCAGCAGCCAGCTGGCTCTTGCCCAGGTCGGGCTTGCCCTGGTCGTCTTTTTCAATCACCACCAGCTTCCTGCCCGCTACCTGCATGGTGCCGCCAGTGGCGTAGTGCAGGCCCATCATCAGGCCAGTGTGGGTTTGCTTGCCATAGGCTTCCAGCGGGCCGGTCTTGCTGTAGACATGGGCAATCTTGATATCGCCCGCGGCCAGGGCGGGGCCAGACAGCGCCGCCAGGGCGGCCAGGGAGCTGAAGCTGATGAGGGTGCGGCGATGCATGGGACATATCTCCTGTCGTAGTTCTGCACCCGCTCATTGCATATGGCGTGCCAGGCATCCCGCTGGGTAGGCCCGGCTAGGGGTTGGCCTGGTTGGGCGATACGCGGCCCAGCACCAGGCGCAGACCCGTTCACAGACCCGTTTCATGGACAGGCTGCGGCGCGCGCCCTGCCAAGGTAAAAGGCAGCACCAAGCCGCGCATTGACTGATATTCAGACAATGAAATGTCTAAATATTAGTCAAATGCCCGAAAAAAGATCAGGGTTTTCCAGACGGTCATACAGCTTAGCGCGCGAGATGCCCAAGCGGCGCGCAGCGGCCAGCTTGTTGCCTTGGCAAGCGGCTAGCGCGGCGGCAATGGCGCGCTGCTCCAGCTCAGCCACCTGCTCGGCCAACGGGCGCAACAAGGCGTCATCGGCCCCAGGCGAGGCACTGGCAGACAGCTCGGGCGGCCAAGCCGCGGCAGGCGCCAGCTCTGACAGGCCCGACTGGCGCAGCACGGCCGCCATGTGCGGTGCATCCAGCACGCCGCCATCGCCGCTGAGCACGGCTTGCTCCAGCACGTTGCGCAGCTCGCGGATGTTGCCGCGCCAGTGCTGCGCAGCCAGCAGTGCCATGGCGGCGGGGGTCAGCTCAGGCGGCGGGGTGCCGCGCTGGGCCATGTCTTCGCCCAAGGCTTCCACCAGCGCAGGCAGATCGCTGCGCCGGGCACGCAGTGGCGGCACATGGATGGGCAGCACATTCAGGCGGTAGTACAGGTCTTCGCGAAAACGCCCCTGGCGCACCATCGCGGGCAAATCGCGGCTGGTGGCGGCGATGATGCGTGCGTCAAAGGGTTGCAGTTGGTTGCTGCCCAGCGGCTCGATTTCGCCTTCCTGCAGAGCGCGCAGCAGCTTGGCCTGCAAGCTGATGGGCATGTCACCAATCTCGTCCAGAAACAGCGTGCCGCCATCGGCCAGCTTGAACTTGCCTTGGCGGCCTTTGCTGCCTGCGCCTGTGTAGGCACCAGGGGCAACGCCAAAGAACTCGGCTTCCAGCAGCGTTTCCGGAATGGCGGCAATGTTGACGCTGACCAGCGGCCCGCCCGCGCGCGCCGATGCCGCGTGGATGGCATGGGCCAGCAACTCCTTGCCTGTGCCGGTTTCGCCCAGCAGCAGCACCGGGCTGGCCGATTGGGCCGCGCGCCGGGCCTGGCGCTTGACGGCCACCGCCGCGGCACTGCTACCAATGAAGCTGGCAAAACTGTGGCGCGCCTGGCGCTGCCCAGGCGTGGCCGGGCGGCTGCGCTGCAAGGCCAGCTCACGCCGCGCGGCATCCAGCTCTTGCTGCAAGCGGGCAAACTTGGCGATCAGCGGTTGCAGGTTGGCTGCCGGCTGATCGAACAGCACGATGCCCAGGGCGCCAATCACGGCGCCCGCTTCGTCGCGCAGCGGGATGCGGCTGACCACGAAGGTGCCTGCCCGGTTGGTCAGCAAATCCAGCAAGATGGGCTGGCCCGTTTCCAGCACGCGGTGCATCTGGGTGTTCTGCACCACGCTGGCCACGGGATGCCCCACAAAGTCCTGCTCGCGCGCAAAGCCCAAGGCGGGCAGATAGCGCCGGTACAAGTCGTTGATCCACACCACGCGCGCATCGCGGTCAACCAGCAGCATGCCCTGGCTGGCATTGGCGAACAGATCGAACATGGAGCGCGCCGCCAGCGCCAGGATGGCGCCAGCCTCCAGCGGCAGAACGGATGACGGTGACGGCGTGGCAGGCGAAGCAGGCATGACGGGCGGCATGTTAGAGGACATGCCGCCCGTGCAGGCCGCGCTCATCGACTGAGCTGGCGATAATCCCGCCTCATGAGCATCACCATCAAAGACGACGCGGGCATTGCCGCCATGCGCCAGGCCTGCCGCATTGCCTCCGAGGTGTTGGACGACATCACGCCGCACATCCGGCCCGGCATCACCACGCTGGAGATCGACCGCCTGGCCGCCGCCGCCATGGCTGCGCGCGGCACGCGCTCGGCCACCATTGGCTACCAGCCGCACGGCTACCCGCCCTACCCTGGCCATGTGTGCACCTCGGTCAACCAGGTGGTGTGCCACGGCATCCCCAGCGACAAGCCGCTGAAAAAGGGCGACATCGTGAATGTGGATGTCACCGTCATCACCCCCGAGGGCTGGTACGGCGACAACAGCCGCATGTTCGAAATTGGCGAATGCTCGATTGCCGCCAAACGCCTGTGCGCGCTGACCTATGAAGCCATGTGGCTGGGCATTGCGCAGGTCAAGCCCGGCGCGCGGCTGGGCGACATTGGCCACGTCATCCAGAAATTTGCCGAAGGGCACCATTTGTCGGTGGTGCGCGAGTTCTGCGGTCACGGCATTGGCCAGACCTTTCACGAAGACCCGCAGGTGCTGCACTACGGCAAGCCCGGCACGGGCGAAGAGCTGGTGCCGGGCATGACCTTCACCATCGAGCCGATGATCAACCTGGGCCGGCGCGAGATCAAGGAATTGAACGACGGCTGGACCATCGTCACCAAGGACCGCAGCCTCTCGGCCCAGTGGGAGCACACGGTGCTGGTCACGCCCACGGGTTATGAGGTGCTCACCCTCTCGGCCGGCAGCCCGCCGCCGCCCGCCTTCATCCAGGCCGCGGCCAGCGCGGCATGAGCCCCCCGCCCGCCGCCAGCGCCTTGCCCCCTGGCGGGGCCGACGACACCACCGCCCGCCTGCGCTCCGATTACCGCCAGCGCAAGGCCGACCTGCTGGCCGCCATGCACGGCACGGGCCTGGCCGTGCGCCGCGTGCGCCAGGCGCTGGCGCGCTTGAGCGCGCTGACCGACGACACCCTGCGCGCACTGTGGCAGGCCGCCAGCTTCTGCCCCCGCTGCGCGCTGCTGGCCGTGGGCGGCTATGGGCGCGGCGAGCTGTTTCCCTACTCCGACGTGGACGTGCTGGTGCTGCTGCCGCCCGATGCCGACCCCACGCGCGATGAGGCGCTGCGCCAGCGCATCGAGGCGTTCATCACCCGCTGCTGGGACGTGGGGCTGGAAATCGGCTCCAGCGTGCGCACCGCCGACGACAGCCTGGCCCTGGCCGCCGAAGACGTGACGGTGCAGACCGCGCTGCTGGAAGCGCGCCTGATCGCGGGCGACCGGCAGGCGTTCAAGCAGTTTCAGCAACGCTTCATGGCCCGCATGGACCCGCTGGCGTTTTTCACCGCCAAGCGGCTGGAGATGCGCCAGCGCCACCTGAAATACGAAGACACCCCCTACGCGCTGGAGCCCAACTGCAAAGAATCGCCCGGCGGCCTGCGCGATCTGCAAGTGATTTTGTGGGTGGCGCGCGCCGCCGGCTTGGGCCACCACTGGCAAGACCTGGCCCGCGCCGGCGTGGCCACCCCGCACGAGGCGCGCCAGCTGCGCCACAACGAGGCGCTGCTGGCCACCATCCGCGCGCGGCTGCACCTGATCGCCAAGCGGCGCGAAGACCGCCTGGTGTTCGACCTGCAAAACGCCGTGGCCGAATCCTTTGGCCTGCAACACCGCTTCAACCCTGAAGGCCGCCTGACCCTGCGCGCCAGCGAAGTGCTGATGCGCCGCTACTACTGGGCCGCCAAAGCCGTCACCCAGCTCAGCCAGATCCTGCTGCAAGGGCTGGAAGAAACCCTGCGCGCGCGCCAGGGCCAGGCCGCGCCCGCGCTGCGCCCCATCAACCCCCGGTTCTTCGACAAAGGCGGCCTGATCGAAGTGGCCAGCGACGATCTGTACCAGCGCCAGCCCCACGCCATCTTGGAAACCTTCCTGCTCTACGCGCAGACCGAAGGACTCAAAGGCCTGTCCGCCCGCACGCTGCGCGCCCTCTACCACGCCCGCACGCTGATGAACCCGGCCTTTCGCGCCGACCCCGTCAACCGCCAGACCTTTCTGGCCCTGCTGCAACAGCCCCAGGGCATCACCCACGCCCTGCGGCTGATGAACCAGACCAGCGTGCTGGGCCGCTACCTGTGGCCCTTTCGCCGCATCGTGGGGCAAATGCAGCACGATTTGTTCCACGTCTACACCGTGGACCAGCACATCCTCATGGTCGTGCGCAACATGCGGCGCTTTTTCATGGCCGAGCATGCGCACGAATACCCCTTTTGCTCGCAACTGGCCGCCGGCTGGGACAAGCCCTGG